>JAOQAP010000131.1 GCA_025963465.1 Flavipsychrobacter sp.
CTCCAGCCTGTGTTAATGAGCCAAACGTTCACGTTTGCATCAGCTTCCAGTTTCTTACCCAGCAACTCTGCATACTTAGCAGGATGCAATGGCAGGAACACACGACCGAAGCAAGCAGAGAAAGTAGTCTGCGGCTCAGTAACTCCAACCTCAGTACCTGCTACCTTAGCGGTATAGCCACTGATGAAGTGATACATAGCCTGCGCCTTTGTCAACTTTGATATAGGAGGCAGGATACCGAACGCATCGCACGTAAGGAAGAATATGTTTTTAGGCTGGCCTCCGTAAGAAGGTTCTTTTGCATTTGTAATAAAATCAATAGGATAAGCAGCACGGGTATTTTCAGTGATGCTGGAGTTAGCATAGTCAACAGCGTTGGTTCCGTCGATGAACTTAATGTTTTCCAGCAATGCGCCCGGCTTGATTGCTCCATATATCTGCGGCTCTTTTTCAGCGCTCAGGTCTATACATTTTGCATAGCAGCCACCTTCAAAGTTGAATACAGTAGTATCGGCCCAGCCGTGCTCGTCATCACCTATCAGTGCACGTTCAGGATCAGCGCTCAGGGTAGTTTTACCTGTACCGCTCAAACCGAAGAACAATGCTACATCGCCATCCCTACCTTCATTCGCAGAGCAGTGCATGCTCAATACCTTATGGTTGTGCGGCAATACGAAGTTCAACACGCCGAAGATACCTTTCTTCATTTCGCCTGTGTAAGCAGAACCGCCTATCAGGATTATTTTTCTTGTAAAGTTTACTATTGTGAAGTTGCCCTGGCGGGTACCATCTGCAGCAGGATCGGCCTGGAAACCAGGAGCCTGGAGAATGAGCCAGTCATGGTTCTGTGTTTCTATTTCGCCGGTAGTAGGACGCAGGAACAGGTCGTTACAAAACAGGTTTGCCCATGGTGTTTCGTTCACCACGCGGATGTTCAGGCGATATGCAGGATCTGCACATGCATAAGCATCACGCACCCATACTTCTTTACCTTCCATGTAAGCGCATACCTTGTTGTACAGCTTATCGAACGCATCAGGAGCGAAAGGGATATTTACATCACCCCAGTCTACACTGTCCTGTGTTATAGCGTCCTTAACGGTGAATTTGTCTTTAGGAGAGCGGCCTGTGAATTTACCGGTACTTACGCACAATGCGCCTGTATCGTTAAGCACGCCCTGGCCCAATTCCAATGTCTTTTTCACCAGCTCAGCAGGAGAGATGTTCCAATGCGCAACAGATACATTAAGACCCAAACCAGGTAAGCTGGCAGCGGGATTTTTTTTGCCGAATTCTTGCATATGTTATTTTTTTATGAAATAAAATGACAGGCTGCAAAAATAATACTAAAAGCTGTAAATGGGATATTATTTTTCCACAGGCAAGGTGATCACCATCAATTATAAAAAATTATTTTATTAATGATATTTTATTTCCATTGACGGCCTCTGACAGACAGGCTCAATTCATAAGCTATTAAAAGCTAATCTGGTATGTAGATATCGAATTTTGCGCCTTTATTCGCTTCGCCATGAGCGATGATAATGCCATTGTGGTTTTCTACTATCTTCTTTACGATAGCCAGCCCTATCCCGGTACCCGGATATTCCTGGACGGAATGAAGTTTCTGGAAGACGCCGAATATACGTTCACTGAATTCCTGGCTGAACCCGATACCTTCATCCTTTACGACAATGTGGCAATAACTCTTTCCCGGCAGCATACGGGCAGATATTCGCTTACTTCCCTTTATGATCTTGCTATATATAGTTATGTGGGGCGGTTTACCGGCTATTGCAAATTTCAGTGCATTGCCAATGAGGTTGTGCATGAGCTGAACGAATTGGAAAGGAATGATCTTAGCATCGCAAAGCTGCCCAAGCTCTATTACCGCACTTTTATCTTCTATATTCTCCTTTAACTCTTTTATTACGCTCAGAACCAGCTTATTGAGGTCGGTAGTTTCAAATATCCGCTCTTCGGTATTGGTACGGGAATAGGTCAACAGGTCATTGATCAGTTGCTGCATCCTTTCCGATGACCGCTGAATACGCACCAGGTAGTCTTTCCCTTTGGCTGAAAGCCCTTCCAGCTCTTTGTCTACAATAAAACTGGACAGCACCTGTATTTTGCGCAGAGGCTCCTGCAGGTCATGGCTGGTGATATAGTTGAACGCCTGCAGCTCTTTGTTAGCAAAAAGAAGCTCTGCGGTACGTTTTTCCTTTTCTTCATTCTGGAACACCAGTTCTTTATTGGCAATCACTAATTCTGCTGCACGCTTTCCCTTCTCTTTATTCTGGTACACCAATTCTTTATTGGCGATCACTAATTCTGCGGCACGCTTCCCTTTCTCTTTATTCTGGTATAGCAATTCTTTATTGGCAATGATCAATTCCAGCGCCAGTTTTTCTTTGTCTTTATTCTGTAGCAGCAGCTCCTGGTTGGCTATTACCAGTTCGGCGGCACGTTTCCCTTTTTCGTCATCCTGGTAAATAAGCTCGGCATTGGCAATTACCAGTTCGGCAGCACGCTTGCTTTTTTCCTCATTTTGAAAAAGCAACTCCACATTGGCGATTAATAGCTCTTCCGTCCGCTTTATCTTTTCGTTATTCTGGAATATCAGTTCCTGGTTGGCTATCGCCAACTCTGCGGCACGCTTACCCTTCTCTTCGTTCTGGTATAGCAATTCTTTATTAGCTATCGCCAGTTCTGCTGCCCGCTTAACTTTTTCTTTATTCTGGTAAATAAGTTCGATATTGGCAATAGCCAGCTCTGCCGCACGTTTGCCCTTCTCCTCATTTTGAAAAAGCAATTCTACATTGGCTATTAATAGTTCTTCCGTCCGCTTTATTTTTTCATTATTCTGGAAGACCAATTCCTGGTTGGCTATCGCAAGCTCCGCGGCACGCTTACCCTTTTCTTCGTTCTGGTACAGCAACTCTTCATTAGCTATCACAAGTTCTGCGGCACGCTTGCCCTTTTCTCCGCTCTGGTAAATAAGCTCAGTATTAGCAATGGCCAGCTCTGCCGCACGTTTACCTTTTTCTTCGTTTTGAAAAAGTAATTCTGCATTGGCAATCAATAATTCTTCCGCACGTTTCTCTTTTTCGTTATTCTGGAAGACAAGTTCCTTATTGGCGATAACCAGTTCTGCCGCACGCTTTCCACGCTCCGCTTTCTGATGGCCCAGCTCTTTGTTCGCATTTATTAATTTCTCAGAAGCAGTCGCTTCGTTCATACGCGGTCTAACAAAGTTGTGTGTAACAAGCCTGCTGTATACTAAAGATACGTTCAATTAATGATATTTTCTAAAATGAAGACAGGACATCTCTAATACAGTATGTCATTATGCAAAACCTCAGTAGCCAGACTATCTTGCAGAGGACGGGATAAAGAGGGTTAGGAACAATTCCTTTTAAAATTCTATTTTTATCCCAAATCTCTGAATCATGCGGTTAAAGGCAGTAGCTACACTCATTACCTGTTTTATTATCATACATGCTTACGGGCAGGCACCGAAACCTGGACAGAAATGGCCTGCTCCTGTGCGCATAGATGGAATGGCAAACCTGCATGACAATGACTATCGTAATATGGATAACCAGTACTACTGGGGTAACCGCCAGCCGGATGCAAGCTACTGGCAGCAGGACGTGCAGTATAAGATATATGCCATAATGCGGGAAGAGGAGAACATGATAGATGGCGCGGAAGAGCTCACCTTCTGGAACAACTCACCCGACACATTGAAATTTGTTTACTTCCACCTGTACCAGAACGCTTTTGTGAAGGGGTCTTACCTGCATCAACTGGAAAAAGCAAACAATACCAAGACCGCAATGGGTAAAAATGAAGCCGCGGGACTGGGCACCACCACCGAAAAAATAAAGGTAGACGGACAACCAACCACCATAGAGCTGGATAATACCATCATGAAGGTGTACCTGCCAAAACCATTGGTGCCGGGACAAAAGGTGGCTATAAAAATGAGCTTTAAGACCTGGTACGATAAAGGCATGACCCGCCGCAGGATGCAGATGTATAATGCATGGGGATTTATGCATTACAACGGGGTACAGTGGTTCCCAAAACTGTGTGTATATGACCGTATGCATGGCTGGGACACCTACCAGCACCTGAATAAAGAATTTTATGGAGACTATGGCCTTTATGATGTAACACTCGATTTCCCATCCAACTATATAGTGGAGGCTACCGGTGTACTGCAAAACAGGAAAGAAATGCTGCCGGACACGCTCAGGGCTAAACTGGAGATTAAAAACTTTGCCAATAAAAAAGGCAATGAGCCGCCATCTACAATTATTCCATACCAGAAAGGCAGGCGTAAAGCATGGCATTTCATAGGCAACAATGTACATGACTTCGCATTTACAGCAGACCCGTCATACCGTATAGGCACCTCTTACTGGAATGGCGTGGAATGTGTGGCCGTAGTGCAGGAGCCACATGCCGCAGGGTGGCAAAATGCTACCGACTACATGACAAAGATCATCAAAACATTCTCTGAAGAAATAGGCATGTATTGCTATCCGAAGATAGTAGCTGCGGACGCACAGGACGGCATGGAATACCCTATGTTAACCCTGGACGGAGGCTCCGATCCGGGGTATAGGGGACTATTGGTGCACGAAATAGGCCATAACTGGTTTTACGGACAGGTGGGCAGCAACGAAACATACCGTGCAGCCATGGACGAGGGTTTCACCCAATACCTTACAGCATTAGGCCTTCGCAAAATAGATGGGGAGAACCTGGTGGAGAGCACACCAAAATCAAAATACAGGCAGCATTTTGCTGAGCCGCAAAATGTACTGGACCTGCGTGTGCTGAACCGCTACACCTTTGACGCACTGAACCAGAACGAGGTGTCCATCAACACACACTCTGACGATTTTAATAATGCACTGAACCACGGCGGCGGCTATGGCATGGTGTATTATAAAACCGCATCTATGCTGTATAACCTGGAATATGTACTCGGTGATTCCCTGTTCAAAGAAACGATGCACCATTACTTTGAACAATGGAAATTCGCACATCCTTATTTCGAAGATTTCCGCGCTTCCGTGATACAGTTTACACACAACGACCTATCCTGGTTCTTTGACCAGTGGTTTGAAACTACGAAGACTCTTGACTACAGCATTTGTGGTATCCACAAGATAAGCGGCACAGACAGCTTTGCCGTTAAATTCCGCAGGCCGGGCGCTATGCAGATGCCTATTGATTTCACCATCACAGCCAAAGACGGCTCTAAACACAGCTACTATATACCTAACACATGGCACCAGAAACAAACTGCCGCCACTACCCTGCCTAAATGGTATGGCTGGGGCAAGCTGAATGAAAACTATACCGCACATGTGCAGATACCATCAGGCATAAAGAACGTGCAGATAGATACCACCTATCGCCTTGCAGATATAGATATGGTGGACAACTATAAAACTAAAAACCTCTGTATAAGCCCACGGGCTATTAAAACCCTGCTGGACGGCGGACTGAGCCCTAAGTGGGACCGCAGGCAGTACCGACTAGACATTCGCCCCGACCTGTGGTGGAACCCGATAGACGGCATAAAAGCGGGTGCACATTTTGAAGGAGATTACCTGTTCAGCCTGTATAAAGTAGACGCCACTGTATGGTGGAACACACACCTGCTGCAGGAGAACATGTACAAAACCAGCAGCGGACAAGGCACTTACTATTATACCCGCCCGGTAAATTATACATTCAATTATAACTCCACTATTACACGCAACCTGACAAAACTGCTACTGCAGCTGTACAGCCGATACCTGGATTGTGGCTGGTAC
>JAOQAP010000144.1 GCA_025963465.1 Flavipsychrobacter sp.
ATACCACGGCCACCACCACCTGATGCAGCCTTCAGCATCAGTGGGTATCCTATTCGTCCTGCTTCTGCAAGAGCGGTCTCTATATCATTTAGCTCGCCTACATTGCTTTCTATCAGCGGTATGCCTGCTTTCTTAGCTACTTCTTTCGCTGTTACTTTATCACCCAGCGCCGCCATCGCCTCAGGGCGCGGGCCTATGAATATGATATTGTTTTCTGCGCACTTACGGGCAAATTCAGCGTTCTCAGACAGGAAGCCATACCCGGGATGTATGGCATTAGCGCCGCAGTCCAGTGCTACTTCTATAATATCGTTAATGTTCAGGTATGGTTTCAGCGGGTCATTATCTGCACCTACCTGGTAGGCTTCGTCAGCCTTATACCTGTGCAGCGAATATCGGTCCTCATATGTGTATATAGCAACTGTAGGTATATGCAGTTCTGTAGCTGCGCGCGATATGCGTATAGATATCTCTCCTCTGTTGGCGATCAGCAGTTTTTTTATATTCATATGTCTTTATGGTAGTGCTTTGGAACAATAAGCAAATATAATCCTCAAAGGCCATAATAAATTACCGTGAGCTTACGTTTTATATGTAAATGTATCTGTTTGCGCACTAATTCTTTATAACTACATTTAATACACTGAAACTATAGTCTTCCTATGAAAAACTCAATTCTTACTGTTATAGCAATAATATCGCTCAGCTTTTTCAGCTGTAAAAAGAAAGAAAAAGAGCAAGACAATACGGGTAAGTCCCTGGCACAACTGACAGCTATATTCATAGATAACACTAAAAGTGGGGTGCCTGTAGCAGGATGTAATGTATGCTTTACCTCTAATGCCATTGGCGCAAAAACATCCAAATGGGATTTCGGCGATGGAAAAACGTCAACCGAAGCTTTACCTTGCCATACTTATGAAAAAGACGGCCCCATCGTCGTAAAACTAAAATTGGATAATGATGATTCGGTAACGGCAACAAATGCTTTTTATGTTTGTAAACCTCCCATTCTCACTGCTTCTATGGCCGGAATAAGAACATGGCGCAACACTTTTGATAGTGTAACGAGAATAGCTCAGTATAAAATCACCTATATTGACCCTGCTACTATTACTATAGACGGGACAAAGGTATACTTTATGTCCTCAGTAGAAGATGCAGGAGTTACTACAGTTGAATATAATGTGAGGGTCAATGGATATGTTGCAAATTTTACAAATGTAAAACTGAAACACACCGCTACTTCAGACACTATGTACTACGTTGTAAGTGGTGGCTCATTGGGTAATTTTTATTACGCAAAATATGTTACACCATAGTACTGATCATTTCGCCTAACTGTAATCTGTCTTTGAGATTACTGCCGCCATTTACCGGTTTCCTTAATGATAGCGGCTATTAACACAGGGTCATTCTTAATACCAATACCTCTCCTCTGTTGGCGATTAGTAACTTTTTATATTCATTTACTTGTATATGACGGTGATGGAATTGCAAAGCAAATATAAACCCGAAAATGCAACAAATCACCCTTTCTTTGATTATGACATAATAAGAATAAACAACTCATGTTAAATGGATTTGACTAGTTCCTTTTAGTGGATTGGAAGTTGATCATATTCATCGGGTTCAACCGTTGCGTATAATTATAGGTTTTGCTTTGCTCGATGGAAAGAGTTATATTTAACATACACAACTTGCATAACAATAAACACTAACTATGAAAAATTTCATTTTGCCCGTACTGGTACTGTTTGCTATGTCCTTCACGGGCTGCAAGAAAAAAGAAGTAGATAACACCGGCAAATCACACGCTACATTGACAAACATCTATATCAACTATACAAGTGCTGTTACCACAGGCTCTGTCGTTGGTTACCCCGTCCATTTTTGGCCGGAAGCTAGTGGTGCGTCAAGCTATCGTTGGGATTTTGGCGATGGCAAAGTATCAGGTGATAGGTACCCTGATCATATTTACAATAAGGATGGCTCGTATAAAGTAAAGCTCAAACTGGATAATGATGATTCTGTGACCGCGACTATATCAGTTTATGTGGCCAAAATCCCTACAATTACAGCCACTTTCGCCGGAACACATTTATGGCGTGCCGTTATCAAAAGCCATGTAGCTGATGTAGATAGTATAATTGCTGCTAACATAAATATGGAAATAAAGTACGTTGATCCGGTAACGATCAGTTTTAACAACACAAAACTTTATTTCCAGACATTGGATGATTTGGGTGATAGAACCGTGGTCAAGTACAGGATGCGGGACATGAGCATGGGTGGAGGCAGTGAATTTGAAATGACCGTAACCCACACTGCAGCTAAAGACTCCTTTTATTATTCCAGTTCCGAGGCTGTTTCATTAGGCGCGTATTATTCATCGACATTCATTTCACCTTAGAATGTATAGTAGAGTATCGGCGCCTGTTTAGTCATACTGCTGCAACTTATACCGCTCTATCAGGTTTATCAGCAGTTCCGGGTATTTTGGATTAGTCGCATAACCACATTTCTTTAGCCCCTTTGCCCAGCCCTTATAATCTGTTGACTTAAGATTAAATAAACTGGCATACTTGCTTCGTTTCAAAAATTCAGAGTGGTCTCTGAAAGAGGCGTCAGCATCAGTATATTTCCGGAAACATTCATCAGGCTTATCATCATCCTTATAGTAGGTCTTACCATTCCATTCATTGGTGCACTTTATACCAAAATGATTGTTTGCATAACGGGCTAGATCACTATTTCCATTGCTCGATTCCAGTATGCCCTGTGCCAGTATAATACTCGCCGGTATACCGTATTTGCGCATCTGCCGTATAGCCGTGTTCTTATAGAATGCTATATACTCCTCTGTAGAATTCTTATGAATAGCGTGCTTGCTGCCTTCCACACATTGCGCCTCCTGCCGCCGTAATGCCCTGCGATGAGAATGGCAGGATGATAGCGCTGTCATCAATAACAGCATCAGTACAAGAGAGTTGCGCATGGCGAGTATGTAGTGCGAATATAATAGAATTATAGACAAGTAAATAAATAAGAAACCCGTTCAACAAAGGTGAACGGGTTTCTGTTAACAAAGTATGGGTATACTTTCATTAACCTTTTTCAGTAGTTGTTTCCTTGGAAGTTGTAATGCTGTCTCCTTTATGAGATTTGCTGCGTTTCTTCTGGATAGGAATGCTGCCTCCCATGTAGAAGTTAACACCGTATGCCTTTGAGCTTACAAACGCCAGCAGGTCATCACTGCCAAAATATAATGCAGACAGGCGGAAGCCTATGCCGGCTTTCATGCTATGAGACAAACTACTGTAAGTGATCGGCAACCCTACGCAGAAATACCTTGTGTCCCAGCGTGGAGTTACAGATAGCTGGCTATAAACAGAATTACCATAATTCTGGCGGTTAGCAATGTTTTTGATCCATGTAGCATTTACGTAAAAGTGGCTTGCTACAAAATAATCAACAGCAATGTTCATCGCTGTAGGCATATGAACTTTTGTACTTCTTTTACCGGTATCCAAGGTATAGCCGTGGCTGGTAAAATAATTGTTAAAACTCTGTGAGTTTCCGAAAGCATCAGATACTTCACTTGCTTTTAAATACCCGTTGGCATGTACTTTAGCTTCAAGTGCATCATATTTTATAGCGCCAAGATCTGTTATTGCTATCGCGCCGCGTACCTTATATTTATTGCTGCTTTTGTCATCGCTGTTGGTTTCTTCCGGGCGATATTCATACACCGCACCTATATCTGCACCAAGGCCATGTCCGCCTTTTTTGCCAAAAAATTGACCGGCTATGCTTCCTACGCCATTCGCCAGCTCACTGCCATTATCTACCAGGCTTGTTGCAAACTGGAGGTCGGTATTGGTCGTTCTCAGGGAATCCTGGCTCTTATAATAGTGGCCGTCCAGGTTTGAACCCTTCAATGACAGGAAGCCAATACCACCAAGACGTGCTATGCTCAATCCGGCTTTTATATAGTGTTCACCTTCATTATACACCTCTCTTGCATAAGTAAGCTTCAGTTCACTCCACATATGAGCTGTCCAGTTGAAATTCTTTGACGTGATCGCAACATCCGAATTCACCTGTCCCGGGAAAAGTGCGGAGCTCAGCAACTCGCGGCTGAAGTTGTTGAACTGGTTATCTATCCTCACTCGTGTAGTGATCGCGAAACTGTTCTTATCGTCAATTGACACCATAAGGCCCGGCAGGTTTATATCTGCTACAGGAAATTGTATGCTGAATTCTTTGCTTTTTGATAATGTAAATACACTTCCTGCATTTCCTCCTGCTGATTGTATTGCCTTGCTGAAATCGAGAGAGCCAAGACTGTTATCTACACCGAAGTTTAAACCAAACAGGTCTAGTTGAAATCTTGTTCTGCTATCCGCAATATAACCAGGGTTCAGGTCAATGTTCTTTGTACCGCACCAGTTACTTGTAGATATACCCAGCATTTGTTGGGCATTTGAAGTAAGGGCGACACCAGCAAGTAATAACGAAGCAAGGCTAGCTTTTTTCATACGCATGATTTTTAGTTGTTTGTGAATATAAAAAACAAAAATAGAAATATTATTGAAATGGTTGAATTATTTTATAAAGTACGTTTTGCTTCCCATGTTCCATTTTCTGGCTTATCGGTTGTAAATACACCATTTATGATATTATCACCGGAAAGGGTAGCGCTGCCATTGTTCCCCTGGCCATAGTCATAGCTGAGCTTTGTACCGTCAAACGTGCCATCAACCTGGATGCTCTTTGAACCGCCTGTTGATTTTACCTTCGCGCTCCATTTCTTAAGGCTTGTGCTTAGAAACAGGTCGAAATTTCCTGTTTCACCGCTGGTTGTGTTCTTATAAGTGCCTTCAAAGCATTTGATCAGGTTTGTAGATGTCTCTTTTGATATAGTAAGGCTGGCATTTGGGTGTCCCGGTATATTCATTGCTGTAATGGTAGGGGTTCCGCCGTCTGCGCCTACGGAGAAAGTGATACTTACTGCTTCTCCATTCAATGTTCCGGTAAATGGTGATACATATGCTGCGCCTGATGCCCATGCTACTGTAGCTGTGAGTGTTACGCTTGTACCATCTATTACCATATATGCCTTGATAGTCGTATCATTGTTCATGATGTCAAACTTGATAGTCCCGGAAGAACCAACAATGATCCCTTTATAGATACCCTTGCTGATATTGTCATTAGCCGCTTTAGCATCGGGAGCCGTTGAGCATGATGCACATGCATAGCTCGGTGTTGGAGTTGTAGTCGTTTTCTCCTCTTTCTTACATCCTGTCAATGTTAAGCTACCAATGATGGTTGCTGCTACTACTGCTGATAATAGGAATTTTTTCATGTTTTGTTTTTTAATTATTAATTAAATCGGTTAAGCAAATTTATTCCCGCGTTGATGTTGACACAATAACACTTTAGTAGTATTTATGTAGGCTTTTAATCCTTAATAAATAACTTATGCAAACGTATGACGGGAATGGGGGTGCCACAATACCGCAAATGCGGTATTTTTTGGCTGAAACGGAGATATTAGGAGAAAATCTACTTTTTGCTTTCGGCGAGCTTTTTTTGTAATGTCGCCATATATTCATCAGTTACAGCATAGCCTGTTCTTTTGGCCATGAGTATATAATCAACTGCCTTTTTGTAGTCGCCTTTAGCCTCGTAAGCTACGGCCAGGTTATAAGATGCAGATTGCTGTACGTCTTTTGAATTGTATTTGACCGCTATTTCCCAATCTATAATGGCTGCCTCGGTCTCGCCCTTACCGAATTTGGCCACGCCCCGGTAGAAATAATAAAAAGGATTAGAAGAAATTACCTTCAGCAGCATGTTGTATTCATTTATAGCCAGGTCATACTGTTGCTTTTGTACCGCATTGAATACGCTCTCTGAAAATGCGTCTAAACTTTGCGGGTCCATCTGGTAGGCTATAATAAAGTCTTTAAATGCATTAACGGTGTCGCCAACGGTCATATAGGCCATCGAGCGGTCGGCATACGTTTTCATTACATTATTCTGTACTTCCAGCGATTGTGTATAGGCAATGATAGCGCTGTCATACTGCTTTCTCATAAAGTAGATGTTGCCTATCTTGTCAAAGGTCTTTGCATCAGCCGACCGTAGCATCACCATCACATTATAGTCGCTGAGTGCCTTATTAAGTTCTCCTCTGCTGAAGTATAAGTTACCGCGCCATTTATAGGATAACAATGCCACCCCGCTGTTTTTAGAGTCATGTGGCATATCGGGGTCTTTCTTCACCGGGTATTTTTCTATCGCATCAGACAATAAGCTTTCTGAATCATGCCATGCAAAGGTGCGCTCATAGCACATATAGGAGAACCAGCCTGCAACGCAGATAAGCACTGCAAATACAGCGATCTTCAGCTTTGGAAAATTCCTGATCAATTCATTAATAAAATAGCCCAGTAGGAACAACAGTCCTATATAGGCTACATAGGAATACCTGTCGGCCATGATCGCCGCACCCACGGATATGAACTGTAAGATGAATATTACATTGGCTACAAAGAACCCCATACCGAAGGCGACGGGCCTGAAATACTCGCGTTTGTATTGGTAGGTGATCCATACCGGTAGGCCTGCTATGGTCAATGCAAGGAAGGGCGCTGCGTAATAAATGCCAGGCAGGTAGCCTGTTACAAACCTGTATGGGTAGGGATAGAAGGTCGACAGGTAAGTAGGGTTGAATAGCTTCGATACGTACATAATGAAGCTGTAGCCTGCATACATGATACGCTCATAAATAGTAAGTATGCCAAACGATGCTATTGCCCCGGTTTTGTTCTGGGTATAGAATGCCATGCCTCCGCATATGAGGGAGAACAGGAAGAACAATATCTTTTCTGTTACCAGTTTTTTGCTGAGTTGTCTTTTTGCAAGTATGTCTATACATAATAACGACATAGGGAACACAACAGCCATAGGCTTGGATAAGCATGATGCTATGAACACAATGAAGGTAAGCCAGTACCAGCTCATTTTATTAGTGGCCAGGTACTTCAGGTAGCAGAGCAATCCCAGTATATAGAAGAATGCATAAAGCACATCTTTACGCTCGGCTATCCATGCTACAGACTCTACGTGCATAGGGTGTATGCCAAAGAACAAGGCTGCAAAAGATGCCACGAACAGCTTGCCTTTTTCGTCCATTTGCAGCAATGCGCAAAGCGCCATCATCAGGAAAAAGACAAGCATCACATTGGCTACATGTATCAGTATATTAGTGAGGTAGTAGGCATGCGGGTCCATCTGCGAAAAATGGTAATTGATGGCCAGCGAAAGCATACAGAGAGGATGGTAGTTATTCTTTGTTATGTCCTCGGTGAATATAACTTTCAGGTTATGGGGGGTAAATGCTTTTATGTACGGGTCATTGGTTACATAAAAATCATCGTCCCAGTTGGTAAACTGGTTATTGACGGTATATCTGAAACACAAAAAGGTAATAATACATATTGCGCCCAGTAGTATTGTTTTTTTCAGGGCCGGCGAATTCATCATAATAGGTCAAAAGTAAAAAGTCAGTGGCAAAAGTATAATGACAGCAATATAATATTAATTTAGGTAACGATACTGCTACAGGTATAAAAATGGAAATGGTGATGCATCAGCACCACCATTTTCTATTATAAGCATTAGCTAATTAGCTAATCGACAAATTAGCTAATTATTATTTCATCCCCGTTCCCATATTCACCTTCATGCCCGATTTAGACATGTCGTTAACTATGTTCAC
>JAOQAP010000156.1 GCA_025963465.1 Flavipsychrobacter sp.
TATTGATCCCCTACTGGATATGGGACGTTCTGCTATGAATGTTGTTGGTAATAGTGTGGCTACAGTGGTAGTATGTAAGTGGGAAGGGGCGTTAAAACAATAATATTTTGTATTAACAAATCGGTAACTATGTATGTTAGTGTCTTATAAATATTAAGATGTAATTTGGAGACATAAATTTCTTACCATGGGTAGTCTTAGCAGGAACATAATATTTTTCCTGGTTGTTTTAATTCTCGGACTTATCATTTTGTTACCAGGAATAAATGATGGTAAAGTCAATTTCACGATACGTGTTATCACTTACGTGAATGTTATTCTCTTCATCACCTCGCTGATCTGTGTTACCCAGTTTTTCTGGCCAAAAGAAATAAACCGTACACCTTTTCACGTATTTAATTTGCTGTTTGCCATCATCTTTTATTCTGTCAGTCTCAACTTCCTGATCAGTCATAAAGACTTTTACGAGGGATACTCGCATTTGAGTGACATGGATGCAATAAAAAGATTTTCATTACGATGGGATGTATTCTCTTTCTTATTCTGGTTCATTCTTTTTGCAGCCGTGTTGAATGTAATATACATCCTTCGGCATAGGCAATCGTACCTACAGTATAATTAGCCATAGGGATTTAAGTTTTCTTTATTGCTCCGCTGATAGACTTTGATACAAGAAGCACTAATATTCCTGTGCTTATTACCAATGCTACCCATACAGGCCAGCCCGGTAAAGTAGGTAGTACAAGTCCCTGTGATATGACCAACAAAGATGTTACCACCTGTCCGGCTATAGTGATGATCATAGATAATATGACAGCGCCTAATACAAGAGGAAGAAAGCGTGCTGTCATAAAGCTACTCAAGTATTTGGGGCTATAACCTACCTGCAATAATAATGTAAGTGAGTTTTGCGCACGGGCAATAGTCAACTCAATAAAGAGAATGAATACCAATGTACCTATACCCATTAGCAATAAAGCCAGCACACCGGTCGCACTCGTTACTACTTCTACTATAGCGCGTATCTTGCTCCAGCGCAGGTTTTGACTGTTAGTATTATAATCGTGCTTTTGAAGGTAGTCTGCAAACTTTGTATCAGAAGGGTCCTTTGTTTTCAGGATGATCTGCGAGGGCGCTTCAGAGATGCCTGGCTTTCCCCATTTCTTGTTGCCGTAGTCTATGAATGATTGCGGTGCAAGTACAGATCCTATCCGGTCGGAAAAACCAACTACGTGTGCCAGGAACATTTCGCTTTGCTCATCCTTACCGGCCTTAAAATTAAGTACTATGGATTTTACGGAGCCTTCTGACAACTGGGGCAAGCCCTGGCTGGGAGCAAACACATAGTTGTATATGTCGAGGAACTGTGAAGAAATAATGATCGGCAGATCTTTACTTCCTGCTTCCCATTTCCACTCTGCTGGCATTTTGTCTATGAATTTATCAGGCACGCTTTCCAGGGCAAGGTCGGTAGCAAATGCCAGCTTGCCGCCCATCATAGCATATACTGGAAAATGATTGGAAGAAATGATCCCAAGGTCTTCTACCTGTGGTGCCGTTTTCAGATCGTTAATATCCTGTGGTGTAAATACGGTAGCATTCGCAACACCCATATTTTGCTCCGTTACCCGCTTGCCTATAATGAGGAAGGTGCTACCAAGCGTGTCATTCTGGTTCTTACCATATAGCAATTCGCGAAAGTTCCACCAGATCATTACTGATAGCAGCAGCAGGGTAGTGCCTATGCACAATGCTGCGAGTGCTGCCCATAACCGTGAACGGTTCTGTGTGCGCATCAATAATTTCTTCAGCATGTTTTTTTGCGTGGGTTCGCTCACAGTATGATCTTTTGGGTGTATGGGAAAAAGTTGTTGTCATCCAGGTCTGCGAGTATCATACCTGCATTGCGTGTTTTTACTACCTCGCTTATTAGTGCAATGGCTTTGTCAGTATTTGCATTATCCAAATGGCTGAACGGCTCATCCATGAGCAACCATTCGAAAGGCTGTAATAAGGCACGTACTATGGCTACTCTCTGTTGCTCACCATAGGATAGTGTTTTGCCCATTGAGTTCTTCTTGTCCTTCAGCCCAAGCCTGTCCAGCCATTCAGAAGCCTGTTGTTCCGATATTGTATTCGTCAGCTTCCTTTTTATTTCTATGTTTTCCCATGCAGTAAGTTCAGGGAACAGGCGCATATCCTGGAAGATGACACTTATGTTGTTGGTGCGAAGTGTTGCCAGTACTTCATTATCAGTAGCCCGGAGTACATGTGTGCCCCATTTCGCTTCTCCATCGTAATCTTTGCGAAGACCATACAGAATGTGAATAAGCGTTGTTTTGCCGGTTCCCGATGGCGCTTGTACAAACACATATTCTCCTTTATTGAGTTGTAGCGAGTTTTTCCATATACCGGAGCTGTATGTATTTACTTTTTCCCTTAATGGTATTGGTATTATCCCCTGCAATGATAACTGCATATTGACCTTGATTATACTTCAAATGTAATGACCTCTATGTTAATACAATAATAATGCCTGATTATTAAGCTCTGGCGTAGTTTAACAATATGCAGTTCTGCAATATTACTCATTCCTTAATGTGTGCTATCTAAAAAAAGAGTACCTTCATCACATCCGATTCTTGTTAGCCCTGCTGTAGAACCTGGAATTATAGCCCGATTGTGTGAAACACAAAAGTGGTTTATGTCTCGACGCTCCGGAAATGAGCAGGTAATATAGGTACATTACAAGTTTGATGTTTCATGAATTCTACCGATAGGCGGCAGAATAGTCATAATGCTTTACAAAAAATAAAACCATATAGATATGTTGCATTTCGTAGAAAACACAGACCAGATCATTGATAACATAAAAACAATAGAGCAGTACCTTAATTCTGCTGTTGCCGAAGAAAAGCAGTTTGCTCAGGACCTTGTAAAAAAAGGCAGGTCAATGCTGATCTATAAAGTAGGTGGCCAGAATCATTTTGCCCCTATCCGTTTTCTTGGCTACAAGAATAATTCGATGTCGGCACACCTGGAGAATGAAAAGAGAGAAAGCCGTGATACCGCCCCGGCCGTACAGTCAATAATGGGTAAACCTTTTTCTCATGATGCTATTGAAAAAGAATTTCTTGGGTACGCTGATAAATTTAAAGGAGCAACATTGAAAAGCAAGAGAAAATACTGGCGCGTAAGAAACGATCACAATAAATACTTTGATCTTTCTGAAACGCAAAATACGGAAGAGGCTACTATTGCATAATTGAGCATGCAAATAAAAGAAAGCCCGGCAACTAAATGTTGCCGGGCTTTCTTTTTGAATGGCTATGCACTATTTTTTTGCTTTTTTCTGCGTGCCTGTAATACTCATTTCATCTATTAACCATCCTGCCCCACCAAATTTTTCTATGATGAACAAGGTATACCTAATGTCGACGGAAATATTGCGGCAGCGGTTAGGGTCGAAATAATAATCACTCATAGTTCCTTCATACGCCCGGTCGAAATTAGTACCGATCAGTTCGCCTCTGCTGTTTAATACCGGGCTGCCGGAGTTGCCGCCCGATGTATGGTTGGACGCAATGAAGGCTAATGGCATAGTTCCGTTCACACCCCAGCGTCCGTAGTCTTTTGCGGCATACAGGTCTTTTAGTTTTTTAGGTACACGGAAGATATCGGAAGTGCTGTCTTCAAGTGCTATTACCTCCCCAAGAGTTGTTTGATAAGAGTATTTTTTTCCTTGTTTCAATCCTTTTATTTGTCCGAAAGTAACGCGTTGGGTAAGGTTCGCATCCGGGTAAAATATTTTGTTCTTATCCTTCATCATCTGCGCTTTCAGGTATAGCCTGTTCAGGTAGCGCATGCGGGCGTAATAATCATTAAGCACAGGTAGTATTTTATCCTTGCGCATAGTATTTATCGCGTAGTATAATTGCCACGCAGGGTCATTGATTATTTTTGTGCTGTCGCCTGTTCCTGCACTTGCTGCAAATGCATTTAGTTTGTCTTGCGATGTAAGTATAGATGTGTTGTAGATATCATAGCCCCATGCTATAATATCTTCTTTGTGAGCTGCATACTGTGCTTTAAAATAATCGGGCAGGGTAGCTGCGCATTTAGAAAAATACAAAGACATCAGTGATATGAATACATCTTTATCAGTTGCTGCATCGTAGTTCTTAGTGAACCCCTCCATACCTTTCATCACTTTCTGCAAAGTGTCTCTCAGTGCGGTTTCCGGCAGATTCAGTCTGAAACACTTTAATACACCCTCCAGTGATGCGCCTTGTTGTATCAACTCTATTCCCAATACTGCTTCTTTATTGTATTGATCATTGATGAGTAGAGGATCTACTCCTTCAGCAGCAGTGCGCATTTGTGATAATATATTATCGGCGTATGGGGCTGTTTTATCAGCATTTGCCCATTCCTGGAAACTTTTTTCGAAGGCTTGTTTCTTGCTGGTGGCATTATTTATCTTCAATCCCTCCACTTCACCCTGCCATTTTTTCCATCCGTTTGCCACGCCTGCACGTTTTGATGTGTATTTCAGAAACGTTTCTCTTTGTAGAGACATATGCTCTGTCCATACATTAAGTTTACGTGTGCGTGCGGCAATACTAATTGGGTCGGCAATGGAGTATACTTGTTTCAATGCGTAAGAAGAAATGTATTCGTCTGTTGTACCCGGGAAACCATACACCATAGAGAAATCGCCTTCTTTGTAGCCTGATATGTTGATATGAAAGAACTCTGTGGCATTATAAGGTTTGTTAGTAGTAGCATATTCCGCAGGCTTATTGTCTGCACCTGCATAAACTCTGAAGATACTGAAGTCGCCGGTATGCCTTGGCCACATCCAGTTTTCTACATCACCGCCAAATGCCCCGATTGAGTTCGGCGGAAAGCCAACGAACCTTATGTCCTTGTACGTTTGGGTAATGGCTACCCAATACTGGTTACCTTTAAAGTAAGGCTTTATGGAAGCATCCATACCTGTGCTTTTCATGAAATCTTTTTCAATAGCAGATATGTGTAGCGTTACTATACTATCGCGGGTAATATCATTGAGCGTATCGCTGATACCTGCAAGCACTCTGTCCGTTACATTTTCCATACGGCGGATAAATGTTACAGTCAGTCCCTTGCACGGTAGTTCTTCTCCCTGGTTCTTTGCCCAGAAGCCGTTGGCGAAATAATCATGTTCTGTATTACTTAAACCCTGTGCACTTCCATAACCGCAATGGTGATTGGTCAGTATCAGCCCCTTTGTAGAAATGATCTCACCGGTACATCCTTTGCCAAAAAGGACAACGGCATTGTTCAGGCCAGTACCATTCTCGTTATACAACTGTTCGATCGGGATCTCCAATCCCATCGCTTTCATGTCCTTTTCATGTGCTTTCAGGGTAGCTGGTATCCACATGCCTTCCTTAGCCCTGGCCTGGAGCCCGGCAAAAATAATTAAAATAAATATTGAATTTTTAATTAATAAAAAATGCGATTTGCTCATTCTTAGCTTGTAATTTTTTGGTTTGTAAAATAAATATACACGATTGCTACCAAAGTTTTGCAGTATTATCTTATATTAGCGGAAGTTTACGGAAGGATATAATATATCTTATACATGATTATGAAAAAAATTTTACTACTCATAGCGTTTTTGGTGTTCTCACAACTTAATAACCTTGGCGCGCAAACGCTTAGACCCTCTGTTGATACACTGTTTTTTGCACCCGATACAGTGTGCGTAAACCAGCCTGTTTCATTGAAAAACAATATCTTCAACGCAGCTTCTTACTACTGGGGTTTTTGTTCCGGTTACCAGATGAATGCTCCTACAGGTGATAATCTTGGAAAAAAATTCAGGTTCCATATCCCAACAAACATCGATATTATTAAGGATAGTGGCATGTATTACGGCTTTGTGATCAACTCTCAAACACGTGAATTGCTTCGTCTTAACTTCGGAAACAGCCTTGATAACGTACCAACAGTAACGAATTTCGACAGCTTAAAAGGCGGTTTGCCGGTTAATCCTACCTCATTGTTCATAATGAGAGATACGCTTTCCCGTAACTGGTTCATCTTTGTTTCGGGCGGTTTTACACAGGCTACATCATCCTTAGGTCGTGTGGATTTTGGCCCGCATCTGAGCAACCCGCATCCTAACGTTGCCAACTTTGGTAACTACAAGAACATGCTTAACCATCCAAAAGGAATATTTGTAGCACAGGATGCCTCTAACAACTGGTACGGCTTTATTGTTAATCAGGGTTCAGATGAGTTGATACGCCTTGATTTCTCTTTCAACGTTTCGAATACACCACTGATGGAGAACCTTGGCAATCCTACAGATGCGTTTGGTAATTTTGTATTAAGCGGACCTTCTGACCTTGCTGCAATACGACACCAGGGGCAATGGTATTTCTTCGTTACAAATATCACGTCGAGTACAGTTGCCCGCTTAGACCTTGGAGCACACTTAGATACAGCTCTTGTGTTGAATGATGCTATTGGTAACAACCTTGGTGATTTCAACTTCAGGATCAATCGCCCTTCAGGTATTACTATCAATAAAGATTGTGGTGAAATGTATGCTTATGTTACAGATAGTACTACCAGCCAGCTTGTCGGTATACAGATGTCTGAACCAATAGGTCCTTACTATGCTGTTGATTACAACAATGTGGGACTGATGAACTATCCTACAAGCATATCCAGCATCATCCGTGATAAGGATAATGTTTACGGATTCATTACCAATGCGCGCGACAGTTCGTTGACGAAAGTGAACTTTTTCCATTGCACTAACTCATCAATACCTTCTTACAGTGAAGTGACACCTCCTGTCTACAAGTATGATGCCCCTGGTATTTACAACATCTACTACGTTATCAACCAGGGACTGCCAACACAGCAGGTAAATTGTAAGCCGATCACGGTATTGCCTTACCCTCCGATAAATATGACGCCTGATACTACAATATGCCAGGGTGATACTATTCGTTTGTATGCAAAATCTAACCTTGCTGATACTATTACATGGTTTAGTGGTTACCATATAGATACTACGTACATGTACCGTGATTCTGTAAGAGTTTGGCCTGATTTTAATAATGCTTATCATGTTGTATTTCATTACCCATTTGGTTGTGTAGTAGATACACAGATCGAGATAAACGTAAGCAGGGTGCATGCAGATGCTGGGCCTGACCGTTGGGTACATGATGGGGGCAAAACCGCTATTGGTGGACCGAATACCATTACTTACAGCAGTATAACAGAGCAAGGCCTTTATGTATTCAATTGGAGTCCTTTCGAATTCTTAAGTGATAGTACTGTAACAAACCCTGTGGCAAATCCTCCGTATGATTACACCTATTATTTAAAGGTTACGGAACTAAATGACACTATAGGATGTACAAGTACCGACACTGTAGTGGTGCATGTAGATTGTGGAGATTTGCTGTTGCCTAATGCGTTTGCACCTAACAGTACAAATGTTCAAACAAACAGGTTTGCGATACTTAACCAGGAGATCATTAAGCTGAATTACTTCCGTATCTATGATCGTTGGGGAGTACTTGTATATGAATCTACTGATGTGACCAAGGGTTGGGATGGTACTTACAATGGTAAGATAGCACCCGTTGGTGTATATGTGTGGGAAGCTGACGCATTCTGTCTCCGTGGTAAAGAGATAAAGAAGCGTGGTAATGTAACCTTATTGCGATAATATTTTAATCACGGTATCGCGATGGCCGCTTATTTGTTCCAGTTAGAGCTTTCTGAGTTTTCAGACGATCTTGCAGCAGTTGTTCCTTTTCACAGGGAGCATATCAATAAGCTATTCTCTGAAGGTCGTATATTATCATACAGTGTATCCATACACAGGAACCTGATATGGTGTGTTATTAATGCCGAGGAAGAGCAGGAAGCAATGGAAATGGTACTTGCATTTCCGTTATACCCGCACTTCGTAGAAGTATCATGTCACCCGTTATTGTTTCATAATACTCTGCCCGCTACACTTCCTGGAATATCATTGAACTGATGTTGTACTATCAGTTACATTGAAATCTCTTATTCTTTAATAGTAAAACACAATGACGAACGTCAGTGTTATCTGTAGCATAATGCCGATATTTGCTGCATAATTAATTAACATCAAAACAAGCATATGGCAAACACATTTATTACAGTAGGAGAGAAATTCCCGGAATTCAATAAGAAGTCCGTAGTATCTATTGAGAAGGGTAAGGAATTTAAAGATGTAAGCAACAAAGATATTGACGGCAAG
>JAOQAP010000157.1 GCA_025963465.1 Flavipsychrobacter sp.
TTGCCTTTTCATTTATCCAGTGGTTGTTATATTTCAGGCGCTCACTAGGCACATAGATAGCGGCATCATTCAGCACTATAGGAAATACCCTTTGATTTATTGACCCATGATTCTTTATTTCCAGCATTTCGAACATGCAGTTTTCAGACATGAGGTATTCGTTGCTTAATATTACTATGACATATTTTCCTTTGCCTATAGTCTCCATGAAGCTTTTTATTTTGCCGGTATATGGCAGGCTGCTTTTATCCCTTATTACGTTCAGGCCCCGTTCCTTTAATACGTTTTCAATTTCAGCTGCCATCTCTTCACTTTCCCCACGCCATTTGTAACTGATGAATATCTCTGGGCCCGATGGGGAATAGTACTGGTGCTGCAGGAGTGCTTTTTGAGCGCAATATTCCCTTCTCCATGCATAGCTGGTGCAGGTTATCGAGTATATCTGCTTCTGTAGATTCTATAAAGTTTACTTTAAATTCGGAGATGTAGAAATTCTTTATGTGGTCCTTTATTGTGTTGTCTTTATTCGATGCGCCTTTTGTTTTTTGCGGTTCATTCAATCCTAACAGCCGCAACAGCAATTTGAAATACCATTTATCGAAATCGAATCCCATGAACAGGATGATCCTTGCATCCTTTAACTGTGTGTGTAATAATTGCGGCAATTTGAAATCACCGAATATTTTCATCAGGTAATCAAATAGGTCATCGTAGGTGAATATCAGTGAGCTTTCTTTGTCAATATTCCCAAACAGGTTGTAGATCAGAGGCTTTTCCTGCGAAGGTGCTTCAAGTGGTCCCGGATTTTGTTCTTTATTGTAATAATCAAAAGTATATGGTATCTTTTTTTCTGTGAAAACGTCTTTAAGTATATGGTCAGGGGAAACAGAGATGATAAGATGGAAAGGGATGTCGGCTATTTTTAAATAGGTGTCATTAGGTTTTAGGGTCTTGTAAAATTTTTGAAGTTTATAAATTGCCCCTTCTTTATCTCCTGCATCCCTGAACGAAAAAAATTCATCGTCAGTATAGTGTTTAAGGTCCGCATCATAATTTTCAATGAGGTATTGCTTTAACTTCAGGTGCATTGTTTGGTTTGGGTCAGTTATTCCTATATCCGGCCCGGTGATCAATATACACTTACCCTCGCTGATCCTGTCAAAGATCATTTCCTGGTCAATAGCCATAATTATTATTTTTAATCAACATCAATAAATGTGCTGTATTTATTGTCGTTAGGAAAAGTAATAAAAATGTTATGTTCTTTTATTAGATGGGCGGTTAACGATTTGCTAATGAAACATATAGTAACACGAAACGGGCTTTTAAAGAGCCCGTTCAGTATTGACGACAAATTATTTTATTACTTTCTTATTGTAAAGTGAATGTGCTGCCTTTACCAATTTCTGAAACAACAGATATAGTATCGCCCATCTTCTCCGCTAGCCTTTTTACGGTGGCAAGACCTATACCTGTTCCCATTTTATTAAAAACGGTCATTAACACCCAGCGTGCTGAACAGTTCGAATATTTTTGCCTGGTTTTCATTAGAGATCCCCGGGCCGTTATCAGCTACGGAAAAAGAATAGAAAGATCCCACATCTACATCGCTGATGCTGACTATGTCTTGTTGCTTGTCGTTGTATTTTATTGCATTGTTGCAAAGATTTACAAGTACCTGCAACACTACAGATCGTACAGTATAGAGCTCCAGTGAATGATTGATGCTTTCAAAAGTAAAATCATCAGTATGGGTTTTCAGGCCTTTCACTTCATTTGCAAGGCTGAGCATAACATTCGGATAATATGAATTTCAGTAGCTATAGGGTGCCAAGCGCTGCTGGCATATTTAAAGCTCTCCTCCATGCTGCTAACTGCCCTAAATGCATGCTTTCGTGGCTGACACACATAAAAAGAATAAGGTCCAGCAGGGTAGGCATGTATATACCAAAACGCCACTTTACGGGTTCTGCCAGTTTTTTTTCTGACACCGATAATAGGAGTTCCTTCACGCTTTCATGCTGTCTTTCCAATTCATTCAGCAGGGCAGCTTTAGTGGGGTATTTTGTTTTGTCCTCGTCAGGCCTTTTTTGGTCATTAGGGCCTTTGCGTTGGAATAGTTCAGCCCAGCCTTCAGGTAATACCGACTCGCTTCCTAGGTCTTCAGCCATCATAGCACTGCCGGTAATAAGATGGCCTATTGTAAAAGCAGGGTGGTTGAGCAATCCGGCAGATGGCACAAAAGTCATTACCTCCTCAGGTACATCTGTCACCAATGCTTTTGCATACAACAGGTTAAAATCATATTGCCTGATGATGAAAGCTATTGTAGTGTTCATAGATGTCATTATCGGTTTAGTAGTGTAAAAACTAATGCAATGATGGCAGGCGTTGCCTGAACAAAGAAAATAGATCGCTGCACCGTAAGCGCACCGTAGATACCTGCAATTATTACGCAGGACAGAAAGAAAACTGCTACATTATTACTCCAGCCAGCATCGCAGATAAGCAGCGACCATATAAGTCCTGCAGACAGAAAGCCATTGTAAAGGCCCTGGTTGGCCGCAAGCCCTTTGGTTTGTTCAAACAGGTCGGCTGGAAATGACTTGAATGTTTGTTTGCCCTTTGTTGTCCATGCAAACATCTCCAGCCACAGTATATACAGGTGCTCCAGCGCCACAAATCCGATCAATAGTTCCGCTATCAGTTTCATAAATAGTTATCCGTTACACTTTGCGGCCTCACATTCAGCCTGGCTGTTGAATGGGGGCATACCCGGACATTGTACCAGAACGCCGCCATCCCATGTGTGGCAATACCACTTGCCTGGGCTAAGCTCTACAGCAATACATTTACCCAGCTTTTTTCCAAACATGCTTTTTATTTTTTGACCTAATGATTGTTTTTGGTTATTGCTCATATCAATGGGTATTTAGTGTTTTCACATACCGGAAATTAAGGCACTCCATGTTCTTATCGGTAAATACAGTATTCATCGGCATGATCACTGGCCGCCTGCCGCCAAATTTGTTATACTCGCCAAACATGATCTGTTTTATCCTGATCGTATTGCGCGATACATCGCTGATAGGCTCAGCAGGTATAAAGACCGGTTTCGGATTTTTACCACTTTTATAATTCATGCTGCCATTTGAGTTGACCCTCACCGCCTTTCCCAGGTTAATGACATTTAAGAACGGATCCTCTATGCCTGCATACGCAGGGCCAAAGCCTTTGCAATGGGTAACAGGACGCATGTCCTTATCAGGGAACGTTCCGTATTTCACGGACATATAAATGAAGAGTGAGGATCTGTTTTGCATAAAGCGCACCAGGTATATGTCCTGGCTGTCGCCCTTCATATTCAGGTATTTGAACGACTTATTTCGTTCCTGCTCGCTGAGCACACAAAATTCCAGCACGCCGGTCTTCCTGTTTTCCACATAGTGCTCTGTGAAAGACGTCTTGTACAGGATGATGCTGTCTGCGCCGTTAAATATGTTCTGGAATAATTGAGCATCTATCTTGCTTTCGTCGAAGGCAACGATACGTTTTGCCGGGTTGCAGCTACCCAGCAAAAGCCCTGCCAGCAATATGATCAATAGCCTACAGTCCCACATGGTTGAAATTGTTGTAAGAGCCACCAAAATAAAAACGGTTCACATCGTAGTTAGGGTGCATTGCATAGCCGCCCATAGTGTGTATCATCTCCTGTATACCAAAATATTTGCCGCCATTGGTCTTCAGCGAACCCATAACACCTACATCTACGCCAAAGCCTCGTACAGGACATATCTTTAGGTTGTATGCCGATGTATTGAACATGGCAGGTATCTTATCACCAGTAGAATCTTCGAGGTTATAATTTGGTATGTCTATACCCATCTTTGTTGCCAGTTCATAAAGGAAAGGCCTGTAGCCTGTGAACTGGTCGAAGGTGAGTTCGGCAGTATTGTAGCTCTGTTTGTTATGGGCAAACAGCCCGAGCCCGCCTGTCCAGAACCTGTCGAAATTATCAGTGAACGGGAAAGCGAACGGCCAGCCACCATCATTATAATAAATAAGTGACGCCCATGGGGTAGAGAAAGTAATGCCGCCATTCACCTGGTTGTGATGATGGTTGTTCACAATAAAATTGCTGGTAAGCAGGCTTGCATAGCCCTGGTTCAGCATTACATTGTAGTAGCTGCCATTACCTACTGTGCGCAGAAATTTGTAGTAGCTTATATTGTCCCATCCGCCGCCAAGGCTCACAGAGTTGATAAAGTCTACCTGTATATCATTCACCAACGGGTTCATGTTTGCCCCCAGCGATTTTGTATATATAGATATCGATGGCCCGTAGTTGAGAATGAAATGATCTTTATAGACAGCATTCGCAATGAAGCCTGCATAGAACCGTATGCCCGGGAAATGCTGCCCCTTACCGTTTACATAAGTTATATTGGCCCCGAAATTAAAATTCCCATTGTATTTCCATCCGTTCTGGCCACAGGCAACGGATGAAACGGCGACAAATAAGACCAGTAGTAGTGTGCGCATCTTACTTCTTTCGATCAAATATAGAGCAAAATTATTCACTATCTGAATTTTACGATAAGATAATAAAGGGTGAAATGAAATAATGGCACTATTTTGTTTAACGTTTTATCATCTCTTATTCAATAGCTCATGTTTATGAAAGAAATGCCGGTCACAGTACGTAGGTCATTAGAATTGGTAGGGCTTTGTGCTGTGGGTGCGGTTGTGGTATTGGGGCAGAGTGTTATCATGCCTTTGCTAGTGGCATTTTTCATTTGTCTGTTGCTTATGCCGGTATTTCGCTGGCTGAGAAAGCACAAGGTGCCTGAGGTACTGGCGATCATTCTTTGTATCGCAGCGTTTCTTTTGCTTATAGCCGGTATCATGACCTTTCTTTCCTTCCAGGTAGGGGCATTGCTCAGTGACATTGATGCAATAAAAAAGAACATCACCATACATGCAAACAGCCTTAGTGGCTGGGTTAGCCGGAGGTTTAATCTGCCGCTGGACAAGCAGATGGCCATGATCAACAAGCAGGGGGCGAGGCTTGGCGGAAATGTTACTGACTATCTGCAGGGAGCTTTCGTTTCTATTAGCGGTATTTTCATCTTTCTTGGCTTATTGCCTATTTACCTGTTCCTCATTCTTTTTTATAGAGGGCTATTGGTAAAGTTCGTATACCAATGGTTTGCTCCTGATAAGCACGAGCAGGTAAATGAAGCTATAGGCGAAACAGAGGTGATCGTAAAGTACTACCTGGGCGGTTTGCTCATACAGATCACCTATCTGACGGTGCTGCTGGGTGGCATTCTGCTGATATTTGGTATCAAACATGCGATACTTATAGGCGTCACCTTTGCGATTCTTAACCTTATTCCATACCTCGGTGCATTGGTAGGTAACCTGATAGGAGTAATGCTCACACTCACATCGTCACAGGAAATATGGCAGATATGGGTGGTGCTGGGCACCATTGCCGTTGTGCAATTTCTGGATAATAATATATTGATGCCACGCATAGTAGGGTCAAAAGTGAAGATCAACGCTTTCGCAAGCATAGTGGGCATAGTGATAGGAGGCACTATGGCGGGCATTGCCGGTATGTTCCTTTCCATACCGGTAATGGCGGTGTTAAAGATCATCTTTGATAAAAGCGAACACCTGAAACCATGGGGATTGCTGCTGGGGGATGATAATAACAAAGAAGGCGGCAACAGGATGTCAAAAGTGAGAAAAAATCTGCAACATAAAAGGGATGAAGAAGTAGACAAAGACAAGCAGCGTTATAAAAAGAATGACCAATAAAATTGGTCATTCTTTTTATAATTTTTACCTGTTGGTGTAAATTATATCTTCCACATTCTTCTTTATATTGCCGGCCATTTTCTCCATAGGCAGGTCATTGTCATCTTTTCCAAACGGGTCTTCTATTTCTTCGGCTATCAGCTCCAGGCTGGCCAATACATAAAATGCGAGCCCTACTATGGGGACAGTCATGTAATGCAGCGTAAATGCAAGTCCGAATGGTAATGTGATGATGTACAGGAAAATGAATTTTTTAATGAATGCCCTGTAAGAAAACGGTATCGGTGTGTTCTTTATTCGCTCACATGCGCCGCATACATCCATAAGGGTGGTGAAGTCTGCATTAATATTGATAAGCTGCTCACCACTTATTGTGCCCTCCTTGTTTAAACGGGTCAGTTTCGAGGAAATAACAACGGCTACCTGGCTGGGCAGGTGGCGGGTTGTGTCAAAGTCAGGTATTTCCGGGTGCGGTTCAGTGTCCAGTGCCAGTCTTGTGGTCTCGGCCTGCAGGTGTTTCCTGAGGGCGCTCGCAAACAGGGGGATGATTTTCTTAAAAAAATCCCTGTTCCTGAAGTCCTCATCGGGCAGGTAGCCATTTACTTTAATGGCCATATTACGGCTGCAGTTTACCAGCGAGCCCCACTGCCTGCGCCCTTCCCACCAGCGGTCGTAAGCTGTGTTAGTGCGGAATACCAGCAGCATAGAGATTACAAAACCCAGCAGTGTATGAAACGTAGTGAAATGCTTCAGCGGAGATGTTTCAGGCAATTGCAGCCCGATCCGTTCCACATAAACGACCAGTGCTGAATAAGCACATACAAGTATTATCAGGGGCAATAATTTCCTTACGGTGTCAGCTTTCCTTAACTGGAAAAGGTCACGTATTTTTTCGTTGGTGTTATAGTTGATCATAATAGTGGCTCAAAGAAAAGGAAAAATAATTAAATGTGTTAGTCCTGAATAGGCATGTAATCAAAATTTACTCATCTTGTCCTACCTTCATACTATGATTGGCAGGGAATACTTAAACTACTTCAATCCTCTTTCTATATTCGCGGCAGAGCGTACCCGGGACATCTTCCAGGTAAATCCTACTGTGCATAATGAGCGGAAAGATGCTGCCGGGATAAAAGTGCAGGTATTCAGCTATTCCCCGTCGCATATCGAGGAAAAGGCATTCACAGAAACTGCCCACATTCATGGCTATAAGGACAAGCCTGCTGATACCATTACTTGGATAAATATAGAAGGCATCAGGAAAGTAGATGTGACCGGTGTATGTAACCATTTTGGTGTGCACCCGCTCATTATGGAAGATATTCTCAGTGTAGGCCAGCGGCCTAAGATGGACGAGCTTGCTCCTGTACTTTTCTGCCTGCTGAATATGCTGTACTTCAATGAGAAGAACGGCACAGTAGAAACAGAGCAGATAAGTATAGTGCTGGGTAAGAACTACGTGATCACCTTCCAGGATGATGCAGAACGCGATGTGTTCACGCAGGTGCGGGAAAAGTTGCGTATTTCCGGTAGTAAACTGAGGATCAGCGGTGCCGACTATTTATGCTATGCACTGTTGGACATGATAGTAGACCACTACTACATAGTAATGGAAAAGCTGAGCGAGCGTATAGAACTACTGGAAGAAAAGATCATACGTTTTCACAACACCCATTCGCTGAATGAGATAAACATGCTGCGCAAAGAACTGATAGTGCTGAAGCGAAACGTAAGCCCTGTCCGTGATCTCATCAATGGCTTCATACGCAGCGACAGCGACCTGCTGGAAGACAGGACAACCAAATACTTCAAAGACATATATGACCATATAGTACAGGCCAACGACCTTGCCGAGAACTACCGCGATATGATGATGAACCTGCAGGATCTCTATCTGAGCAATGTGAACCTGAAGATGAACGAAGTAATGAAGGTAATGGCTATTGTTACCTGCCTGATGGCCCCCGCCACAGTTATAGGCGGCATCTTCGGCATGAACTTCGACAAGCTGCCCTACATACACAACCAATACGGGTTCCTCATTGCCGTAGCTCTTATGCTACTCATTCCCGCATGGATGATTGTTGCGTTTAAGAGGAGAGGGTGGTTTTAAGAAACACTGGTCGAAGCGTCCGCTTCGTCCTCATATATGGAAGCGTCCGCTTCCGTAATACTAGATTATTCTATACAGAAGCGGACGCTTCGACCAGTTAGGGTCATTACATTTAAGAGGAGAGGGTGGTTTTAGTTGTACGATGATTAACTGAAATTTTATTTCCTGCTAATAAAAGAGCGACTTTATAACAGATTATTTTAAATCGTTTAATTTATAGGACTGCTATATAGATTAAGCTATTGCGTAATTGAGCCATTCAGCCATTAAATATTATATTTGCCCTACAACATTATGGAATTAAGTAAGAATTTTCTGCACAACGAAGCGGAACTGAAGTGGTATGCGCACTGGAACAGCGCAGGATATTTTACAAGTAAGCCGGATGATCGTCCGCCTTATACTATAGTCATGCCGCCACCCAATGTAACGGGTGTGTTGCATATGGGCCATGCACTTAATAACAGCGTACAGGATATACTCGTGCGCCGTGCAAAGATGATGGGCTACAATACCTGCTGGGTGCCCGGCACCGACCATGCATCTATAGCCACAGAGGCTAAGGTGGTGGGCATGCTGCGCGACAGGGGCATAGACAAGAAGACAATGCCTCGTGAAAAATTCCTGGAGTATGCTTGGGAATGGAAAGAGAAATATGGTGGTATCATACTCAAGCAGCTGGAAAAACTGGGCTGCTCGCTGGACTGGAGCCGTACTAATTTCACTATGGATGAGGCGTATTATGCTGCCGTTATCCGTGTGTTCAATGAGCTGTATGAAAAGGGCCTGATATACCGTGGTGTAAAGATGATCAACTGGGATCCTAAGGCGAAGACTGCCCTTAGCGATGAGGAAGTGATACACCGCCAGACCAATTCAAAACTATACTACGTACGCTACAAGCTGGACAGCGATAAGGAAGAATACATCACGATAGCTACTGTCCGTCCGGAGACCATACTTGGCGATACTGCTATCTGTGTGCATCCTGAAGACGAGCGTTATAAACACCTCGTAGGCAGGTACTGCTACGTGCCGTTGCTCAACAGGCGTATACCTATCATTTTCGACACGTACATTGACAAGGAATTTGGTACAGGTGCCCTGAAGGTAACGCCTGCTCACGATATCAATGACTATAACCTCGGCCTGAAACACGGACTGCCGGTAATAGATACACTGAATGATGATGGTACCATGAGCGAAGCCGCACAACTATATGTTGGGCAGGATCGTTTTGCGGTGCGTAAGAAAATAGTGGAAGACCTGCGCGAAGCAGGTAATCTTGTAAAAGAAGAAGATTACAGCAACCAGGTAGGCTTTAGTGAGCGTACCGATGTGGTGATAGAACCAAGGCTCAGCATGCAGTGGTGGTGCAATATGCAGGAGCTGGCTAAGCCTGCCCTCGAGGCAGTAATGAGCGATGAAATTGAATTTCATCCGGCCAAGTTCAAGAACACTTACCGCCACTGGATGGGCAACATCAAAGACTGGTGCATCAGCCGCCAGTTATGGTGGGGACAGCGCATACCTGCATGGTATGATGCTGAAGGAGGCCTGTATGTAGCCAACACAGCAGAAGAAGCACATGCACAGTACAAGTCTAAAAAGCCGGAGCTTGCAGCAAAGAACACGGAGCTGAGGCAGGACGACGATGTACTGGATACATGGTTCAGCAGCTGGCTCTGGCCTATGCAGGTATTCGGCTGGAACGAAGCCCCCGGTAATAAAGACCTGCAATATTACTATCCTACCAATACACTGGTTACTGCACCGGAGATCATCTTCTTCTGGGTAGCACGTATGATCATGGCAGGGTATGAGTTCCTGGATAAGAAACCATTTGATAAGGTTTATTTCACAGGTATAGTAAGAGACAAGCAGGGCCGTAAGATGAGCAAGTCGCTCGGCAATTCGCCCGACCTGCTGCAGATGATAGAAGACAATGGTGCTGATGCAGTTCGTTTCAGCGTTATGATCAGCTCACCTGCGGGTAACGATCTTTTGTTCGATGAAAGCCAGCTGGAGCAGGGTCGTAACTTCTGCAATAAGATGTGGAACGCTATGAAGCTTGTAAAGAGCTGGGAAGGCCGTCAGCAGGAAGGTCTCGAAGACAGCCAGGTAAAGTTCGCGCTCGACTGGATGGATGCCCGCCTGGCACAAGTGTCTGGTGAGGTTACTGAAATGATCAAAGATTTCAGGCTGAGCGAAGGGTTAAAGACCATCTACTCGCTGATATGGAACGACTTCTGTTCCTGGTACCTGGAATGGGTGAAGCCGGGCATGGAGCAGCCTATATCTGCTCATGTTTATCAGCGTACCATAAGTATCTACGAGCAGTTGTTGCAGTTGTTGCATCCCTACATGCCGTTCATCACAGAAGAGATATACCACATTATCCGTGAGCGTAAGGAAGGTGATGACCTGATAGAAAAGCAACTGCCTGTTTACGGTACGCCTGATGCCGAAATATTGAAGGGTGGGGTAATGCTGCAGGAACTGATATCATCAGTAAGAGACACCCGCAACAAGAACCAGCTGAAACCAAAGAATACCATAAAGCTGTGGATAGATACCACGCACCATTCATTCTATGAAAGTGTGCAGGATATCCTGCGCCGCCAGGTAAATGCGGAACACATAGGCTATACCACAGGACCTAAGCAGGGTAGTATAGCCATAGTGGTACAGACAGATAAACTTTATATAGAAGCAGCCGCAGCTACTATTGATACCGGAGCACAGAAGGAACAGATGCAGAAAGAGCTGGAATACCTCAAAGGTTTCCTTGTGAGTATAGACAAAAAGCTGGGCAACGAGAAATTTGTACAGAATGCAAAGCCGGAAGTAATAGACAACGAACGCAAAAAGTACGCAGACGGCGAAGCCAAGATAAAAACACTTGAAGAAAGCCTTGCGCTTATAGGATAAGGAAGATTCAAATTCAATTTAAAAGGAGCCATACGGCTCCTTTTTTAGTAATGTGAAACCAGGAACCTTCTAAATTGAATTGCTAAAGCTCAATAGCCTTGATGGTGTATTCCCCCTTAAGGCGTTGGCTCCCGTGCGTGAGCGAAGGGGGCAAGGGGGATGTTTATTACGAGAGCTATTAGTTCGCAGTTGAGTATTACTCAAATCCAGTAGCCCCGACCTTCAGGTCGGGGTAATAAACAGAAAATAAACAGGGCTTTAGCCCAAACCACAATGAGCACCTGAACCTCGTTATGACACAATACCCACATTGTCACATTGCCAAATTATCAAATTGTCGCATTACCCAAATTGCTATTATTGATTACGCAAATATGCCTATTAGTATTAATTGTGCCAATAGCATGATATTTGCATCTGTATGAGCATGAAAATTGGTATTGTTTGTTATCCTACATTCGGTGGGAGCGGGGTGCTGGCTACGGAGCTTGGTCTGGCATTGTCAGATAAAGGCTACGAGGTGCATTTTATCACCTATGAGCAACCGGTAAGGCTTACGCAGACCTTCCACCCTAATATCTATTTTCATGAGGTAAAGGTACCAACCTACCCATTGTTCGATTTTCCGCCTTACGAAACTGCATTGGCCAGTGCCATGGTGAACATTATAGTCAACCAGAAATTGGATATCCTGCACCTGCACTATGCTATTCCACATGCATCTGCAGCGTATTTCGCAAGGCAGATACTAAAGAAAACAGGTCAGGACATTCCGTTCATCACTACGCTTCACGGTACAGATATTACACTGGTCGGTAAAGACCCTACCTATGCTCCTGTAGTTGCTTTTTCCATCAATGAATCTGACGCGATAACAGCAGTATCTGACAGCCTGAGAGAGGAGACTTTACGCTCTTTCAATATAGTAAAGGACATACAGGTCATACATAACTTTGTAGACGTAAAACGCTTCCACCAGACAGATAAATTGCACTTTAAGCAGATGCTGGCACCTGATGGGGAACGTATTCTTGTTCACGTGTCCAACTTCCGTACGGTGAAGAGGGTGCCTGATGTGATCAGGATATTTGAGAAGGTAAAGCAGGTGATACCTGCCAAGCTACTCATGATAGGCGATGGTCCCGACAGGCAGAACGCCGAAGACCTCGCAAGATCGCTAGGGATATACAATGATGTCCGCTTCCTGGGCAAACAGGAGCAGATAAGTGAGATACTCAGTATTGCTGACCTGTTTTTGCTGCCGTCACAAACAGAAAGCTTTGGTCTTTCAGCCCTTGAAGCTATGGCCTGCAGTGTGCCGCTCATCTCCTCAAATGCAGGTGGTCTTCCAGAGATCAATATAGAAGGTAAGACCGGTTTCCAGAGCGAAGTAGGGGATATTGAGTCAATGGCAAAGAACGCCATCTATATACTCAGCGACGATGAAAGGCTGCATCAATTCAAGAAGGAGGCCATAACGCAGGCGCGTAAATTTGAAAAACAGCACATAATACCCATGTATGAAAAGCTGTACTGCGAAGTGGTGGAAGCATACAAGGAAAAGAAAGCTATTGCTTCAGGTGAATAACACTACCTTGATTTTATAATATTTTTATAGCTTTGTGATAACATCATAAAATATACACTATGCCATCTTTTGATATAGCCAGCAAAGTAGACCTGCAAACACTGGACAATGCGGTCAACATCACCAAAAAAGAGATCGACAATCGTTTCGACTTCAAAGGTACTCACGTGTCTTTTGAGCTGAACAAGAAGGATATGACTATCCAGATTGAAGTGGAAAGCGACATGAAGCTGAAACAACTGGAAGATGTATTGCTTACCCGCGCTATGCGTCAGGGCCTTGAAGCTAACAGTTTCGACATGAGTAAGGAGCCTTCAGCCAATGGCAAGTATGTGCGCAAGACCATTGCCATAAAGAATGGTATCGATAAGGACTACGCAAAGAAGATAGTAAAGGTCATAAAAGATAGCGGCCTGAAAGTGCAGGCAGCCATTATGGATGACATCATCCGTGTTACAGCCAAGAAGATAGACGACCTACAGGACGTAATACAACTTTGCCGCACTTCCAATATCGACCTGCCATTGCAGTTCATCAATATGAAAGCATAGCCGTTACAACATAGCATAACGTAAAAGACCACGAACTATGGTGGTCATTTACGTTATGCACTTTCAGGTTTTAACTTCTCCCTTTTAACTTAGAATAAATTTACCGCATCGTTAGCCATCGGCTGCTTCTGGTCTTTCTCCGATATGATGGCCTGTGCCAGGTCTATCTTCCAGTCTATATTAAGGGCCGGGTCATTAAAATACATACCGCCTTCGTGGGGCTTGCTGTAATAGTTATCACATTTGTAAAACACTTCTGCGGTATCAGTAAGCACTGCGTACCCATGAGCAAAGCCATGAGGTATCAGGAACTGCAATTTGTTTTCAGCAGATAGCTCTATGCCGTACCATTGCAGGTAGGTCTTGCTGTTTTTACGTATATCCACGGCTACATCCCATATGCTGCCTTCCAGCACACGCAACAGTTTTGCCTGTGGTATTGGCTGGTTCTGGTAGTGCAGTCCGCGCAGTACGTTCTTTACCGAGCGGGCCTGGTTGTCTTGCACAAATGCAGTGGTAACGCCTGCTGCAGCTTCAATTGTTTGCTTATTATAGCTTTCAAAAAAGTAACCCCTGTCGTCAGTATGTACTTTTGGTTCCAGTATCAGTAGTCCGTCAATGGGTGTGGTAGTGACTTTCATAAATATTGGTTTTATCCTATTATCTCCAGGATATTCTTTGTAATGTAAGATAATTCTTCTTCTGTGAGTTCAGTATGCATTGGCAGCGATATTACGCAGTCCTGCAGCATATCGGTTACAGGCAGGTGGTTGCTGGCTGTACCATATTCTTTTAGCATGTTCTGCTTGTGGCAGGGCACAGGGTAGTAGATCATGGATGGTATGCTCTTTTCAGCCAGTTTTTGATTCACCATATCACGGTCCACATTCTTCAATTGCAGTGTGTACTGGTGGAATACATGATGTGCATACGGTGCCCTGAATGGTGTTACTATCTTTGGGTTGTTGGCAAATGCAGCATCATAGTAATCTGCAGCCTTGCGGCGGGCATTACAGTATTCATCCAGGTGGCGCAGCTTTATACGGAGTACTGCCGCCTGTATCGTGTCCAGTCGGCTGTTGCAGCCCACCATTTCATGATAGTATTTTTTGTTCTGTCCGTGATTGGCGATCATTTTCAGCTGTTGTGCCAGTTCATCGTCGTTGGTAAACATAGCGCCGCCATCGCCATATCCGCCCAGGTTCTTACTCGGGAAGAAGGAGGTACAGCCTATGATGCCCATGCTGCCCGTCTTTACGGTCTTTCCGTCAGGGAAGGTATAGGTGCCGCCTATGGCCTGTGCATTATCTTCTATTACCGGTATATTATGTTCTTTGGCAAGTGCCAGCAGGGGCTCCATATTAGCGCTCTGGCCATACAGGTGAACCGGTATTATTGCTTTTGTTTTTGGGGTAATGGCTTTTCTTACCGCGTCAATGTTCATGGTAAACGAATCGGCGTCTACATCTACGAACACAGGAGTAAGGCGTAGCAATGCAACGACCTCTACAGTAGCTATATAAGTATAAGACGCGGTAATTACCTCGTCGCCGGGTTTCAGGCCCAGTGCCATAAGTGCTATCTGCAGTGCGTCTGTACCGTTTGCACATGGTATTACATGTTTTACGCCCAGGTAAGCTGCAAGTTCTGTTGCAAAGTGGTTCACGTCAGGGCCATTGATAAAAGCGGTGCTTTCCACTACATTAAGGATAGCAGTGTCTACTTCCGATTTTATTTTCTGGTATTGACGCTTCAGGTCAACCATTTGTAGGTTTTGCATGTGTGTTTTTTTAACGGCTGCAAACGTACGATTTTTGGACGGATTTTTTGAACCAAACCTTACGCTGCTATCAGGAAATACAATTTTGTCAGGCTTATAACGAAGTGATCGCTTACTTATTGCAACCGGGCCCGGTAAGCTGTGTGTCAGCTCTTAAAATAGTGTGATCTGTTAAAAAAATGTATAAGAGGTACAGGTTGAGATATTTGCCCTAATTTCACGGTTTACAACTGATCCGGTATGAAGTCTTGTGTTTATACGCTACTCCTTTTATTGTCAACCGTTCCTGTCTTTGCACAAAATAAGGACGACTTGTTTGCTCCCGGTATAGCGCCCGACACAAGACATGGCTTTATCCTGAATGGAAATGCCGCCTTTGATATGCCGGGCGGTGATATGGCAAAGCGTTTTGGTAATAACTATCGCCTGGGCCCTGCGCTGTTATACAAGACATCAGCCAACTGGCTCTTTGGCGCTAAATTTGACTTTATTATAGGCAGTAAAATAAAAGAGGACTCCCTGATGTTCAATATCAGGGATAAATACTCGGCTACCAGCGGCCAGTTATATGAGTTCATAAATAGTGGCGGTGAGCGTATAGGTGTGCCGGTTTATGAGCGTGGCTATGCGGTAGGTGTTAATGCCGGAAAGATATTCAACTTCTCTAAGAACCACCCTGATAACGGCCTTGTATTACTCACTACCGTAGGTTTTATACAGCACAGGATCAATATTTATGATAAGGACAAAAGTGTGAACCAGTTGCGTGGCGACTATATAAAAGGCTATGACAGACTTACCAATGGCTCGTTTATAGAGCAGTATGTAGGCTATATGTATTTCAGCGATAGCCGCTTGGTCAACTTCACTATAGGTATAGATGCTTTGTTTGGCTTCACACAGGGACGCCGTGACTACTTGTATGATGTGAGGCGGGCAGACACAAAACAACGTGTGGATATGCTGTTCGGACTGCGTGGCGGCTGGTTCATTCCCATCTTCAAACGCAAATCTGAGGACCTCTTATTTGAATGATCCTGCATACCCTTATATATCGCCTGGGTATAGGAGCATATACCACAGCAATTCGTATTGCTGCGTTGTTCAATGCTAAGGCTAAACTGTTCATAGAGGGAAGAAAAGGATTGCTGCCGAAGATAAAAGAGGCTCTTTCCGGTGAAAAACGACCTCGTATCTGGATGCATTGTGCGTCGCTTGGCGAGTTTGAGCAGGGCAGGCCGGTGCTGGATGAGTTGCGCAGCAAATATCCTCATTATGCTATTGTGGTCACCTTCTTTTCTCCGTCGGGTTACGAGATAAGGAAAGACTATCCAGGGGCTGATCATGTCTTTTACCTGCCTATGGATACCCGCCATAATGCAAATGAATTCCTGGATATAGTACAACCTGTATTATGCCTTTTCGTCAAGTATGAGTTCTGGTATTACTATCTGTCTGCTATTGCTTCCCGCCATATTCCTGTGCTGCTTATCTCTGCTGTTTTCGTTAAAGAGCAGGGTTTCTTTAAGTGGTATGGCGGATTGCAGCGAAGTATGTTAAGGTGTTTTTCTCACATATTTGTGCAGGATTCAGCTTCATTGGAATTGCTTAAAAGTATAAAAATAAATAATACATCAATAGGCGGTGATACTCGTTTCGACAGGGTAATAACTGCCGCAGGTAGGGTGGAAGACCTGCCGCTTGCCGCTCACTTTGCCAATGGACACAAGGTGCTTATAGCAGGCAGTACATGGAAAGAAGATGAGCAATTTTTGCACAAGGTCATCAATTTATTGCCTTCAAGTTGGAAAGTAATTATAGTACCTCATGAGGTTGATAATGAACATATTAGTAACATAGAAACTCTATTTTCGAATACTCTTGTCAAGTGGTCCGATTGCCAGAACAAGAGTGCGGACTTATCCGTTGCTATGGATGGCAAGCGGGTGCTGCTGGTAGACAAAGTTGGCTTCTTATTGCAGTTATATAGATACGGAACTGTCGCCTGGATAGGTGGGGGATTTGGCAAAGAAGGGGTTCATAACGTATTAGAAGCAGCTGTATATGGCATGCCTTGTTTTTACGGCCCTGTCTTCCATCAGTTCATAGAAGCGAAGGAATTAATACACAAGGGTGGGGCATTTACCACCAGCGACCCTCCAGACCTTGTATCGTCCATAAAAGAACTGGACGATGAATTGCGGTACAAACAACACGCTACTGCCGCCAGGGAATATGTGCTATCGGGTAGCGGCGCTACCGGCAAGATAATGGCATATATCGGGCAGTTTGTGCCCGGCAAGCTCTGATGGTTTTACTCCTGTGATTTAATACTTTATGACCCTTACTAAGTACCGTTTTTTCAATTACTTTTGTTCTATGCGCTTGTCATCCGCACTTTTGCTTGCTTTTATATTGTTAAGTATTAACACCTATGCGCAGCCTGTCGCAGGTTCCACCAATGTGTGGACATTGCAACGTTGTGTGCAATATGCGGTTGAGCATAACATCTCTATCAAGCAGGATTCCCTGAGCGCCCGGTTGGCAAGGTATACGTTGAAACAAAGTGAGTTATCACAGTTGCCTTCGTTAAATGTTAACGGTAGTCTTAGCCGTAGCTTTGGTCGTTCTATCAATCCTGCCACCAACCAGTTTGTAGATGCCAGCTATAATTCCTTGGTACCTACTGCAAGCGGCAACCTGCTGTTATTTGGTTGGTTGCAGGTGCGCAATACTATAGAGAAGAACAGGTTGCTGCTCGAGGCATCGCTTGCCGACCTCGACCAGCTGAAGGATGATATCTCCGTAAATGTGGCCAATGGTTTCCTGGCTGCTGTGCTGGCAGAGGAGCAGATAAATGTGAGTCGTAACCAGGTGGCATTATCCAAAGCACAACTGGATCAGACACGTGCATTTGCTGACGCAGGCAGGCTGCCTGAGCTGAATGTTGCACAACTGGAGTCGCAACTGGCAACAGATAGTTCTAATCTCATCAATTCCATAGCCAACTACAATTCATCAGTTCTTGACCTGAAAACATTGCTCAACCTTGATTTCGCTACCCCTTTCACTTTACAGGTACCTGACGTGAAAATAGAAGATCAGTTTGCGGTATATAATACAGAGCCTGCAGAGATATTCCAGAAGGCACGTATGCACTTTGGCTCCATTAAGGGAAGTGAGCTGAGAGTTAAGTCGGCACAGAAACTGGTTGCATCATCAAAGGGTAGCCTTTATCCGCAACTGAGCCTTGGCTACCAGGTAGGTACTAACTGGGCCAGCAATTATGAAAGCGTGACCTATGTAAATGGTGTTCCTGTGTATTCTGTCATACCATTCAACACCCAGTTCAATAACAACTTTCGTGAGGGCATATCGCTTAACCTGAATGTACCCATATTCAATTCATGGCAGGGGCAGTATGCGGTAAGGCAGTCGCAGATAAACCTGGCACAGTCGCAGCTGAATGAATACAATGCCGAGCTGACGCTGAAACAGAATGTATACAAGGCGCATAACAACGCGCTCAACTCTATACAGAAGTACTATGCTGCAAAGCGTGCCGATGAGGCTGCAAAACGTGCGCTGGACTTTGCAAGAAAGCGTTACGACCTTGGCTTGACAAGCACCGTAGACCTGCTGGTAACACAGAATTCCGAATTTGCTGCGGCTGCTAATCTTGTAGGTGCCAAATATGATCTTATCTTTAAGTTGAAACTGGTAGACTATTACCTGGGTAAAGAGTTAAAACTGTGACCTTATGGCTGACATGAAAGAAGTATTGCTTGAAGCAACCCGTGAAGCCGGTAAAATAATACTGCATTATTTTAATGGTGTCTTTAAGATTGACCATAAGGAAGGGATCAACAACCTGGTAACAGAAGTAGACAAGCTTGCCGAAGATAAGATCATACAGATAGTACGTGCCAATTTCCCCGATCATACCATCATCAGCGAAGAAGTAGGTGAGCTCATCAAACCCTCGCAGTACCAATGGCTTATTGACCCTATAGACGGCACTGTCAATTTTGCCCATGGCATACCCATTTGCTGCGTAAGTATTGGTCTTATGTTTGGTGCAGACCTAATACTGGGTGCTGTATACAATCCCATGATGAACGAGCTGTTCTTTGCCGAAAAAGGCAAAGGCGCTACGCTGAATGGTGAGCCGATATATGTATCCAAAAAAGCAGAGTTCAAAACAGCATGCCTTGTTACCGGTTTCCCTTACAAGTGGCCGGACAGCAGGGAGCATCCAATAAAAGTATTTGAACGCATAGTGCTCGAAGGTGTACCTGTACGCCGCCTCGGCTCTGCAGCCATAGATCTTTGCTGGGTGGCCTGTGGCCGTTTCGATGGTTTCTGGGAGTACAACCTCAGCGCCTGGGACGTAGCAGCCGGCTACCTCATAGTACAGGAGGCTGGTGGCCGTATCTCCGACTTTGAAGGAGCCCGCTACAATGTCTTTGAAAAAGAAACACTCGCCACCAATGGCCTCATACACGAAGAGATGCTCAAAGTGATACAGAAGGGAAGTTCGTAGGTTAATTATTCAACTATTAATTAGCAATGTCACGAAGCTATCACGTAACTGTAAGGGATATAAGAAATCGCACAAGGCAAGAGCTCGGTGAAATGGTCAATGACCTTAATTCACTGTTGCATCAGTTTGCAAAAAAGAGTGCTTTGAAAAAGCATTGAGAAAGCAAAAACGAGATGTGTAATGTTCTTCAATCTTTGCTATCCTGATTCCGGCTTACTTAGCGAAACAGCCCCATATATACTTAAGGATACAGAAGGGTAGTTCGTAGGTTAATTGGGTAAAAATGCCTAATTTGCCTTTATGAGAAAAATATCCGCTTTATTATTCCTTGTTGCAGCATCGCTTAGTGCGTCCGCGCAAAGTATTACATGGGCACTTCCTATGACAGTAAACACAGGTGCAGGCAACAACCTTCACCCGCGTATCTCGCTCAACAGGACCGGCAATCCATATGTGTTATGGGGTAAAACAGATTCCAAGGCTTATTTCTCTAAACTCAGTGGAGGTACATTCACTGCCCCGGTTGCACTGAATAGTTCTTTCAACGTTTTCGCACAGTCGTGGGCAGGGCCAGATATGGCAGCATTTGGTGATACCATATATGCCTCCATGAAAGTGACGCCTGAAATGCCGATTACTAATTATACTTATCTGGTTCATTCTTATGATGGCGGTGCGTCATTTTCTATGCCGGTAAGAATTGATAATATTGATACCAGCACTTCACGTTTTCCTATAGTTACTACCACTACTACCGGCAATCCTATGGTTGCATTTATGAAGTTCAATAATTCCATGATGGACGCACATTATGTTGTTTCCACATCTGCTGATGGCGGGGCCACGTTTGCTCCGGATGCGCTTGCAAGCGGCATGAGCGGTGAGGTCTGCGATTGTTGTCCTGCATCGCTTATATCGTCTGGTAGCAAAACTATTATGTTGTTCAGGAACAATCTGAGCAATGTAAGGGATATATATTCAGGCGTATCTTCTGATGGTGGTGCCACATTCCCCGGTACTATGAATGTAGATAAAAAAGCTTGGGCGCTCACATCCTGCCCTTCCAGCGGGCCTGATGGTTATTTGGTCGGCGATACTATATATACTGTTTACTATAGTGCTGCATCCGGCACTGCGCTCGTTTACCTGAGCAGGGCATCTGTAAGCGGCATGTCTTCATCATCTAAAGCTATTACAGGTACGTTTACTGGCCTTTTGTCGCAGAACTACCCGCGTATTGCCAACTGGGGCAATGCGGCCGCAATAGTTTGGAAACAGAACACATCACTTGGAAATATGATCTGCTATTCGTTTACAGATAATATTGCTACCAAAGGATTCACTACCATAGATACGATAGCTACAGGTAGCGGGCTTGTAAATGCTGATGTAGCCATGAACGCCAATTCCGTACAGGTAGTTTGGGAAGACGATAATACTAATAAGGTGATGTATAAGAAGGGTGCTTATACTCTTGTGCCGTCGTTACAGAAAGAGGTTACACGCAGGAAAATTGACCTTTATCCTAATCCTGCCTCAGAAAGCTTTACCGTGCGCCTGGAGAACACTGGCACCATCACTGGCAGCTACTTATCTGATGTGGCGGGAAGAAGAACAGAGATAACATCGGTGTATAAAAACAATACAGCAACCTACTCTTTAAAGGGTATTGCAAAGGGTGCCTACTACTTTGTGGTTACAGAGGAAGGTGGTGATAGCTACTACAGCAAACTGATCGTAGAATAATATAAGCTCATAAACAAGTAAAAAGCCCGGATATACCGGGCTTTTTTTATTGTATCATTATCTTCCTTTTTTCGCAGCTACCATTGCCTGTGGTAATAGTAGCTATATACATACCAGCTCTTAGCTTGCTGACATCATATTGCAGGCTGTTCGCGCCGCTGTTCAGGTTGCTAAAAGTCTTTTGATTAGCTGTGCTACCAGCAATATCTGTTACCGTTACCGTTACATCGGTTGCCGTCTTTAATTGCATGGCAATGTTCATACAGCCTGTTGCCGGATTTGGATAAAGATGAAGCAGCGCACTTTCTTCAATGGTAGTTACACTTACGGGGCTGCACATATTGGCTACATATTCCCAGGTAGCTACAGAGGGTTTGTTGCCTTTGTTTAGTGTGTCAGAATATATCTTCCTGTCCGGGCATATCATATACAGGGTAGGGTATGCCGTGACATTATAATAGCTGAGGAAATCATTGAGCGCAGCACCTGACGGGTCCATCATCGGGAATGGCGTTCCCGCCACCCAGTTGCCTTGTGTAGTACCTATCCCGTTCAGCTGGTCCGTTGTTGTGTTGTTGTCTCCTTCTATAAAGAACACCTTCCATGTATTGTCACCGGGAGTATCATGCTTGCTGTACAGGCTGTCCATTACATGGGAGTTATGATACTGCCAGCAAGGGTTGCACCATGTAGCAGATACATCTATGATCACATGTTTGCCCTGGTCCAGGTAAGTGTACAGGTTCTGGGTAGTGCCGTTGATATCTGTAAATGTAAAGTCATGCGCCACAGAACCATCAGGTATCTGTGCATAGCTGCCGCTATAGAAAAAGACCGCGACAATAAAACAAGTGACAAGCTTCATTGCATGAAATTACGAAATATATTGCCCTCGCGATTACTACTCCAATAATAAAATACTTTTACCTCTTACAAAATAAGAGCTACGCTACACTTCCCCTCTGGAGAGGGGCTAGGGGTGTGTCCACTTGCGATGAATACACGCTTCACTAATTTTTCTACATTTGCTTACCATGCAAACACTCATCCGTTACCTGAAGCTTCCATTCCGTTTTCCTGTAGAGCAAATGCAGCAGGAGGTAAGCGCTATAGCTGCCGGATGGAAGGCCCACTACAACAAGCGGGACTATGAAGGCTCATGGACGGCACTGCCGCTGCGCTCTGTTAATGGTGATATGGGTAACGTAATTGCAGATGGCGGCGAAGCATCAGCATTTAAAGATACTTCCCTTATGGACCAATGCCCCACACTGAAGATGGTGGCAGATACCCTGCAATGCGATAAGAACGCCATACGCCTGCTGAACCTGCAGCCCGGTGCCATCATCAAAGAGCATCGCGATGCTGAGCTGTATTTTGAAAGCGGTGAGGCCCGTATACATGTGCCCATATTGACCAATGATGCAGTAGAGTTTTACCTCGACGGCGAAAGAGTAGTGATGGACAGCGGCA
>JAOQAP010000189.1 GCA_025963465.1 Flavipsychrobacter sp.
AACAGGCAGACGATGAATAATATAAATACCCTGCGGATGGAGATGTGGGTTGTCTTTACTGCGCTGTTGTGTGTAAATGTGCTGTTCATAAAGTGAGTTTTTGTGTGAGCAATTAGTTTGTTTTGCTGACACAAAAGTGCTGCGGATAGCTGCGCGCAATGCCCGTAGAATAGCGGGTTTCACGGCAGTATTATCCTCGTAGAGCTGGCGTTATTTACTACAGTAAGGGGTTGGTGTGTTTACCCCGGATAATGGGGTATGAAATACGAAATAAGCGCACGAGGTAAACAACAGCCAGGTATGGGAGAAACACCCGGGACGATGTAGAAACTGAAATACGGGAAAAATACGGTACGGACGAGTATTGCCGTTGGGTACTTTTACCTCATCAACAAAGGGAGTAACAACAGAATAACATTATAAATAAGAATAACGCCAAAACATTTATTATTTTCAACTTTAAAACACACACTATTATGAAAAAGGCAACACCAATAATTTTATTAGCATTATTAGTTATCAGTGCTTACTTTTCCTGGAATTTGTATCGTCAGAATACAATATTGAAATCCGATTTGGCAATTAAGGAATTAGAAATAAAGGGAACTAAGAGAGCTCTTGCCAGATGCCAGGCAGCATTATATAAGTGTCAAACGCAAACAGACACACCAGCTTCAATTAAAACGACAGACGTAAGTGAAAAAGTAGTAGTATCAAATCCAATGTATCCTGAGTTGGTTACAAATACAGTTGGAAACAATATGATAGCGGCATATAGGGCCAAAAGAGACGCGGGCGCCTATCCAGTGATGCCCACTTCTGTATTAGTAAATGCCGCTTCATTAGCATATTTCTTAAATGCATACCCCGATATCACGCATTTACATTGCTATCTTGCTTGTGATATATATAATTCTATGCCTGGAAATAGAGATAATTTAACATTGGTAATGGTAGGAGTAAATGTACCGGCGGCAGGGGCTAAGACGCATATTTATTATAAATTGGATGATCTTGCGGCATCTACCCCATACTATCTTGAGCACTGCAATCCATGTCCTCCAGGTACCGATTGTAATATTGTCCCTGATAATGTAATAATACACCCAGCAAAAAAATAATTGAATTAAAAATAATTTTTCAATGATGCATTTTTTTGACGCGGTATATTCTATTACACTTCTATTTTGCATCCTCTCCGGTCTTTTTGTATATAAAAGATTGAATGCCTCAGCAAATGTTATTTTTATACTTGTGCTATTGGCTGGGCTAACTGAATATACAGGAAATGTTTTTTCTTTTTTTAAAATAAACAAAGCGCCACTTTATCACATATACAGCTTGTTAGAAATAACGCTCATGTCTGTGTTTTTTCTAATGACAATTAAAAAATACAAAAAAAAGTATGCTATTATCTGCTTTTCTTTTTGGTTGACTATTTGCATAATTAATGCGCAGTGTTTTCAGCCAATAACTAAGTTTAATTCCTATATGCTAATAACAGAAAGCTTCGTAATCATTATAATGTCTTTATATGCGTTATATGCTATATTATCTAGTGATGTAGTAAATGTTTTTCGAGACAATAGCTTTTGGATATGGACAGTTGTACTATTGTTTTGGAGCGGGACTTTTTTTTATTGGGCATATATTGAGTTGTTTTATAAAGAGGGTATTAAATTCATAAAACTCATAACATACTTTCAAATAGTCATCAATATTTTATTTTATCTAGGCATCGGAGCTGTATTTCTACGCTACCCAGGAAAACTAAAAACAAAATGAGCAATAGTTATGCAGTATTGATTTTTGTCATTGGAACTTTAATAATGATGCTTTTTGCATTTACACTTGTGATATTCCTAATAATTCACAAGAAAAAGCGCTACGAACACCTCCTTGAAAAACAACAGATGGCAAACGATTATCAGACACAGTTATTACAATCTCAGCTGGAGGTACAGGAGCAATCCTTTAAATACTTCAGCGAGGAGATACATGATAATATAGGGCAGTTGCTGAGCATTGTGAAGATGCAGCTCTATAACATCCGTAATAACAGTAAGGAACAGGAAACGATAACAAAGGCAACAGAATCGAATGAACTGCTGGGCAAGGCCATAACAGACCTGCGCAATATAAGCCATACACTGAACAGCGCTTTTGTAAGCAATGCAGGCCTGGCCGATGCTATAGAAAAAGACCTGGAGTATATACGCTCTGCCAAGGATGTATCGTGTACGCTGCACCGCTCAGGCGAAGAGCGTGACCTGGGAAATGAGCGCGAGCTGCTTATCTTCCGCATCATACAGGAGGCTATAGGTAATGCCATAAAGCATGCATCACCAACAGCCATTGACATATACCTGGAATACAGGCAGGGCGGTGCACTGAACGTGATGATACAGGACAACGGATCGGGCTTTGATATGAGCGAGAAAATGAATGGTGGCATAGGATTGAACAATATGCACGTAAGAGCAGGATTACTGAAAGGCATTATTGAAGTGAGCTCTATAAAAGACCGGGGAACGATCATAGCGCTGGAAATAACGGCAGAAGTAGCTTAGTAACAGTATCTATTGACCTTAAATTTTTAAAAGATGATAAACATAGCACTTGCAGACGACCATGCTATACTTCGTAAAGGAGTAGCGGAGATATTATCTAAGTTTGAGAATATGGCTGTTATTATACAGGCGGGTGACGGAAAGGAGCTGATAGCAAAGCTGAAGGCTGCAGCCACGCTGCCCGATGTATGTGTGGTGGATATCAACATGCCGGAAATGAACGGTTATGATACAGCAGCAGAGATCAAAAAAAGATGGCCGGATATAAAGATATTGGCGCTGTCTATGTATGATACTGAGCTGAACGTAATAAAGATGCTGCGCAGCGGTGCCAACGGATATGTGCTGAAAGACTCTGACCCGGAAGAACTGCGTTTTGCAATAACAGAGGTAGTAAGACATGGGTTCTACCATTCCGAGTTAGTAACAGGGCGTATGTTGCACATACTGCATGAGTCGGACAAAATAGCTGTGGAGCTTAACGAGCGCGAAAGTACTTTCCTTGGTTTTTGCTGTACTGAATTGACCTATAAAGAAATTGCTGACCAGATGTTCCTGAGTCCACGCACTATAGATGGCTACAGGGAAGCATTGTTCAAAAAGTTAAATATCACCACACGCACAGGGCTGGCCATGTATGCTATAAAAGCTGGCATGGTATCTGTAAAGTAATATGGGGAATGTATTACCTTCGCCCCGTAAAAATTATGTCCATGCGTGTATTATGCCTGATGTTTATTGCGTGCTTACTGACCTCATTTCATGCCGGTGCACAGAAGGTTGCCCAACCAAGGCTGGATAAGATCGTCAGGGATTTCGCTAAAGATGGCTATACGCTGGAGCATACTTACGAGCCCAATTTCAATGTAAAGAATCCCAATACGCTTTCCCGCTTTGTGCCTTGCTATACCAATAAGTCAGTGATCATTGTTGCGGTCATGGCGTTCAGGCCTGCTGACTTTTTCTTTAAGGTAATGCTGAACGGAAAGGAAGCGCCCAAAACACACGAACTGGAAAACCTGGGTACGAATGGCGAAATTCTTTTTTATGACTATCGTGCGCTGAAATTTGGCGTCAGGTTCGTGTCTACCAACCAGAGCTGTATGAATATAATGGCCTACGATAAAAAGGCTACCGATAGGCCGGTCTATACGCTGGTGTTTTCCAAAGTGAATAAATAGTAAACTTCCCTTCTGAAGGCGGTGTTATTTTGTGCTGAAAGCTGTTTTGCAGTTATCTTTGTGGTATGGCATACAGATCGTTACGTGCATTCATAGAGGCATTGGAGCATGCAGGTGAATTGGTGAGAATAAAGACATTTGTAGACCCTGTGCTGGAGATAGCAGAAATAACCGACAGGGTATCTAAAAAAGCCGATAGGAACAAGGCTTTATTATTTGAAAATACCGGGACAGAATTTCCATTGCTCATCAACTCTATGGGTAGTGAAAAGCGTATGTGCATAGCGCTGGGCGTGAAAGAACTGGATGACGTAATACACGATATAGAAGACATCTTTAAAACCATATCTACACCTAAAAACGGCATACTGGAAAAACTGGCCATGCTGCCGCAACTTGGTAAGTTCGCATCATGGATGCCTAAAGTGATAGGTGGACGTGGCGCATGCCAGGAAGTAGTAATGACCAATCCCAGCCTGGACAAACTACCGATACTGAAATGCTGGCCGCAGGATGGCGGAAGGTTTATAACCCTGCCTGCCATACATACCAAAGAACCTAACACGGGTATCCGCAATATAGGCATGTACCGTATGCAGGTATTTGATGAAAAGATGACTGGAATGCACTGGCATAAGCACAAAGTATCTGCAAGACACTTTAATGAGTATAAAAAACTGAACAAGCGCATGCCCGTGGCTGTAGCGCTGGGCGGTGATCCTATATATACTTATGCAGCTACTGCACCGCTGCCGGAGAATGTAGATGAGTACATGCTGGCAGGCTTTCTGCGCAAGAAAAAAGTAGAGCTGGTGCGCTGTATCACGCAGCCTGATATAGAAGTGCCTGCTGATGCAGACTTTATAATAGAAGGTTATGTAGAGCCGGGAGAAGACCTGATATGGGAGGGCCCGTTTGGCGATCATACAGGTTACTACTCACTGCCTGATTTTTATCCGCGCTTTCATGTTACCGCTATTACGCACAAGAAGGATGCAATATACCCTGCAACAATTGTGGGTATACCACCGCAGGAAGATGCATGGCTGGGCAAAGCTACAGAGCGCATATTCCTGACACCAATAAAAATGACGATGGTGCCGGAGATAACAGATATGAACATGCCGGTAGAAGGCGTGTTCCATAACCTGGTAATAACGACCATCAATAAAGAATACCCGGGACAGGGACCAAAGGTGATGAACGCTATGTGGGGCGCAGGGCAAATGATGTTCAACAAAATACTGGTGCTTTCAGATGGTGCGGCTACAAGCGGTATAAAAATAGATGACTACAAAGCACTGGCACACTATGTGTTCAACAATGTGAACCCGGTAACTGATATATACATCAGCCAGGGGCCTATGGATGTGCTGGACCACAGCTGTTCTAAGCTGGGCTTTGGCGGGAAGATGTGTATAGATGGTACCAGGAAGCAGGAAGAAGAAATAACAACCCCTTTGGTGCCATTCAAATTAAGCAAGGCTTTTAATGCAGCCGATATAATGGCGAAATTTACCGAGGTAACCGGGCTGAATGTAAAACTTGCCGGTGAATGGGATATACCTGTGCTGTTTGTAGCAATGAAAAAATCCAGGCTGCATCATGTGACCGAACTACATGAGCAACTGTGTGTACAGCCGGGCATGGAAGGAATAAAAATGATACTTTATGTGGAACACACTGTGAAGGCTGATGATATTGCAGACGTGCTCTGGCGTTTTTGCAATAATATGGATCCTAAGCGGGATCATTTCTATGCAGGAAAGGGAAGGAATATACTGGGGCTTGACGGCACACTGAAATCAAAAAAATTCGATGACTTCGATAGACCATGGCCTAACATAATAGTAGCTGATGATGCTACCATAAAGTCTGTAGATCAGAAGTGGAGCTCATTAGGTCTTGGAGCTTTAATACCATCACCATCGTTAAGGTATAAAGCGCAGATATACGGAGAAGGCGCTTCGGTAGATGCACAGTAAACTATAGAAAGTAAAACCATGGCAGATCCGAAAAGAGTAACCGCACTGGGAGGGGTATTTGTAAAATGCGAAGATCCGGCTGCGGTACGTAACTGGTATGCACAGCATCTCGGTTTTAGTACAGATAATTATGGTACCAGTTTTGAATGGCGCCATGCTGATAACCCGGAGCAGAAAGGCTATAGTGTATGGAGCACTTTTCCGAAGGACACTAAATATTTTGAGCCATCTGGCAAGGAATTTATGCTGAACCTGAGGGTGAAAAACCTGGAGTGGCTGCTGGGTGAGCTAAAAAAGGAAGGAATAGACCAGCTAGGCGAAATGCAGGTATATGAATACGGCAAGTTTGCCCATATAATGGACCCCGAAGGTAATAAAATAGAGCTATGGGAGGCTAATGATGTTGAGTTTGGGCAAATGGCCAGTAGTGCGATAACGAAATAATTGTATTTTTACGTCTTAATACCAACTTGTGAAAGCTATTATCCCGGTTGCCGGAGCAGGCACTAAGCTACGACCACTAACATATACACAGCCTAAAGCCCTGATCCCTATTGCGGGCAAAACTATTCTTGGCGTTATTGTAGATCAGCTGATAGATGCAGGAGTAACAGAGTTTGTCTTTGTGATCGGCTACCTGGGCGAGAAGATACAACGGTATATAGATAAGACATACCCCCACCTGAAACATACATTCGTAACACAAAACGACAGGCGCGGTACCGGTCATGCCATATGGCTCACCAAAAACGCGGTGCAGAACGATGAGGTAATGATAGTGCTTGGCGACACCGTATGCGATTATAATGTAAAAGATATACTGAGCAGTGATGTATCGCAGATAGGTGTTCGCAAGGTAGATGACCCGCGCAGCTTTGGTGTGGCAGAGCTTAATGATAAAGATGTAGTGATACGCATGGTGGAAAAGCCACTGATGCCAAAGTCTAATATGGCGATGGTGGGTATCTATTACATAAGGGAAACCGAGTCCATGTATGCCGCGCTGGAAAAACACCTTGGCGATAAAGCAGATGAGAATGGTGAGTACCACCTGACCAATGCACTGCAGCACATGGTGGAGAACGGTATCAAATTTCACGCATTCCGCGTCACCAACTGGTTTGACTGCGGTAAAAAAGAAACATTACTGTCTACCAATGCGATTCTGCTGAAGCAAATGGAAGAAGCTCCACGTAAGCAGCCACTGGCATATGATTTTGACACCACGGTAATTATACCGCCTGTAAATATAGCAGAGGGTTGCAGCATACGCCATTGCATCATTGGGCCCAATGTAACCATAGGAGAATACACAAAGATGGAATCGTCTATTATTAAAGATTCTATTATTGGTTCCTATGCAGAATTGCAGCAGGTAGTGCTCAATTCGTCTATCATAGGTAATGATGCGTATGTGCGCGGGCTGAGCCAAAGCCTGAATATAGGGGACAATACAGAAATAGACCTGGGGTAATTACAGATTAATATTTTATTTTTGATCTGGTACGGTTGCAACTATATAGCACTGTACACATGACCGTATGCCCGGCAACAAAAAAAAGAACATAGCCGCTACGCAGCCTGCGAAAGCAAAACCTGCGGATAATGGCCCTGTAAAAGAAAGCTCTTTTCAGATTCCTTTGTGGGCTCCTCTTGTCGTAATTTTAATTACGGCACTCATATATAGCCATGGATTGCAAAATGAGTTTACCCTCTACGATGATACTTATTATGTCACTGAAAATCCGCAGCTTGCTGATTTTACCTTGAATAGTATCAAGGTGATCTTCACCTCATTTTGTTACTTCCTGTATCTCCCGCTCACTATCCTTGTTTACCTTTTCGAGTATCATTTATTCGGGTTGGATCCGCTTCCGTATCACCTGCTTCAATTAGCTATACACCTTATTAATACCTGGCTTGTTTTCAGGCTTACAGAAAAACTGAGCGGCCATAGGTTAAC
>JAOQAP010000199.1 GCA_025963465.1 Flavipsychrobacter sp.
CAGGTATGTATGGCTGTACTAACAACACCATGTACCTTGCAAAAAAGCTGAATAATACTGCAAACTTTGTTATTTCCGGACAGTATTACTATGATGCCCAACCCGATTACACAAAGCTCTACAGCAACGATCCTGCCTATAGCAGCATTCCGTATAAAACAGGTACATTAAACACCATTTACGGCCCTATCACACCTGTAAAGCCCATCACTCCGCTTTACCAGGCCCCTACCTCCGCATACAATATTTATGCGGCACTCCACCTCGACGACTTTACATTTTCTTTCTTTACTAACAATACAAAAATACCAAGCTCCTATAGTAATAATACCAATAATGCTGTTTATAACAATGATGCATTTATAGCGCAGAGCATCAGAAGTATCAATGCGACATATAAAAAAGCATTGGGCCGGGTTGTTGCAACTACTTCGTTGATCGCATCGCAATACGATCTTGATCCAAAATCGAATTACAGGAATTTATACAGTTTGCTGGAGCCGGTATATAAGTATTCTGCTGCATCTACTTACAGCGTGGAAGAGCAACTGGATTATAAATTTTCCAGGAAACTATCATTTACCGGGGGCGGTATTTATCAAAAATATTTTGTGGTGCCGCAAAGTGCAGACCTGGACTATCCTGTAAACGTTAATGGAAATTTACAGGGAATGTTTGCCGGTACGGAAAGCTATTATCGCCCTGATGGTCTGCAAGCTCAATTTTATAATATTCAATATAGTAATAGCGGATCCTATTTACAAGTACAGTACTTACCAACCGCTAAGCTCAACTTTACACTTGGCGCACGGTACGATAATAATTCCCGTTATGGAAGTACATTCAACCCGCGCCTGGGGGTAGTTTATAAAGCAACGTCACATACAACTATCAAGGTGCTTTACGGCAGCGCATTCCTTTCTCCTTCCCCTTCAGATGCTTATTCAACCTATGGCGCATTCGATACGCCGGATTCAGGAAAAACATATCATGCGTCTTTTCTGCACTTGCCAAATCCCGGGTTGAAACCCGTGACATCACAAAATGTGGAAATGAGCATAAACCAGTACCTGACCAATAATTTCACAGTAACCGTTGACGGCTATTATAATGTACTCAATGGCTTGCATGCGTTTGCAGATGATAACAAAACAACGCAGCTGTATCATAATATGTTTAATGGCGTACCTGTTGATTATGTTGAAGTATTTGTTAACGAAGGCAGGCAACAAACTATAGGCGGTAATATCCAGTTAAATTTAAAACACTCGATCGGGAATGTGTTTTTGAATTCTTACGCTTCTGTGAGCTATGTTGATGGTACAACGCAGGATGCCGCTGATGGCGATATAAGATCACAAATATCATTTATTGCGCCTTTTATGTTCCGTATCGGGACAGATGTTAAGGCAGGTAAATTTACTTTTTCGCCACGACTCTTAGTAATGGGCCGGCAAAATATTTCCGCATTAAAGGATACAGTAGGTAAGCTGGAAAGGTTGCAGACATTGCCGGGCTATGCGCTACTGAATATTTCCATGCGCTATGCATTTGGAAAGCATGTTTCTGTTTTCGCCAATATTACCAATGCGCTTAACCAGCATTACAGGAGTGTGGGCTACAACATGGATCTGAATAAACACCCCACAGAGCTATTGTACGGGCAACGCGAAGACCCGATAAGGGTAATGGGCGGTATGAATGTTACTTTTTAACTAATAATATGCTGCATTATGGGCCTGAGTATACGGGGTAAGATCAACAGTAGTTTCCTGATATTGGTAATGGTGTTTGTGGTGAATGGTATAACAACTATTGTTACTTTAAACAAGAGCAAAGCATTATCAGACTATATTTCCAAAGTTATTGACCCGGCGCAGCAGGAACGGGATGATCTCGAAGATGTGTTGATACAATCGAAGATGTATGCCACAAACTGGACATTCTTAAGAACCGACCAGGAGGACAAAATTGCTTTAAAAGAACTCCAGGCAGTTAAATACCCACGTATAAAATCCGGGCTCAATTCACTTTATGATCAGTTGCGTGACAGGAAAATGGCAGATAGCTTAACTGACTTATTTATCGGGTTTGAGCAATTGATAGCTATTGAAAAGCATATGATGGTTACGTTAAGCAACTTCACTGATTATGACGACCCGGTAAAAAAATTAGAAGCAGAGCAGTTGATAGAGGATGAAGTTATTCCGCGTACTGCACATTTAATTAACAGGCTTACAAGGATCACGGCATATGAGCGGGAGGCCAAGATCAGGGAGTTTAACCTTTGGGAAACTTATTCAAACAGGCTAAGGGTGTTTATTACCATCCTTACAATTTGCCTTACCATCCTTGCGGTCATTTTATCAAAATATTTTACTGCAATAATTATAGACCCCATCAATAAGATCAGGCATATTGTAAATGACCTGGGTAAAGGAATTACACGCAAAATTGAGGATGAAATAAAAAAAGACGAGATAGGGGATATGATCCAGTCTGTTAACCGGCTTTCACAAAAGCTGGAGGAAACTGCAACTTTTGCGGAGGAAACAGGTAAACGAAAATTCAGCCTCAGCTATACGCCATTAAGTAATGAAGATACACTTGGTAAGGCGCTGCTAAAGATGAGAGAAAACTTAAAGACCAGCGAAGAAGAAATAGTGCAAACAGCCTCCTATCTTATTCAGCGCAATAAAGACCTTGAGCAGTTTTCATATATCGTTTCGCATAATCTGCGTTCGCCACTCGCAAACATTGGCGGCCTTACAGAGCTCATGCAGCTTTCCGGATTTGAGCAGGAGCATGAAAAGGAACTGGTGGGCGAACTGGCTGCTTCGGTAAAAAAGCTGGATAGTGTGATCATGGATCTGAATAACATTTTGCAGATAAAGCATACGGAGGGTAAGGCAAAAGAAACCATTAAATTATCTGACCTGCTGAGTGAGATCAAATTGAGCATTGATAACCTGATGAAAAATGATGGTGTCGTGATAGTCAGTGATTTCTCCCGGGTCGATGAGCTCTTATCTATTAAAGGATACTTATACAGCATTTTTCTGAACCTGATATCCAACAGTATAAAATACCGGCAGGCAGATATAGCACCTGTTATTGAAATTACTAGTTACAGGCTCAAAAACACGGCCAGGATCGTCTTTAAGGACAATGGCCTGGGTATAGATATGGAAAAAAGAGGAGACCAGGTTTTTGGATTATACAAACGTTTTCATAGTCATGTTGACGGTAAAGGAATGGGGCTGTATATGGTGAAGACACAAGTAGAGTCGCTGGGTGGAAAGATCAGTATTTCGAGTGAAGTAAATAAAGGAACTGAATTCAGGATAGAGTTTGAAATTAAATAAGAATATAACTAACCGCATAAACTGAAAATTATGAAAGAAGCAATGATCGATGATTTTATTGTTATTGACGATGATCGTATCAACAATATAATCTCCCTGAAAATAATAGAGATCACCATCCCCGGTTCTATTGTGCATACATTTACTGACCCTGAAAAAGGGCTTGAGTACATATTATCGCGGTATGCCGATCCGGGTGTTAAGAATGCGATCCTTTTTCTTGATATCAATATGCCCTCTTTATCCGGCTGGGATGTTTTGGACGTTTTGGAAAACGCGCCTGCTCCTTTAAAAGAGCATGTAAAAATATTTATGCTTTCGTCCTCAGTAGACGCGAAGGACCGGGAAAAAGCAAACAGCAGGCCGCTTGTATCAGGGTATGTATCAAAATCCTTATCGCAGGCTAAATTGCAGGCCATTCTTGCTGAGCATGCGCAATTGCATGCATAGATATCGTATTTGCATTACCTGTAGTAAACAGACCGCACACTTTGACTTAGCCGCAATTGACGCTGCCCGGTTGCTATAATTTATTGCTTCCGTCCAGTGAGCCGGGCGGGCACTTTCTTGCAAAATTTATTGCTCACATTGGGTTTGATATACAATCAGTTAGGTTGAAAATTTGGAAAATTGTTGCTCACGTCTATGCAGCCGTGCGGGCACTTTTTTGCTTACAGCTACTTCCGATAACTTCCGGTTTTTTCTGTGGTCTTATGCTTTCCGGAAGCGGATGCCTTACACTTTTTTGGTACTGTAGTTGACGATGGAAATTGCGGGATCACTTCCTGTTTTTGCAGTTGCCTGAATCAGAACGGTTCCCTGCAATCGGGCTGGTTTACTGCATTAAAGGAACTAAATTTTTCAACGGCCTGTCACAAACGCGAACGAACTTGCCCTCCATCGTGTATGAATCTAAATCCTTCTTTTTTGCCTACTTTTTGCAAAACGTATTGCTCACATTGGTGTTGATATATAAGTACTTAGGTCGAAAATTCAGGAAATTGTTGCTCACTTTTTTGCTTACTGTTACTTCCGATAATTTCCGGTTTTTTCTGCAGTTTTGTGCTTTCCGGAAGCGGGATCCTTTGCATTTTGTCAATGCAGTTGACGATGGAAATTGCGGGATCACTTCTGGTTTTTGCAGTTGCCTGAATCAGAGCCGGCCTGTTCTGTAGGGCTGGTTACAGAATTAAATGATGTACAGAATTGTGCTCATGAATGTCGTTTCAGTACTACACGTTTTTTATTTCTTTCTGCACTCCTGACAAAATTGTATTACGATGCTCCAAAATTATGATCACTATAATGGCGCAATAACTGCGCCAAAAATGGTGGGTTTGTGAAAAAGATATCCACAATTTTTGGGATGGTATCGTTTGAGCATTATTCGTCAATCTGGAGATTGACATCCGCGCTAGCATAGAGGGAGTCTACGCTCAACAAGTGTTTTGAATATTACGCTGAGCTGGTGGTGTTCGTGTGAGTAGTATTCGCCAATCTGGAGATTGACATCCGCACGAGCGTAGACGGGAGTCTACGCTCAACGATTATTTTTTTGAAGACTACGGCTAACTGTGAGAGACACTTCAACCAGTGGGTAGTGGATCAAGCAAACATACCAATTAGTTTAAACTCCTCTTCAACGATTAATTCATCTAAAATAATATTATCTAGACCTTTTTTGGGTAATCCATTTAAATCATATCTTTCACTAAGAAGTGTTGCCGCTGAATAAAATACACTATTTGATTGATATTTTTTGATTATGTCTAGGTGTTTTAAAGCTTGATCCTTCATATCATTCTCCGAATAAATATGAGTCATGAAAACATCTGCAACAGAAGTAGAGTTAGTTAAATCAAAAAAGCCATCAAGCGTTGCAAATAATTCGCTATATTTCCTTTGTGCTATTTTTACATATGCAAGCGTTTGCCGGAATAGTATTTTTGTATTGTAAAATGGAATCAATTCAAGAACTTGTACAAGTAATTTTTCAGCTTGTGCATATTCTTTAAGTTTTATTTTATACATGATAAACGAATGATAGAAATAATAGTCACTTTTTGACTTTGGATTAGATGTTAGAAAAAGTGATTTATCGATAGAATTAAAATCATTATTTATTAGAAGGCAATCAATTATTGAGTGTTTAGAGTATAGGTCATAAGGATATTTTTTTTGTATTGCTAGATATAGCTCTTTAGCTCCCTCTATATTGCCCTCTGCTTTCAATATTTCTGCATAACCGTTTTTTACAACGACATTATCAGGATATTGGATTTGCATTTCTAAGTATAATTCTTTAGCTTCTTTGATATTTCCTAGTGTTTTCAATATCTCTGCATACCCAGTTTTTGCGTAGATATTATCGGGATATTTTTTTTGAATTTCCAGATATAATTCTTTAGCCTCTTTCGTATTTCCTTCTATTCTTAATATTCCAGCATAAGCATTTTTTACTATGACGTTATCAGGGTACTTTTTTTGAATTTCTAAGTATGATTCCTTTGCTTCGCGAATATTCCCTTCTGTTTTTAATATTTCCGCATAACCAGTTTTTGCGACTATACTATTTGGATATTTATTTTTAATATTTATGTATAGTTCCTTCGCTACTTTAATATCCCCTTCTGTTTTCAATAATTCTGCGTATCCAGTTTTTGCGACAACATCATCAGGGTATTGCGCTTGTATTTCTAAGTATAGTTTTTTGGCTTCATGTATGTTTCCCTCGGTTTTTAATATTTCTGCAAACCCACTTTTTGCGACAATATTGTCAGGGTATTTTTTTCGTATTTCCAAGTATAATTCTTTTGCAGCAAGAATATTTCCTTCTGCTTTTAATATTTCTGCATAACCATTTTTTGCAACAACATTATCAGGATATTTTTTCTGTATTTCAATATATAAATGCTTCGCTCCTTGGACATCGCCTTCTGTTTTTAATATTTCTGCATAGCCATTTTTCGCAACAACATTGTCTGGATATTTTTGTTGTATTTTAAGATATAGCTCCTTCGCTGCTCGTATGTCTCCATCTGTTTTTAATATTTCGGCATAACCATTTTTAACAGAGACGTTATCAGGATATTCTTTTTGTATATCATAGTATAATTGCTTAGCGCCACGGATATCACCCTCTTCTTTCAATATTTCCGCAAATCCAGTTTTTGCAAAAACATCGTCAGGATATCTTTGTTGTATTTCAAGATACAATAATTTTGCATTAGTTATATCCCCTTCTGCTCTCAATATTTCCGCATAGCCCGTCTTTGCAACAACATCATCAGGATATTGTCTTTGTATTTCAATATACAGTTCTTTTGCTTGTTTAAGATTCCCTTCTTCTTTTAATATTTCTGCATAGCCAGTTTTTAAAACAGCATTATCAGGGTATTTTTTTTGAATCGCAATGTATAATTCTTTTGCTCCTTTTATGTCCCCTTCGGCTTTTAATATTTCTGCGTAACCAGCTTTCGCAAAAATATTTTCAGGAAATTTTTCTTGTATCTCAAGGTACAATGCTTTAGCTCCCTGAATGTCTCCTTCTGCTTTTAATACTCCTGCATAGCCATTTTTTGTTATAACATCTTCCGGATATTTTGTTTGTATTTCAAGATATAATTCCTTCGCGGAGCGAAGATTTCCTTCGGCTTTCAATATTTCAGCAAATTGGGTCTGTATCACGATGTCTTCAATCGTGAATACTTTAGATAGGTATAATAATATTTTAGCTGTACTAAGCTGACCTATATCAATTGTTGTTTTTGATAAGTCACACAAGGATTTTACAATGTGTTTAGCTGAACTTACTTTAAATTGATAATTCAGTAAATTTAGAAGTTCGTGATAAGCTTTACGAAGATTATTTTCTTTGACATAATTAATAAAATATCCTTTGAATCCATCAATTTTTAAACGATCATATGGCAAGAATTTCGCACCAAAAGTGCTTTTTGATTTTTTATGATGCTTGTAAGATGATTTTCTCTTAAGGTATATTTTTGATGCAGAAACGTTATTTTCAATAACATCAACGATTGCAAGTATATCACTATATGCAATTAGCTGTTTTTGAAATGCATAATATTTAAGATCAAATTTATTTTGATAGAAACTGATATCGTGACCTAATAAGCTTGAATAATAAAATACTTCTTCCTGAATATATTTTTTAGGTTGTTTAGTTTGATCTAAATATCTACATACGTTGGGTAGGCCAATGTTTATTTTTTCAATGATTACTTCGTTATCCGATCCAACAAATGCAATTGGCCCTTTGTCTCCGATATTAAAATTCATTTCACGCTTTAATTCTACTAAAAAATCGTCTTCTTTTTCAATTTTAGTAAAATCCTGAATAAAGAACTGATCATCTAAATTATGGCAATAAAAATCCGTCCCGTTTCTATAAACAGGTATTGTGAATGAGAACTCTTTAAAAGGCTTTATATATCCCCCTAATTTCATTAAATTAAATTTTCAGCCTTTGAGAATTTTCTATATTCATTATAAATGGATCCAAAATGTTCTTTAGGGTCTCCCTTTAATGTATAGTAAGTTAGTGGGACATTAATGTTAAAAGTATCATTTAGTTTTGTCTTAATAAAAACATCATCTAAAAATGCATGTGGCATAATTACTTGTATTAGAGCTCCTGTATTCAGTAATATAGAATTCTTATAAATAAATTCAATAGTTGAAACCCTATTATCATATTTAGTATTTGCCTCACTAGATATTAGTGCAGCATAACTGCGAGCTTCAAATTCAGTTTGCATAAAATCATCAACTTTTGCAAAGGGTCTATTTTCCACATAGTTTATGTTATCAGTATAGAATTTTTTCACAATTTTAGAAGCTTCATTAATTTTTGCTTCTAATTCAAAATCTGCTATTTCCATTTTGGGATGAAAAAAGTCCGCTTTTATTTCTGGGATCTTAAAAAAAGCTCCAGTGTCGAATGGATGAAGTTTATCCATTGGAGGTAATTTACTGTTATCCAAAATAAAACACACAGGATAAAAGGCATTATTTTTTGTTGCTTCCTTAATTGATTTTCTATATGATGGTATTCCGTAATACGCATATAGATATTCTACGTTAAAAAAATCACACAAATCTGGTTTGAGAAATTCTGACTCTAAAATTGCTCTAAATCCATACCCGTCACAGGAATGAAGAACTGGAAGCACCTTTAAATTATCATCAACATCTTTCAATACTTGTTGGAATCTCGCCATTATTTAAATCGCATTTTGTTATGAGACATAATTACTTAATTTAATAAAAGATGTGCCATATGAGTTTAAGTATTAATTAATGTATAAAAAATCCACATTTATGCCAAAGATATACTCAATAGTCGAGATTAAATACCGTCATTTAACGGTATTTAACTTTTTTATAAAAGTCTAATATAAAAGGCTATTTTACAATTAACTCATTTAAATAGTTAAGTTCAGCTCCCATATTTTTGCCTACCTTTGCACCTCTTTTATAATATATGCAAAACATTCGCAATTTCTGTATCATTGCCCATATTGACCATGGCAAAAGTACACTGGCTGACAGGCTGTTAGAATTTACCAAGACCATCTCTAGCCGCGACATGCAGGCGCAGGTACTGGATGATATGGACCTGGAACGTGAGAAGGGGATAACCATCAAGAGTCACGCCATACAGATAGACTATGAATGGAAGGGACAGAAGTACGTACTGAACCTGATAGATACGCCCGGCCACGTAGATTTCAGCTACGAGGTGAGCCGTGCACTGGCGGCCTGCGAGGGTGCGCTGCTGCTGGTAGATGCCAGCCAGGGTATACAGGCACAAACGATAAGCAACCTATACCTGGCACTGGAAAATGACCTGGAGATAATACCGGTCATCAACAAAATAGACATGCAGGGCGCTATGATACCGGAAGTAACGGACCAGATAGTGGACCTGATAGGCTGCAAGCCGGAAGACATAATACTGGCGAGCGGCAAGAGCGGCATAGGTATAGAAGAGATACTGGCTGCCATAATAGACCGTATACCGTCACCACAGGGCGACCCTAATGCGCCCCTGCAGGCCGTGATATTCGATAGCGTGTTCAACTCTTTCAGGGGTATCATCGCTTACTTCCGCGTGTTCAACGGTACTATACGCAAGAACGATAAGATCAAATTCATACATACAGACGCTGACTACACTGCCGATGAGGTAGGGGTAATGAAGCTGACGCTGACGCCTAAACAGGAAGTGAGCGTGGGCAATGTGGGCTACATCATTACCGGTATAAAAACGGCAAAGGATGTGAAGGTGGGTGACACCATCACCACTATAGCCAACCCTACTACCGATGCGGTGCGCGGTTTCCAGGAAGTAAAGGCGATGGTATTTGCAGGTATATTCCCTGTAGAGACCGACGACTTTGAAGACCTGAGGGACTGCATGGAGAAGCTGCAGCTGAACGATGCCTCGCTCACCTTTGAGCCGGAAACATCGCAGGCGCTGGGCTTTGGGTTCCGTTGCGGATTCCTGGGTATGCTGCACATGGAGATCATACAGGAAAGGCTGGAGCGTGAGTTCAACCAGACGGTGATCACCACGGTGCCGAACGTAAGCTTCCACGCCTACAAGACGCGCGACAAGCAGAAACTGATAGTAGTGAATAACCCGAGCGAAATGCCGGACCCTAGCAGCCTGGACAGGATAGAGGAGCCGTTCATTCGCGCGCAGATAATAACCCTGCCGGACTATATAGGCAACATTATGAGCCTGTGCCTGGGCAAGAGGGGTATACTTATTAACCAGCATTATCTTACTCCTACGCGTGTGGAACTCATATTTGAGCTGCCGCTGACAGAGATAGTATTTGACTTCTACGACAAACTGAAATCGTGCACACGTGGTTATGCGTCGTTCGACTACAATCCGCTGGACTATCGCCTGAGCGATATAGCCAAGATGGACATACTGCTGAACGGCGACCCTGTGGATGCCCTGAGCGCACTGATACACCGCAGCCGCGGTGCTGACTTTGGCCGCAAGCTATGCGCCAAGCTGAAGGACCTGTTGCCAAAGCAGCAGTTCGTGATAGCGATACAAGCTGCCATAGGCGCCAAGATAATAGCCCGTGAGACCATCAGCGCTATGCGTAAGGATGTGACCGCGAAGTGCTATGGTGGTGACATAAGCCGTAAGCGTAAGCTGCTGGAAAAACAGAAAGAAGGTAAGAAGCGTATGCGCCAGATAGGCAGCGTAGATGTGCCGCAGGAAGCGTTCCTGGCAGTGCTGAAGCTGGATTCATAGCCTCTCCCCGGCCCTCTCCGAAGGAGAGGGTGAGGTCGAATGAGATACTTGCGTTTTTCTGGATACTTGATAGCTGGACTTTCTACTTTAGACTAAATACTTTCTACTAAAAAAAAGTGGAGTGATGAAGAGGAGCATATTTTTATTGTTGCTGGTGGTAGTTGCTTGTGGCGGTGCGGTATTTGCTGCGGCCAAGGCAAAGGTGTACCTGAAATTTCTGACTACTACAACGGAGCGTGTGGAGCCAACTACACCGGACGGACGTGCGAAGACCATACAGCACTTTATCATCGTCTGGCAAAACATTGATTGCCCGGCAACGTTCTTCTGGCGCGGCGATAATGGCTGGACGCCCTGCAGGATAGAAAAGGTGCATAATACCGGCACTAAAAAAGTGCCTGTGTATGAGGTGAAGCTGGTGAATAACGATAATGACATGATACACTGTGGTGATACCCTGCAGCTGACGCCTACTCCGGGTGGAAAATTCCGCATACCGGCTGAGATACCCCCAAGCGCTAAAAATACGCTTTACTTTAAGACGGGCGGCAGCAACTGGCTGGCGTTCCCGGTGAAGGGGATGGGGAAGAAGTAGAGCCTCTCCCCGTGAGCTACGCTCGTGCCATGGCTGGCACTCCGAAGGAGAGGGTGAGGTCGAATGAGTTTCGTAAATTTTCTTGAGATTATTTTGATGTCTAAGCAACCAGTTCTTTGGCGTTACTGATGGCGGCATCGCTGGGTTGCTCACCACCTATCATGCGCGCTATGGCCAGTACGCGCTCGTCCTGTTGCAATACTTTGATCCTGGTGGAGAGGCGCTCGTTCTTGTCGGCCTCCTTGTATACATAGAAGTGCCTGCTGCCCTTTGCCGCTACCTGTGGCTGGTGGGTAATGCAGATGACCTGGTGATACTGCGACAGCTCGCGCAGCAGTATAGCAACCTGCCTTGCTGCCTCGCCTGATATGCCGGTGTCTACCTCATCAAATATGAGGGTAGGCATATGCAGGGCCTTTGCCGTAAGCGATTTGATGCAGAGCATGATACGGCTCATCTCACCACCTGATGCTGCTTTTTGCAGCAACTGGAACTGACCGCTCTTATTAGCATCCAGCAGGAACTGCACCCTGTCTGTACCATGCGCCGATGGCTGTATAGGCTCTGTGCGTATATCGAAGCGGGCATTTGGCATGCCTACCAGTATCAGCAGCTCGTTTATCTTCTGTGCGAATGACGGTATCACTTTCTTGCGCATGGCAGATAGTTGCTCTGCTTCTGCTATCAGTTCTTTGAAAATGATGCCTTCTTCTTTTGCAAGGCGCTCTATGGCCTCATTTACATCCATGGTAGCTTTTAGCTCTTCGGTGAGCTTGTGCTGCCATTCCAGTAATTCGGCGGTGGTTTTTGCTGCGTGTTTTTTCAGCAGTTTGTAGCCGAGGTCCAGGCGCTGCTGCAGCTCGTCCATCTTAGATGGGTCCAGCGCTACCTTGCCTTCTTCGGCTTCCAGTTCTGCCGCTATGTCCTTCAGCTCTGCGTGCGCAGATGCGAGGCGCTCCTGCAGTGGCTTTACTTCCGGAACAAGTTCGGTAATGCTTTGCAGTTGCTGGCTTATGCGTTTCAGCTCATTCACTATTGGTTGCTCGCCTTCTTCCAGCATCATGCGGCCCGCCTGCAGCACACTGATGATGTGCTCAGCGTGGCTCATTTGCTTCAGCTGCTGTTCGGCATGCTCCAGCTCATCTTCTTTGAAAGATGCCTGTAGCAACTCATCGAGCAGGTATTGCTTATAGTCAGATTCCTTTTGCCACTGGGCACGTTTTTCGCGGTGCTCGGTAAGCTGCTGGTTGATCTTTTTGTGCTTGTAGTAGAGCTTCCTGTAGCTGTCTGCCGCCTGGGTGGAACCACCTATGGCATCCAGCGCTTCCATCTGGAAGTTATCATCTTCCAGCGCCATGTGGTCGAACTGCTGGTGAAGGTCTACGAGGAGCGAGGTAAGGGTATTGAGCACACTAAGGGTCACGGGTGTATCATTGATGAACGCGCGTGACTTGCCGTTAATGGCTATCTCCCTGCGTATGATGCATTGTGTATCGTAGTCCAGCTCGGCATTGGCCAGTGCTGTTTTGAATACCTCGTTGTTGCTGACATCGAAGTAACCCTCGATAACAGACTTTTCATCCTTGTTGATGAGTACAGAAGTATCGGCCCTCTCACCCAGTATGAGCGAAAGCGCACCCAGTATAATGCTCTTGCCGGCACCTGTTTCACCGGTCACGGTGTTCAGGTGAGCATCAGGCTCAATTACCAGGTGGTCGATAATAGCGTAGTTCTTAATTACTAACTTCTGTAACATAATTTATAATGGCAACGTAACTATTACTATATAATATTCTAACTGTGAACTATAATTTCCTTTTGTGTTATTTCTATCATTGAATGCTTAGCCATTAACGATAGTATTACATTCAATCCTTTATCGAAAATGTCCATCAACTCTCTATTCGCAATGTTCCCGGTTTTAATTAATACCAGTTTAGATGGCTTCTTTTCTATCAAAAAAGACCTTAGAAAATCATCATCTTTTGTAATCAAAATAAAACCTTCCTCGTACGCTTTCTGTTTAATATAACTGTCGGTAGTTGCATTCTTATCCGGAAGATCAAGAGTATGAATACAATTTATACCTCTCTCATTTAGATAGTCTGCCAATTTCTTAGGCAATTGAGCATCTACAATAAACTTTAAAGACTCAGACGCACTTCCATAAAGGGAAGTGCTTTCCTGCAATATACTTGCCGCAGCTTCTTCAAAAGAATAACTCATACAGCTATCCGGTATATACTGTTAATGTGCATCAATTTAGCAGCATATTCCAAACATGCCATAAGATCCTCTTTTTGAAGATCCCGATAGTCATCAAGTATCTCTTCGTTAGTCATACCTGATGCCATAAGATCGAGCAACATTTCAACAGGGTACCTAAGTTTTCTTACACAAGGCTTTCCGTGACATATGTCCGAATCTATTGTTATCCTATCAAATATTTGCGCTGGCATAGGCTTGTATTATAATTGTTAATTCTTGTATTCCTTTAGTGCTGCTTCCAGGCAATCCATTGCTGCGTTGATGTCGTCCCTGTTGAGCACGTAGGCGAGGCGAACTTCGTTCTTTCCTTTGCCCGGTGTAGCATAGAAACCTGCTGCAGGCGCCATCATTACGGTAGCCCCGTTGTGGGAGAAACCTTCCAGCAGCCACTGGCAGAATTTTTCAGCGTCATCTACAGGAAGCCTTGCGATTGCATAGAACGCACCGCCAGGTAACGGGCACATAACACCGTTCATGGCCTGCAGGCGTTTTACCAGCAGGTCGCGGCGGGATGTGTATTCTGCGTGTACTTCATCGAAGTAGTCAGCAGGCAGGTCTACCGCAGCTTCACCCAGTATCTGTGCGAAAGATGGCGGGCTGAGTCGTGCCTGTGCGAACTTCATAGCAGCATCAAGCACGGACTGGTTGCGGGTAACGAATGCACCTATACGGCCACCGCATGCGCTGTATCGCTTGGAGATGGTATCGAGTACTATTGCATGTTCGTCAAGCCCTTCCAGTGATAATGCGGAGATGTGTTTTTTGCCATCATAGCAGAACTCACGGTAAGCCTCATCGCTGAACAGGAACAGGTCGTGCTTCAGGCATATTTCTTTAAGCACGTTCAGCTCTTCTGCACTGTACAGATAACCGGTAGGGTTATTCGGGTTGCAGATCATGATGGCCTTGGTGCGGGTAGTTACTGCTTTTTCAAAGCTTTCTATAGAAGGCAAGGAAAAGCCATCCTCTATACCTGATGGTATAGGCACGACCTTAACGCCTGAGCTTGTAGAGAAGCCATTATAGTTGGCATAGAATGGTTCCGGTATGATGATCTCATCACCCGGGTCCAGGCAGCTCATAATAGCGAACATGATGGCCTCTGAGCCACCCGTTGTTACGATGATCTGGTTAGATGTGACATCTATGTTATTACGCTTGTAGTAGGTAACCAGCTTTTTACGGTAGCTTTCGAAGCCGGCGCTCGGGCTGTACTCCAATACTTTCATATCTGTATGGCGCACAGCATCCAGTATAGACTGGGGTGTAACGATATCGGGCTGGCCGATATTGAGATGATAGACCTTAGTACCTCTTTTTTTGGCCGCATCTGCGAACGGCACCAATTTACGAATAGGAGAAGGCGGCATCAGCGCCCCACGATGTGATATTACTGGCATGGCGCAAAAGTAAGTTAAAAGGGTTAATTGGTTAATTAGTTAAAGGGTTAATTCGGTAAAATGGCCAAATCTTCAGAACGTAATGTAGGGAAAATTTAATATGATGAAAATCCAGTATCAAGAAACCAGTAACCGGCATCAGGTATCCAGCCTAATCGCTTTTATATTTCGCTGGATGCCTTTCCATTTGGAGCGTTTCATGGGGGAGTTTTTGAAGGTCTTGTTGAAGGCTTCTTGGCTCATACTTTTCCATTCGTTTAGGGAGAGATTCAGTATCTCGGGGATGGGGGTGAAGTTGGGCTCGGCGTTCTCTTTTGAGAAACGGTTCCATGGGCACACGTCCTGGCAAATATCGCAACCGAACATCCAGCCTTCCATTTTGTTATTGAACTCTGAGGGAATGAGTGCATCCTTGAGCTCTATGGTGAGGTAGGAGATGCATTTGTTGGCATCTATCTCTGCGGGTGATACAATGGCCTGTGTAGGGCATGCATCAATGCAGCGGGTGCAGGTGCCGCAATGGTCGGTAGTGAAAGGTGCATCTGCTACCAGGTCGAGGTCGGTGATGAGGGTGGCAATGAAAAAGAAGGAGCCGGACTGGCGGGTGAGCACATTGCCGTTCTTGCCTATCCATCCCAGTCCGCTACGCACCGCCCAACTGCGTTCCAGCACAGGGGCGCTGTCTACAAAACCGCGACCGTCGACCTCACCTATATTGCTTCTGATGAATTGTAATAGTTCATTAAGCTTTTCTCTGATGACATAATGGTAATCTGTGCCGTAAGCGTACTTGGCTATTTTGGGTGCATCAGGTTGCTGCTGTTGTGCCGGGAAGTAATTGAGCTGCAGGGTTATGACCGACTTAGCGCCTGGTACCAGTTTGCGGGGGTCTATGCGCATATCGAAATGGTTCTCCATATACTGCATGCCGCTGTTATGGCCCTTCTTCAGCCATTGCTCCAGGCGCACGGCATCGTCTTCCAACTGCACCGCCCTGGCAATACCGCACGACATGAACCCGAGGCGAAGTGCTTCGGCTTTGATGAGGTGTGTATTTTTTTCGTGGTTGAGCAATTTTGTTATTCTGTTAGTTTGGCGGCTTTTACGGTTACTCCACGAATTTCCGAAAGCTTTTGCACATATGTATCACTGTTCGGGCGGGGTATACCTGTTTTTATGGAGCAGAATAATTGGAGGTCTTGTTTGTAAATGGTGGCTTCGCATTGTTTGAGCAGGTAGAGTACTTCACCCATTGACGGATAGTCGAACTCGAGATCGAAGATGTTCTCTATCCATTTTTCGGTGCGGGGCAGTTGCTCTAATGCCATAGCTGTGGCCGTCTTATAGGCATTGATGAGGCCGGGAACACCCAGTAACGAACCGCCGAAATAACGAACTACTACCACGAGCACATTGGTAAGCATAAGACTATCCAGCTGTCCAAGAATAGGTTTTCCTGCACTGCCTGATGGCTCACCATCATCTACTGCGCGGTATTGAGTTCCGTCTGTACCTATGCGATAGGCGTAACAGTGGTGATTGGCTTTAGGGTGTTCCTTCTTTAATGCCTGCAGTTTTTCCTTTACGTCCTGCGGTGTTTGGATAGGGTAGGAGAAAGCAAGGAATTTGCTGCCCCTGTCGTGGAAGTCGCCGGTGCCGGTAGTGGCTATGGTGGTGTATTTGTTCTGGTCTGTCATTATTTAACCGCAAAGTCGGGAAGGCGCAAAGATACTAATGGTTTGGGTGTATTACTTATCTCCGAAAGCGATGAGTAAAATTGCAATTACGGAAAGTATCAGGCCTGTGATGCGCAGGATATTAGCTTTTTCCCTGAACAAAAGAAGTGCGGTAAGTGCTGAGGCTACCAGTATACCAATGTTGAGAATAGGTATTGCCGCTGAGCTTTGCAGAAAATTGCTATTGAGCATGCGGATAAGAAAGTAGATAGAGAAGTAGTTAGGGATGCCTATGCAAATACCGGCAGCTATGTTTCTCCATTGGAAGGTGATCTTTTTTAATAAGAATAATGTCGTTACCAGTATAATTCCAATAGTGCCCGCAGTGGCGAAGCAGAAAATAGAATAGACGGCCTGAGAATCGGCAGAGGTGAGGAAATGGAACTGAACGTATTTCATGAGTGTGTCCAGCAGACCGCCGCCGATGAATAGCAATAATGGCCAGAATAGGCCCTGTGGTTTGTGGTCCTCGCCCATTACCCTCGTGGTAAGGTATACTGCGGGAAAGGCGAGCGCGATGCCAGCGATCTTGCTGATGCCCATTTGGTCGCCATAAAGAAAGACCGAGAAAATGACGGGGATAACGAGTGACAGCTTATTGGCAATAATAGAAGTGGTAATGCCATCTATACGGGTGCAATAGGCAAGCAGGTTGAAAATACTGATAAAGCCTGCACCCATCAACAATGCCCAAGGGAACCAGTTTTCGTGAACAACAGATGCCGTGAACGGAATATGCCCGATAAATAGACTACCCGTTATTACGCATACCACATAATTGGCCACTATGGCCTGTAGGGTGTCTATGTTATATTTAGGGAATACCTTAAAGATGACAGAGATAACAACATTGAGGAAGATGGTAATTAACAGGTAAAACATGTTGATTGATTATAGTTCCGCAGATGGGCCCGGTACATATTGATATGCACTGCTTTTATTAACATATAGCTGTAAGCCGTCTTCGCCTACTTCTTTATAAAATTCGTCAAATTCATGTGGTAACCGGGGAGCCGCAATGCCATTGTTTAGGGTAGCATTGCTAGTAAATACCCGGGCTTCGTCCCACAGCCCTTGACTTATAAAGTTGTTTAATAAAACTGCGCCACCCTCTATAATGATGGATAATATCCTGTGTTCATACAGGCGGTGCAATAGCTGAGGAAGCAGCGTGTCGTCAAATGTCATTTGCACCAGATGTACATTTCCCTCCAGTGCTTCCATCTGCTCATTGATGATCCACGTAGCAGCGGTATCGTCGAATAGGTGATGTGTGTGCGGGATCTGTAAATTCCTGTCAAGCACTATGCGCAGAGGCTGCTTACCTGTGTGGAGGCGTGCTGTCAGTTGCGGGTTGTCGTTAAGAGCCGTTGTTGTGCCTACCATTATTGCGCCTTCTTCGGTGCGCCATTTATGCACAAGGGCCTGACTTTCGGCACCTGTTATCTGAAAACGGATTTTGTCGGCAGGGGCGATAAAACGATCTTTTGTTTGTGCCCATTTGAGTATTATATAGGGGCGCTGCAGGCTATGAAAGCAGAAGAACCGCCTGTTTACCCAAAGGCCCTCATCTGCTAAAATGCCAGTTTCTACGGTGGTCCCTGCTTCCCTGAGTATGCTGATGCCCTTGCCGCTTACCTGCTCAAAAGGGTCTGTATTGGCAATGACGACCTTTTTTACTTTTTCTGCTACCAGTCGCAACGCACAGGGTGGGGTAATGCCGTAGTGGGCACATGGCTCCAGGTTTACGTACATGGTGCTTTCTGGTATCAGTGGCTTATCCACCTCTGCTACGTTCTTAAGGCAATTTACTTCGGCATGGTCGGCGCCATAGAAATGGTGATAGCCTTCGCCAATAATACGCCCTTCATGAACCAATACGGCACCTACCATAGGGTTAGGCGCAGTATTTCCTTTGGCTTTTTGGGCCTGCTCCATGCAAAGACGTATATAATTTTCGGATGTCATACCCCAAACCCCTAAAGGGGCTTCTACATTTTAAGTGACAAATATAATGTTAAGTTGAGTGACTGTGACGCGTTACTACGTCATCTTATGCCACTCCTTCAGGGTTTTGTATGTATTGTTCCCTTTTTCTATAAAAATGCCAACCCTTCGGGTTTGAGTTGTTGATTTACTTCTTTACGGGTATGAAATGTATCTTTACCCTATGTTGACCTACAACCAGGCATTTTACGAATTAAAGGAGAAATTACAGCCATTATATGATGAGGGGGAGGCGGCGGCTATTGCCCATATGTTCATGGAATGGGTAACGGGGCTGAACAAACTGGACAGGCTGGCCAAAAAGGACAAACCGTTCTCTAAAAAACAGCAGGAAACTTTTGAAAGTAAGGGTGCTGAACTGATGGAAGGTAAGCCGATACAATATGTGACGAGCAGCGCATGGTTCATGGATAGGGAGTACCTGGTAAATGAGCATGTGCTGATACCGCGCCCTGAAACGGAAGAACTGGTGCAATGGATACTGGCGGACTGTGACGAAAGAGGTATAGAAAAAGTAAGAATACTGGACATAGGTGCGGGAAGCGGATGTATTTCTCTATCCCTGTTCAGCAAACTGGAACACCCTGTGGTGACGAGTGTGGATATAAGTAAGGAAGCACTGAATGTATTGCAAACAAATGTGGAATGGGTGCTGACAGAAGCGGAAAAATCAAAACATCCTGAGAATATAAGGGTGCTGGCCATGGATTTTCTGAATGAAGCCACACGAAATAAGGAATTGGGGCGTTATGATGTCATCGTGTCGAACCCTCCATATATACCTAAGAGCGAGAAAAAGAAAATGCATGCTAATGTGACGAAGTATGAGCCACAGATAGCGCTTTTTGTTCCGGACAATGACGCACTGGTGTTTTATAAGGCTATCGCGTCATTTGGTAAGGATCACCTACGGGAAGATGGCAGCATCTATTGTGAGCTGGATGCGGCCCATGCGGAAAAGTGCAAGGGGTTATTTGAGCAGGAGGGATATGGAAGTGTGGAATTGAAGAAGGATATACATGGGAACTGGCGGATGCTGAAAGCGGGGCTTTCTTAATGTGGTTAATGTGAAGAAATGTGGCTAATGTGAGTTGCACGAGTCAACCTCCGAAGCTGTATTCGGCAGTTCGTTGATTTGGCTGCAGATGGAACTTCAGCAGTCATGGCTTCGGCGGGGCTCACCATGACAGGAATTCTATTTAGCATTATGTGATGGAGTGGGTGACTAATACTATTTATAATAAGCATCAGGAATCATAATAGATGACATTAAAGTTTGACAGGAAGGATAGGGTGTTCATTGGCGTGGTGGCGCTGGTGCATGTCGTGTTCTTTTTGCTGGCATGCTGTTATAAGCGCATTTATATGGGTGACTCGTTTGAGTATATCTATGAGGCGCTGAATATAAAGCAGTATTCCTTTTTCTACAGTGGCAATCCGGCATTGCCTATAGAGCCGGAGTATATGACGCAGCGACAACCGCTGTATCCGCTGTTTCTGCTGGGCGTATACCTGTTCACTGTGAATAACTGGATCGTTATCTTTTTGCAGAACATTCTCTCTGTTGTTAATATCTATTACAGCAGGAAGGTTCTTGCCAGGCTGGGATATGATAAAAAATATGACTGGCTGTTGCTACTGCTGGTGTTGGCATATCCATCCCAGTTTATTAATGCAAATACAGTAGCTCCGGATATATTGCTACAGACATTTACGCTGCTGTATTTTGGCAGCTGTGTTTCATTCTTTCAAAAGAAAGATATTAAGTATGCGGTATGGATGAGCCTGGCGCTGATAGCCGGTATGATGGTAAAACCGGTGTTGTATCCATTCGTACTGGTGCATGTATTGATTGTGATCATTATAGCTGTTATGCAAAAGGTGAAGATGCAGCGACCTGTGCTGATAGCGGTAGTGCCACTATGTGCTGCTATGCTGTATAGCTATAGCAATTACCTGCGGACGGATAAATTTCATTTTACCAGTAATCAATCTTTCAATGCCATCTTTTACTATTACACATGGTACAGCCATAAAGATGGTACGGATAGTGCAAGTAGTTTCCTTGCACATGAGCGGTCTGTTATTAACGCCATACCAGAATACCGGGACAGGTATGACTATGGTAATGAAAGAGGGATGCAACTGCTGAAAGCTAACTTTATTCCTTATATGGCTTTTCACCTGAAGAACAGTGCGCGTATGTTCATAGAACCCGGCAAGGCAGAGATAGACCTGTTTACAGGTAAGCTTACTTATGGCAGGCTTTATAATAAAGAGCAGACAGGCTTTTTTGCTACTTATAAAAAGGAAGGGCTGAGTGGTATGGGTACTTACGTATGTAATAATCCATCTATGCCGCTGGTGATAGTTGTGCTGTTGTTCAACCTGCTGAGGCTGGTTGGCTTTGTTGTATTTCTTTTTAAACGAAATATTCATTGGGTAGTAAGGTCGTTTGTTTTTGTGCTGGTTGCGTATTTTGCGGTAGCAGCGGGACCTATTGCCAATACACGGTATTTTTTACCGGTATCGCTGATAGTGATAGGGTGCGCTGTAATGGGGCTTATGAATAAAAAAGATAAAACTGTCTACGGCTGATGAATGTAATACAGCAATACAAGCCATTCTTTACATCAGCCTTGCTGATGTGCGTGGTGTTGTGTATCGTTTATCCGCATTATCAATATTATATAGACCCGGACGGAACTGCTTACCTGACCATAGCGGAACGATATGCCCGTGGCGATTATAAGACGGCAATAAATGGTTACTGGAGCCCGTGGGGCTGCTGGCTTACGGCATTGTTCATTAAGTCAGGGTTGCAGGCAATGGTATCCTCTGTGATCGTTAACGCGATGGGGGCTATAGGTTTCCTGTATATATCGCAGTCATTCTTCCTGCGCTTCGGTATCCAACAAAAGGTGCAGCAGATATTGTGCGGTACACTGGCGCTATTCCTTTGCTATGCTATATTCTGGCAATCATTTGATGATCTGTGGGAATGCTTTTTCCTGCTATCAGCATTGCGGATAATGATTGCGGATGATTTTAAACAGAAACCGTTGTTGTGGGTGGTATATGGTGTGATCGGTACACTGGCTTACTTCGCCAAGGCTTATTCTTTCCCGTTCTTTATACTGAATACTGTTTGCTGCCTGTATTTTATCTGTAAAGACAATAAAGCACAGTGGGTGAAGGTATCGGTCGTATCGATGGTCGTAATGATCATATGCAGTATGCCGTGGATAATGGCGCTGCATGATAAATACGGCATATGGACGACGTCAACTTCGGGGTCGTTGAATATGTCGTGGTACCTGGTGGGGCATCCACAGTGGAAAGATGGAATAGACCTGCTGGTGCCACCTGCGTATAAGGATAGCCCGTACTACTGGGAAGACCCTTACTTAGCTAATGGTGCTACTCCTCATTTCTGGAACTCCTGGCATTTGTTTGGTTTGCAATTTGTGAGAGGTGGTATGAACATATGGAGGCTGTTAGTGAGCATGGTGCAGCTTTCTTTTCTTTTTGTGTTTGCGGGTAATTTGTTTTTAAGATCAGTATTTGACAAAAAAGTGCAGACCTCCATGCCTGCAATGTATGTGGTAGCTTTGTCATTCCTGTTATTTCCACTCGGGTACCTGCTGGTAAATTTTGAAGCAAGATATATCTGGTATATGCTGCCATTGGGCATGATGGTGGGAGGATTGTTCTTTCAGAATTTTATTAAAAAGGAGGGTAATCCCAAAGCCATGCTACTGGTATACCTGTATGCATTAAGCTTTTTGGTGTATCCGCTGTGGGGTATGACGACCATGTATGATGAGGGCAAAGCGGAATACAGAATAGCTGAACAACTGAAAGCGATGAACATTCATGGTAGTTTTACCAGTGATGTTCCAGCGGGTTTTGCGTCGCAAGAAATAGTACGGATAGCTTATTATTCAGGTAATTCATATTATAGTATACCGACGCAAAATGTCGATCAAAAAAAGATATTGGCTGAAATGAGAAGATATCAAGTGAAGTATTATTTTGCCTATGAGTCCTGTCCTGAATGTTTATCCGGTCTTTTTAGGCCCACGTTTTTGGATGAAAAAGGGAATGCTTTTCCGGAAGTAACGAATGGGAAGATCAATGGATTGAGGGTGTTCCAGGTTAATTAGGCCTATATATAGTAGCTATTAACAATTTTAAACATTGCAAGTTTTTGTTATTGACTTTCCACTTTCATTTTTTTAAAATACCTTTGCAGCCAAATTAAACAATAACAATCATATGTCTTCAAAGATCCACGAACTGTTAGGCGATAAAGCCGAGTATTACTTAGGTCATACGAGCAAAACTATTGACAAATCTTCTATTCATATACCTTCTCCTACTCACCTGGATGATGTATGGACAAGCTCTAACCGTAACATACAGACCCTGCGCAGCATTAATACACTGATGGGCCACGGCCGTCTTGCCAATACAGGTTATGTATCAATACTTCCCGTAGACCAAGGTATAGAGCACAGTGCAGGCGCTTCATTTGCTCCGAATCCTATTTATTTCGACCCGGAGAACATTGTGAAGCTGGCTATAGAAGGCGGCTGTAACGCTGTTGCCTCTACTTATGGTGTACTGGGTTCTGTAGCACGTAAGTATGCACACAAAATACCTTTCATTGTAAAGGTGAACCACAACGAATTCCTTACTTATCCTAATAAATTTGACCAGATCATGTTCGGCACCATTAAAGATGCATGGAACATGGGTGCTGTAGCTGTAGGCGCTACTATCTATTTTGGCTCTGACGAAAGCGCGCGCCAGATAGTAGAAGTGGCTAAGGCATTTGAATACGCTCACGAGCTGGGTATGGCTACAGTATTGTGGTGCTACCTGCGTAACAGCGGTTTCAAGAAAGATGGTATAGACTACCATACTGCGGCTGACCTTACAGGACAGGCAAATCACCTGGGCGTGACTATACAGGCAGACATCATCAAGCAGAAATTGCCAAGCAACAATGGCGGTTACAATGCTATCAATTTCGGTAAGACCAGCAAGATCGTTTATGATAAGCTGACAACTGATCACCCGATAGATCTGACCCGCTACCAGGTAGCTAACTGCTACATGGGCCGTGTAGGCCTGATCAACTCAGGTGGTGAGTCTAAGGGCGCTACGGATATGGCTGAAGCAGTAATGACAGCTGTAGTAAACAAGCGTGCAGGTGGTATGGGCCTTATCAGCGGCCGTAAAGCATTCCAGAAGCCAATGGCCGATGGTGTGGAACTGCTGAATACTATACAGGATGTATACCTGGATAGCTCTGTAACAATAGCATAATTTAAGAATAGCTTATAAAGAAAGCGGCTGCCTGGTGGCAGCCGCTTTTGTTTTGTATCGTTTATTGTGTTAGTTCATTCTTGGAGGGCCGTCGCCGCCAGATCTCAATGGGCCGCCACCTTCGGGCCGAGGGCCGGACCGGTCGCCTGTTGTTGCAGCTCCTTTAAACTCCCTGAGTGTGTATGTGAGCTGCAGCAGGAAGTATTGCTGTAATACCTGCGTTACATTGTTTTCTACATAAGTTTCTGTTACAGTACGGGTAATGCTCTTGTTCTGGTTCAGGATATCGAATGCAGATATGCGCACTTCAAGCGCATTGTTCTTAAGCAGCTTGTAGCCGAGGTAGGCATTCCATAAAAAGAAGTTTTGATCGCCGGTGCCGCTGAATGCTGTATAGTAGTTGTCGGTGATATTTGTATTCAGCACGAAGTTCTTAGCGAACACCCAGTTGAACCGAAAAGCTGCTGTGTGGTTGTAGTAATTGTTGTTGGCCTGTGCCTGGGAAGTATTGTTCACTATGTTATAACTGCCATTGTAAGATAAGGTGAAGTCTACCTTCTCGCTGATATTGCTGCTGAGGACTACGCCGAATGATGGGGTGTAGTTGTTAGAATAATTGGTAATGAAATTTACCTGGCCCGGTGTGCGGGTATAGTTGAAACCGCCATTCAGGTTAAGGTTCGACTTGATAAAGTCAACAGGCATGCCATACGTAAGGAACGAGCGGGTATTCCAGTATCCGTCAAGGTTTACCGGTCTTGTGAGCTGGCTGCCTTTGTTCACCTGTATACCATCGTATGCAGCAGGAGTGACCGGTATAATGCTTGAGTTGCCAATATAGTCGTTGATATAATTGACATACAGGTTTAGGAAGAAGTTTTTCGCTGTTTTTGCTTTTGTGAGGCCATAGCGCACAATAAACGTCTGCTCATAATCCTGTTTCAGCGAGTCGTTACCTGTCTTAAGCAACAGCGGGTTGCTGAGGTCTACTACATTCTGCAACTGGGATATGCTTGGCGCCTGTGTGTTTGTACGATACATGATACGAAGGTTGCGGCCGTCATCGTATTTGTAATTGTACATAGCCATTGGCAATACGTTAGTGAAGTCCTTATCTACGGTGCGGGCAGTAGGAAACTGCTGTTGTCCGTTCAGCATGGCATACTGGGCATTAGCGCCAAATGAAAAGGTTGATTTTTTATCGGTGATGCGGTAACTAAGGCCGCCTTTCTGGGTGTTGTATGTATTGTTGTATTTGTTGGAATATTGTGTATCCAGTACTACGTAATCCTGCCCGCCGGGGGTAAACGGATCGTAGGTGTCTTTGTCAATGCTGTTCTTAGAGAATGATGGGCTGTAATTTGCCATTATCTGTCCTTTCTTGCCCACTGGTTCGGTGTAGGTGAGGTTAGGTGATATGCTGTACCCAGTATTATACAGGTTATAACGCTGGTCGCGAAGGCTGCTGGTGTCGGGGTTATAAAAGTTGTTTTGTGAAAAGTAAGAGCCTGTTCCGTTCTTTTCATTGATGGATGAGCCGATATTCAACGATATTGTTCTTCGTGGCTTGTGAAACTTATGCTGTATCAGCAGGTTGTTAGAAGAGTTGTATCCATTGTTGTCTGCAGTATTTCTATTGCTTGTGCGGCTTGATAGCGTATTGCCCAGGCTATCAAACGCTGTAGTATTGCTAACGGAGTTGTTCTTCTGAAAACTGACGCCGGGGGTGAAGATGATAGAGTTGAAAGAATCTATTGTGTATTCCAATCTAAGGTTGGCCCTGTGATTGAAGTTTTTAGTTTCTGAATTATTGTACTCATGATAGGTGTTCGTGGTATCGTTTGTGGTGAAATAATTCCTGGTGATGTCGGAAGATGTGGTGTTGTCCGTGCTGTTGAAGAAGTAACTGCCTGTTACCTTTAGCTTTTTGCCCCAGTTGTCGCTATAATTAAAGCCTAGTGAATTTGTATTGGTGATGCCGCCCTGCTGGCCAACCGCAAAGTTGTTGCCGCCGCTATTACCACCGCCGCCACGACCACCGCGTCCGCCGCCACCCCGGTTCTGGCCACTGCCGCCGCTGATACCCAGCACATCTTCTGCACTAAAGTTCTGCTGGTTGATATTGTTTGACAAGCCGATCAACGATATGCGCCTGTTTCCTTCAAAAAAATTAAGGTTGCCACCGGCTATATACCTGTCGTCGGTGCCATAGCCTGCGTATACCTTGCCGAAGGTGCCCTGGCTTTTGTTTTTCTTAGTAACGATGTTGATCGTCTTTTGTGATGTGCCATCGTCAAAGCCTGTGAAGGACGACTGGTCGCTGAGCTTGTCAAATACCTGAATCTTATCGATGATCTCAGCCGGCATGTTCTTCAGTGCCAGGCTTGGGTCTGTGCCAAAGAACGGCTTACCGTCCACATACACTTGCTGCACGGTCTCGCCGTTTACTTTAACGCCACTATTGTCAGAGGTAACGCCGGGCATTTTGGAGACGAGTTCTTCTGCAGTTGCGTCTGCATTTGTTTTGTAGCCATCAGCTTTAAATGAAGACGTATCGCCATTTTGTTCTGCACGAATCTGCTTTTCTTTTACTGTTACCCCTTTCAGCTCGGTAGTTGTAGCTTTCAGCTGTATGGTGCCCAGTGCTATATTGTTGTCAGTAATTGTTACGCTTTTGCTGATGGTCTTGTAGCCGAGATATACTATGCGTACATTATAGTTGCCGGGATTTAGTCCGGCAACCTCGAAATTGCCATCCATGTCGGTTACTGCGCCGGTCTTGATTGTAGTATCTGTAGCGCCGGAGACAATGATATTTACCCCTATAAGGCTGGAAGTATCTACTGCATCGATGGTCTTACCGGTAATACTGAAAGGTTGAGCGAAGCCGCTGCAGGAAAAAAGTAAAACAAAAAACAGTAATGCAGAACGTATGATCATAGTTAGTGTGTAAAAGGAAATTAGATACTAAAATACCCCAAAGGTTTAAATACGGATCTCTATTAATATTCGTCAACTATAAGTAGTTGAAAGTTATTCGGGCTATTTGTTTTTCAAAGCCTGTCACATTCAGCAATAACAGAATCATACCATAAAAGGTATTTTCAAACAGAATAGTGCCCATCCTTATTCCAAGATTGTAATTATTGTTACAGGCAGCCACGGGTTCGTGTAATGCTGCCGGTAAGTACGCCATTGGAAATAAAAATGTCCCACTATCAGGGGGACATAAGTTTTTTATGAAAATGATCATTACTAGGGAAGCGCTACGTTGAAACTGCCATTTATAGAGAAGGAGTCGGCAAGGAAGTAAAAATCGCCAATAAGTGAATAATTAGCATTGCTGGTGAAGTTTACATCGCCATAGGTAGCATAGTGCCTTGTAGTGCCTAGATAATAAGTAGCGGTAACAAAGGGCGGATTGATAGAGTACCTTGCAAGTCCCTTGTAGTTATTGATAAAGAACGTGATGGTACTAGGATTGCCATTGTTCTTATTTACGGCAGTTATCATCATGCCTGATGCCGAGCTGTCATTGCCTGACGATCGAACCTTGTAGCCGAAAGCAGAATCTGTATGCCAGCCATTGCCGTTTACGGCTGCATTCATATTTACGAGGGAATCCCTGTTATTATCCAGTTGCACACTCTTGCCATTGGCCGGGCCGCTTGCTTTTTTACAAGCCCCCCAGGCAACGCATAGTAATACAATAATGAAAATGACAGACCTTTTCATAAAAGGGAGATTACACTAAAGTTAACGTAAAAAACGTTGAAAATAGTATGCGGGAGGTTGTTTTAGGGAGTGCCTACAGTAAAGTTTCCGTTCTTCACCGCAATGCCATCGCTCGTATTGAATGAGAAATAGCCAACAATATTGTCGGAATTTACCTTTGTGATAGCGACAACGCCACCAGTGGCGATACTCTTGATGCCTGAATGGAGGTAATAAGCACCTGCCTGCCTCTGAACAATAGAATAAGTACCGGTGTTGTTCTTATATTTCGCAACAAATAGAACTATTTTATCATTAGGAA
>JAOQAP010000204.1 GCA_025963465.1 Flavipsychrobacter sp.
ATGCTGATTATGTGTCTCTTAATAACGATACCACGCTTGTAAATAGCCCAAGATGTTTTTTATTGCTTAAATCTAAGAAGGGTGTTAGCAAACACCCGCAATTTGAAAAAATAAGTGAACGGGAGATCAGACTGGAAGATACAGTACATTTAGACTTACCTGACGATAAACCTGTTTACATGACTGTTGATATCAGCTATAATTTAATAGGGAAATTTAAGAGTATGTTTTATCAACCGCCTACTTTATCTATCTCGTTGTTCTTAAATAATGAACATACATTCGTATTAAATCGGAAGATAGTAAGGCCAATAATAACAGAACCGGTTCTGATAAGTAATGTGATTGTTGATAATACTGATTTCAAGTCTTTTATGACAGGGAATTCTAATGAAAATGTCAGGGTGGCCGCGATTGCTCTGCATGCTAACGGAAGAGGATGTATGGAAAAGATTAAACTCACCTTTTATAAATTCGCCAATTACTAAATGAAGTGGTCTATCCTTAAAAGTAAATATCAAAAAATGAATAATTTTCCAGAAGAATTAGATACTAAAATTTATATTGAATTATATTCAGATCTTAAACAAAACAAATTCTCGGAAAAAGATTTAAAGCATCATTTTGAGCATCATGGAAAGGAAGAGGGTAGGATAACCAACAGTATAAAATCACGACATGATTTTATACCGTTGATACCTAAGGATGCCTCTATTCTGGAAATAGGTCCCTTCTACACTCCCGTAGTAAAGGGGGAGAAAGTGAAATATTTTGATGTTTTAAGCAATGCAGAATTGATTGAGCGTGCTAAGGAACATAAATATCCCGTTGAAAACGTTCCATTTATTCATTTTGTAGAACCCCAGGGGAATCTTGATATTGTCAATGAGCAGTTCGATGCTGTAGTAAGCAGCCACAACATGGAGCACCAGCCAGACCTTGTGGATCATCTTCAGAAAATTGAAAAAATATTAATGCCTGGCGGCTTATATTTTTGCATGATACCCGATAAGCGTTATTGCTTTGACCATTTTATGCCTGAAACTACGATTGCAGACATTATCTCAAGGAATATTGCACGGGTGAAAGTCCATTATCTTAAAAGTGTGATAGAACACAGGGCACTTACCACCCACAATGACCCACCACGACACTGGGCAGGGGATCATGGCCCCAGATATTCCCGAGACATAAGTTATTTAATAAAAGAGGCTATTAAAGAATATAATGAGGCTAATGGCAGTTATATTGATGTTCATGCACATTATTTTACGCCACAAAGATTTTCGGATATAATAAGCGAGTTAAATGATCTGCAATTAACTAAGTTGAAAATTATCAGAAATTATCATACACGCAGAAATCAATCTGAGTTTTTTGTGATTATGCAAAAAGCAACATAGCCGGGAGCATTTTATAACCGATCTCACCTTGCTTCCTGAAACCCCGCCATTATTATGGCTTTTATGTTTTGGTTCAACCATAAGTGCAAAAATCAGCAAAGATTTTAATTGACACACTTTTGGTGCTGCTTATATGGACCCAATAAGTGGCTGCGCTATTTTGTAGCGAGCTCTGGCGTATGAATTCCGGGCTGGTAAAAAGTCAGTTTAAGCTGAACCAGGTATTGACAATACATAATTAACTGCAACATCTTTATTATTACATACTATATTTATCTTTGGTTAATTATATTGTGTAGTAATTTATAGTCATGCTAAGAGCCACCGTCTTTTTTCTTTTTTCTTTTTTCTTTTGTTCAGCTTTGCAGGCACAGCCGGTAAAACGGGAATTCAGGGGCGCATGGATAGCTACCTTGAGTAATATTGATTGGCCGTCAAAGCCTGGCCTGCCTGCTATAGAGCAGCAGCAGCAGTTCATATTCCGGCTCGATCAGTTGAAGTCGCTGGGGTGCAATGCGGTTATCGTTCAGATACGTCCGGTAGCAGATGCATTTTATGCATCTAAAATAGAACCGTGGAGCCATTATCTTACAGGCAGACAGGGAGAAGCGCCGTTTCCTTATTACGACCCGCTGGTGTTCATGATAGAAGAAACGCATAAGCGCAATATGGAGTTTCATGCGTGGTTCAATCCTTTCCGCGCATCAATGGATAATAAGAAAAACCTGAACCCGCCAAAACATGTGACCCGTATGCATCCTGAATGGATCGTAAACTATGGTACTCAATCTATCATCAACCCCGGTATACCGGAAGCCAGGGAATATGTGCTGAGTGTAATAACTGATGTTGTAAAAAGGTATGACATAGATGCAGTGCATCTCGATGATTATTTTTATCCATACCCGCTTCCGCATGTAGAATTTGGCGATGCTGCTACCTACGCCAGGTACGGGCAGGGTATGAACAAAGATGATTGGAGAAGAAATAACGTAAGTATGTTCATCTCGCAGTTGAACACAAACATCAAAAATATTAAACCCTATGTAAAACTTGGAATAAGTCCATTTGGCATATGGCGAAACAAGAAAAAAGATGAACAAGGCTCTGAAACCAGGGGGCTTTCTAATTATGACGATTTGTACGCTGATGTGGTATTGTGGATGCAGAAAGGATGGATAGATTACCTGATGCCGCAATTGTATTGGGAACATGCTCATAAGTCGGCGCCATTCAGCGTGCTCATGCCATGGTGGTACGGCCATTGCTACAAAAGGCATGTGTTCTACGGGCTGGGCCTTTACCATATGGCAGAATCTCATAGCGGGCCATGGACCGGTATCAATGAAATGCTCTGGCAGATAAGAGATATAAGAGGGCAGTGTCCTAATTCAGGTTTTTGCTTTTACAATGCGTCATCTTTTGACAAGCTGAAAGTGCCGCTTAAAGATAGCCTCATGCAGAACTATGGTAAATACCCGGCGCTTATACCACCCATGACGTGGCTGGATAGTGTAGCTCCTGCTGCACCGGTAGTGAAAATAACAGTGGCAGGCAGTGGGGCAGAACTGACCTGGCAGCAGGCAAACCCGTCGAAAGAACCGCTGAAATATGTAGTATACCGCTTTGTAAATAATGAAGCAGTGAACCTGGAGCGCAACGACAAAATAGTATCTATACAGCAGGGTATGAAGTACACTGATCCTGACTCAAAGCGGTATAAACAATGTACTTATATAGTAACAGCACTGGACAGGCTCTGGAATGAGAGCAAGCCAGGCAACAAAGTAACTTCCGGTAACTAATATACAAACAGAATTTCCATGAGCAGATCTAAATCAAAACTGAAAAAAGAAATAGAAGATTGTTTCACTGAAATGGAAGAGCTGACCAAAAAAGCAGAATATGCTTTGATGCTTGCTAAAAAATATCCTGAAGCAGGCTCTGTTGTTGGTGAAGCAGAGGAATTGATGAGGAAATGGTCTGATCTGGCTAAAAAGTACGTGACCCTATCAAAGGATTACCACAACCTCGTGTTTGATAAGATACCTATTTAGTCCACAAGTGATATGCCGTTAGCATCAGTGGTCAGTAGCTCGCTCATATGGTCCAGGAACGGTCGCATCTTTTTATACACGTCACTTGCCTGCTTCGCAAAATCTGCAGCTAATACTTCCTCATCGCTGAAGTCACGCCGGAGCAAAAATTGTTTGTAGCGCAGCAGTTCTATAGCAGGATGATCTTTTGCATAACCGCGTGGTGCAGTAGCCAGCTGGTCGCCTTTCATATTGCCGAACGTACTTGTAAACACTTTCCCGGAAAGTACCTTTTGCCAATCCGTGTAATTAGCATCTATATCCTGTCTTATCCGCTGCATATCTTCTGTATTGGGCCCGAAGAAGCCACCGGCAATAAACGAGTTGCCCGGCTGCAGATGAAAATAGTAACCACCTCTTAGCTTTTTTGTTGCTCTTCTGAACCCGCCACTCCAGTGTGTATTGTAGGGCAGTTTCTCTTTAGAAAAACGTACGTCTTTATATATCCTGTACAGGCTTTGCTTGCCCGATGCTGTTTCTATCTGTTCATGTTTGTTCATTTCACCCAGCAATGCTCCGGCAAAATCTATGATGTTCTCATGTGCTGTAGTATACAACGATTTATGCTCCCCAAACCATTCCCTGTTATTGTTCTTTGATAGTTTATTTAAAAAATCAAATGATGCTTTCTCTATCCTTGCCATTGTTGTAAACTATTTTGTTTTCTTCTTTTTAGCTGCTTTTGCAATTACATTAAATTCAAGACAAGCATTGATCCAATAACGAAAGTCTTTTGTTGATCTTATTCCGTCTTCACTTACTAATACATATCCCTTCATCACCTTTCCCGCAAATGCCATCTCATGGCAGCCTCTTTTTTCCATTGCCTCTTCGTACCTGTCCGGGCCTATGCGACACATCAGCTCATCTTTCATCACGCCTATGCACATTTTGCCGTTGACCATGTAGCATGTGCCGCCAAACATATGCTTCTCTTCCACGTTATCCAGGTGAGCAAGCGCTTCCCGTAACCTGTCGTTGAGTTGTTCATTGTATGCCATAGTAAAGGAGCCTTTTCATATACCTGCAATCAAAACTAATGAGAAAATTTGCTTTTAAGCGCTATGCACCAATATCATGACAATTGCAAGATGTTGATAACGTGTGAATTTTGACATTACCGTAACAATGCAGTATAGCAATGGCATGTTATTTTCAGTAACTTTGATATAAACGCACGCGTATGTATTACGACGATTTTAACGACGACGAGCAGGAGGGACCTTTGGATGAAATACTTAGAAGGTATGAGGAAGTAAAGACAGGTGAATCGGCCAGTATATTAGACGAAGAGGAGTTTGAGCGGGTTATTGAATATTATTTCCAGAATAGTAACGAAGAGCAGGCACTTCTGGCCTGCGATATAGCAAGAACTTATTATCCATTCTCTTCGGCAATATTATTGCTGAAAGCTGAGATATTTACCCAGGCACAAAAATATGGCCAGGCGCTGAAAGCGCTTGACGAAATGGAGCAGTACGATAATGCGAACCTCGATGCTGTATTGCTCCGTTCTGATATATTGCTAGCTCAGCTGAAATATGATCAGGCAGCCTTGTGGCTGGAACAACGCAGCGAAGAGTATGAAGGAAAGGACAAGACAGAAATATTACTGGAGCTGTCTGATGTATATGATGAAAGTGAAGAGTTCGATGCTGTTTTTGATACGCTGAAACGTGTAATAAAAATAGATAAGCGCAATGAAGAAGCTTTGCAGAAGATATGCTTCTGGGCAGAGTTCACCGAGCGGCTTGATGAAAGCGTAGAGATACACACCCAACTTACTGACGATGATCCGTACAATGCACTGGCCTGGTTCAATCTCGGTGCTGCATACCAGGGGCTGAAGCACTATGAAAAATGTATAGATGCCTATGAGTATTGCATAGCTATTGACGAAAAATTTGAATTTGCATACCGCAATATGGCCGATGCCTACATGCGCCTGAAATGGTATGAGAAAGCATTGGAGGTATTGGAGAAGCACATCGAGATAGCCAAACCCGAAGATGTGATATTTGAAGCAATGGGCTATTGCTGGGAAAAAAGGAAAGACTTTGCCCGTGCGCGCCAGTTCTATCGCCAGGCATCGCAGCTTAGCCCGCAGGACGATGGTATCTTTTACAAAATAGGCGAAACCTACGCCCGCGAAAAACAATGGGAAAAGGCAGTGAAGTCTTTTTCTGTAGCGCTGCACCTCAATAAAGACAATGCAGCCTATTGCATGGCCATAGGCAATTGCCTGATGGAAATGGACGTAAAAAGCGAGGCATTGGTTTGCTTTCTGAATGCGGTAAGGTTAAAGCCGGGTAATAAGACCACATGGGTGGCACTCATACGTGGCCTGTATCTCACAAAATATTATGAAGAGGCAATAACCCAGCTGGCTGTAGCCCGTGAGCATTGTGGTGAAAAGGGAGATTTCTATTACTACCATGCGGCTGCTTTATTCGAAATGGGAAAAGCAAAGGAAGGGCTGTTGCAGTTGGAAAAAGGCCTGCGCCTGTCACCGACCAAGGTAAAAGTGTTTACGGAGCTGAATCCGGAATTTTTGCTTCGCAGCGCCGTAGCAGAACTGATCAGCAAGTACAAGAAAAGCAAGTAATTACTTCACCCCCAAAGCAATCAGTGAATCCCTTAACAGGTGAGAGAATACTGCTGCGCCATTATAGCTCACGTGAGATGTGTTCAGGAACATACTATCTGCCAGGGGCAGTTTGCTGAAATTGAATACATGAACATTCCTCATGGCATTTAACCGGTCAAAGAAAGAATATACCTCTTGCTCATTAGTGAATTTCTCAAAACAGGAGGAATGAAGGGGCGCAAGCACAAAGATGAAATACCTGTCCGGGTGTGTTGCTATAAGCGTATTCATCCTGGCAAGTAAGGCCGTATCCAATTCAAATGCTGTTGGCGTTTTTTTCCTTTCTGATACCAGGCTGTCAAATTCCTGTTTCGAAGCACAGAGTCGTTCCAGGCTGGCGCCTTTATTGGATAATTTTGCACCAAGCACCCTCATTTTCAGGTATTCCCTTATGTATGTTTCATAATGCCCGAAAAAACGTGTTGCCTGTAATGCATGATAAGGCCGGTACTCGTCCGCCAGTAATTTTTTTACAGATGGGTGGTATGCGCTGGGTATTAAAACGCCGGGATTAAATCTGCCTGTCCTCAATCCATCCATATCTATATTCAGTATCACCCACGGTCTGTTCTTTTTCTTTTTACATTCTTCCTCCAGGAAAAATAATGTTACATCATACTTGGACCCCCGTATACCATAATTAAAAAAGTTCTCCCCAAGGCTGTCCGGGATATAGCCGCTTTCTGCACGGGAAGAACCTAGTATGGCTATTTCATCAGGATGATGCTCATTAATTATCCGGTGTACCTTATATGCTTCTCCGGATTCACTTTTCATAATGACCATCTTCTCGAACAAGTAGTTAAAAGCACTGCCTGCCACCACTATTATACATAGCAGCGGTAGCAGTATCCTGAGGAGGAACCGTTTAAAACTGGAAATAGATGAACGTTGCTCCTGCATTTTTGCCCAGAATTATGATCAGAAAAGTAGTTATGGTGAGGAATAGAAGGTTATGCTTCATTTTTAAGTTTGCAGGTAGTAAAGTACTCAGCCAGAGAATCCCTATGACCATAAAACTAAGCAACAGGTTCAAAGGTCCCATGCCAGATGTGACCTGGTTGATCTTAAAGGAGAAGTTGCAGACCAGCAATTTGCTGATCACCGCTTTTGCTTTTGCAAAATTCTCTGCCCTGAAAAATATCCACGCAAAAGTGACCATGGCAAAGACAATACACTGGTTAATAGCCTTATAAATGACCGGAGCGCGAAGTAAACCAATATTTTTGGCCAGTTTATTTCTTGCATCCATTGTCAGCAGCCCGAATATGATATAGCTGCCGTGCAGTGCGCCCCATATAATAAAGGTCCAGTTAGCACCATGCCACAGGCCGCTAAGCAGGAATATGATCAGCAGGTTGCGGTACCAGCGCCACTTACCGGCCCTGTTGCCACCCAGCGGTATGTATACATAGTCTTTGAACCAGGTAGACAATGATATATGCCAGCGCGTCCAGAACTCAGAAAGGCTGGTGGCTATATACGGCCTGTTGAAATTGACCATAAGGTCGAACCCCATAAATTTTGCAGTACCGCGCGCTATATCTGAGTAGCCTGAAAAATCGCAATAGATCTGTATGGAAAAAAAGCAGCAGGCCAGTAATGCAGATGTGGTATTGGCTACACCGATATTGGCGTAGGTAAAGTTCACATATTCAGCCAGCCTGTCGGCCACAACTATTTTTTTAAATAGTCCCCATGCAATCATGTTCAGCCCCCACACAGCATTGTTATAGTCAAAAGTATGTTTTGCATAAAACTGGTGTATCATGTTTTGCGGGCGCTCTATAGGCCCGGCTACCAATTGGGGGTAGAACATTACATACAGTGCGTAGATGCCAAAATGCCGCTCTGCTTTCTGGTGCCCCCTGTATACTTCTATAGTATAGCTCATTGCCTGGAATGTATGGAACGACAAGCCTATGGGCAGCAGCCAGTTAAGATACGGTATAGGATTTTTCATGCCAAACAGCAGCGCCAGCCCTGTTACATTTGTGTTGATAAAGTTGTAGTACTTGAATATGGCCAGTACGCCCACATTAGCAATGATGCTCAGCACCAGGAATTTCTTTCTTTTCTTTTTGTCAGGCTGGTCTTCCAGTAGTATGCCTGCTATATAATCAATAACTATTGTGGCTGCGAGTATCAGGATATACTCCGGCTTGAAGAACATGTAAAAAAAGCAGGATGCGATCAACAGCAACATCCACCTCAGTTTGTGCGGCAGTAAAAAATACAGCAACGTAACTACGGGGAAGAAAACTAAAAAAGCAAACGAATTAAATAGCATGCAAATGGCTGGTCAGCTGTAAAAGTAAAAATTCTTTTTGCTTTACGGCTCTTATTTGAATACGCTGTTCATCGCGGTCCACCATGGGTGTATCTCGTATCCCAGTCGCCCTGCTTTTATCATAGGGTCTGTTGCCAGCAGTTGTTCCACTTCTTCCTGTGTATCACAGTCGAAAATAAATATACCGCGCCAGTTACCGCTATCTCCGAAAGGGCCTGCTACAAGTATTTTTCCTTCTGCGTACAAGCGTTTTATATTAGCCATGTGCCCGTCCTGCAGCTTGCCCATTTCCCCGGGCTCTTTTATCTCGTTGCTTTTCGGCCCCTTCGTGAGCATTACAAAATAATACTGCTTCAGGGTGAAGCTGTCCGATTTAAAGGTCTTTATGTGCCTTTCGCTGCTTTTTGCAGTTTGGGCAGTAGCTGTTGCCGATAAAAGCAGCAGAAATGGGAGTATGAGCAGGTATTTCACAATGTTTTATTAATAATAATGGTAAATTAATGGATAGTGATGGTCACATGACTTTATTTCCGTACTTTTGCGCCCTGAAATAAATCGGCCCTTCCTGATTTTCTCCGCGGGAAGGGTTATTTGTAGGAGAAAGTTATAAAAAAATTTTTATTCGCAAATAGCGGATTTAGAAAGAGGGGTTTTTTATGGATATTCGTAACATCGCCATCATTGCGCACGTTGACCACGGTAAGACAACACTGGTTGATAAGATATTACACACTACTAACGTATTTCGCGACAACCAGGAAACTGGTGACCTGATCATGGATAGTAACGACCTGGAAAGGGAGCGTGGTATCACCATCCTTGCCAAAAACGTTTCTGTAACCTACAAAGGCGTAAAGATCAATGTGATAGATACTCCCGGTCACGCCGACTTTGGCGGTGAGGTGGAGCGCGTACTGAAGATGGCAGACGGTGTATTGCTGCTGGTAGATGCGTTTGAAGGCCCTATGCCGCAAACACGTTTCGTATTGCAGAAAGCACTGAACCTGAACCTGGTACCGATAGTGGTGATCAACAAGGTGGACAAGCCTAACTGTCGTCCTGACGAAGTACATGACGCTGTATTTGAATTGTTCTTCCAGCTTGATGCTACTGAAGCGCAGCTGAACTTCCCTACTATATATGGTTCTTCAAAACAAGGCTGGTTCAATACTTCATTGACGCCTACAGAAGATATTACTGTATTGCTGGATACAATACTGGAAAAAGTACCTGCACCTACAGTTGTTGAAGGTCCGGTACAGCTCCAGATCACATCTTTAGACTATTCTTCTTTCCTTGGCCGTATAGCTATAGGTAAGATAACACGTGGTGTACTGAAAGAAGGCCAGCAGGTAATGCTGTGCAAGATAGACGGCACCATGCAGCGCAGCAAGATCAAGGAATTGTATGTGTTCGTGGATATGGGTAAAAAGCGTGTTACCGAAGTACAGTGCGGCGATATCTGCGCGGTAGTAGGTATAGAAGGCTTCCAGATCGGCGAAACTATTGCTGATTATGATAATCCTGAAGCAATTACTATCATCCCTATCGATGAGCCTACGATGAACATGCAGTTCAGTATCAACAACTCACCATTCTTTGGTAAAGAAGGTAAATTCGTTACCAGCCGCCACATACGCGACAGGTTAATGAAAGAACTGGAAAAGAACCTGGCGTTGAAAGTACAGGAAACTGATGATGCAGATAAATTCCTGGTATTTGGCCGTGGTATCCTGCATCTGAGCGTACTGGTAGAAACTATGCGCCGTGAAGGTTATGAGCTTACAGTGGGTCAGCCACAGGTAATAACCAAGGATATAAATGGTAAAAAGCACGAACCATATGAAGTGCTGGTAGTAGATGTGCCTGCTGACTTTAGCGGTAAGGTGATAGACCTGGTAACACAGCGTAAGGGTGAAATGCTGATCATGGAAACAAAAGGTGAAATGCAGCACGTGGAGTTCGAGATACCGTCACGTGGTCTTATAGGTCTGCGTTCGCAGATGCTTACAGGCACGCAGGGTGAAGCTGTAATGGCGCACCGTTTCTCTGAATACAAACCATGGAAAGGCTTTATACCGGGCCGTAGCAATGGTGTCCTGATAGCAAAGAGCGCTGGTAAGGCTACAGCTTATTCTATAGATAAATTACAGGACAGAGGCTCTTTCTTTATAGATCCGGGACAGGAACTGTATGAAGGCCAGATCATTGGTGAGCATATTAAGCCGGGAGACCTGGTGGTAAATACTGCAGAAACCAAGAAACTGACCAACATGCGCTCAAGCGGTACGGATGATACTTCAAGGATCACACCAAAGATCGATTTTACGCTGGAAGAGTGCATGGAGTACATACAGCAGGATGAGTGTATAGAGGTAACCCCGAAAAACATACGCCTCCGCAAAATATCGCTGAATGAAGAAGAAAGGAAGAAAACACAGAAAATGATGAAATCGGACGCGTAATGCATTTGATTTTAATAGCATAAGTATATAATGAGGCGACCATATGGTCGCCTCATTCGTTCTTTAACAAATAAAAATTAATATATGTAAAGGGTGTTTACGGTTATTCAGATACAGGACGAATAAAAAAAATAATATTTGTGTATTTTACCCATCCTTTTTTCATATATTGCTGTCTAAATTATCGGAGAACTATTTATAGGTCTGAATACACTTATGTATTCATGCTTGTTTTCCATGTAAAATATTGATCGCAAATCGTAATTTATAAAGTTTATGCGCATGAAAAAACATCCACTCTATTTAGCCATTGCATTGCTTTGCTTTGCAGATTCCACATCTTACGCACAGCTGGTTGTGGACAATGCTTTTTTGAAAGGTAACTGGCTGCAGGCATGTATAGCGCCTAATGGCTCCTTTGGAAATACGATCACTGTGCCCGGTGGCTATACTACCAGGGCCGGTGCCAGTACATTTTATGTCGATCCGATAACAGGAACAACACCAACCGGTAACGGGCTGGACTTTTCTTACGATCAGGGGCATGATGGTTTTGGTGTAGGCGTGCCAAATGCATTTTACGGATCTTATTTCCTCCCGGGAACTCCATTTTCTGGCTGGCAGGTAGAGATCGACGATACAATGTCGAGCGCATTCTACAGCAGCAGCGGGTTTGATAATACCGAAGGTGGTAAGTTAGCTGGTACAGTTACAAAGTACACCGGTCCAACGTGCGTGAACCCGAATGCTCCCGCTGCCGGTACGTGGGAAGGAACCTACGGGCTAAAGAGATTTGGCCTTACTAATGCTTTGCGTCTGGAAATAGTAAATGAAGTAGACCAATGGGCTTCATGGATGAACGTAACGGCGAAGTTTTATAATACAACTGACTCTACACTTAAGGGTGTATATTATTTTGTAGATGCGGATCCGGATAATGATTATCCTATAAGTTTTAATTTCGCAACTAATAATCATATTCCATATCAGGGTGGTGCATTAGATCGCCATGAAGTATGGGCACGTGCCACTACTGCTGGTTTAAATGATCTTTTTTCCGGTCTTGCTACACAGGATTGCCGTGCAAAATCACTGATATATCAGGGATGGCCTCCGGCGATGACCCCTGCCAACAACCTGAATCATGTGTACGCGGGTACAGGCACAACTGTAATAGGTACTATGGGTAGTTGCTACTACGGCCTGGGGGCCACAACATTTAGCCAGGATATTGCCTTTGGTCTTGTGTTCAATGTAGGTAACATAGCACCGCATGATAGTGCGTTTATTACATACGGCTGGATATTCTCTGATACTGATGCCGTTGATAGTTTATACAAGCTCATACCACAGTTATCTACTGAAGGTAAACAATATTACAGTGGACAGAAAGACACTGTACTGGCATGCACTATGTCCGGCTGCCAGGTATACGGTGATACAGCGTTTGAGGCAGAGATCATTAATGGTGAGAACAGGGACTGGGCGCTTAGTACCTGGACCTGGTCACCTTCAATAGGTCTTTCTACAACACTAGGCCGCAAAGTATATGTAGATATACATAAGCTTGGAGGGGCCGTTACTTATACTATTACAGGTACACCTTCCAATCACGGTAATCCTTGTTTTTCACCTGCACCATTGCAGTTCACAATGTACGTAAGGCCTTGTCACTCTGCATGGGCAAATGACCCATGCTATGGCGGCACATTGCTGCTGGGTGAAGATGGCGACTCTCTGGGCGCTACTTATAAATGGTATCACCTGAAATATGGCGGCACACCATTCAGCACTACTCACCGTCCCATCAAGTACCCTGCATTATATACCGATACCGGTATGTATTATGTGATCAAATCAAAAGGACCATTGAGTGATACAGATAGTGTACGTGTAACGATACATGAAAAACCAAAGATCATTGTTACAAACAATGCGCCTATGTGCTACCTCGCTACTGATACACTCAGATCAAGCGTAACACCATTGATACCCGGCGAAACATTTGCATGGACTGGCCCTAATGGCTTTACTTCCAGTTTGCAGTTCCCTGTAAATAATAATTTCATGACCGCTGATACCGGTATGTATACTGTGATCGCTACCACTCCGTTTGGCTGTAAAGATACAGGTAAGGTACACGCCGGGTTGGTAATGGTGCCATCTGCGCCTGTGATAACAGGACCTATAGTGTACTGTCAATATGAGCCTCATCCGGCATATGTAGCTACAGATACGTCTCATCCATTAAACGGCTCTCTTTACACGTGGTACACAACAGTATCCGGTGGCATAGGTCATGCTAGTGATTCTGTATACACCGATTATCCAGGTACACAGCTTGTAGTGGCTACTGTTACTAACAGTTTTGGTTGTGTAAGTCCGGTCGGAACTTATACGGTAACAGTTAATCCTAAACCACCGATCCCTGGTGTTACAGGCGGTACGCTGAGCTATTGCCAGTACATAGGACCGTTCGTTCCTGTAACTATCACTAATTATACCTATAATGGTATTACAGCAGTTACTCACTGGTGGAAAACATTTAAAAAGGGTACCCCGATGTTGACACAGCCAATAGTACCAATAGATACAGCAGGAACATATACATTCTATGTAAGCCAGAACCTGAACGGATGTGAAAGTGACTCTGCTATAGTGACTATTATTGTTCACCCTAAACCTAATGCACCAAAGATAAAATCAGACAGCATATGCCAGTTCTGGCCGGCAGGTCCTATGACCGCAACACCAAGCATACCAGGCGACCTGATCAGGTGGTTCATTGCTCCGGATACTATTGGTAATATCGTCGCTCCTGTTCCTGTTACACTGGTACCGGGTCTATACGAGTTCTTTGCAAACGAATTGTCTCCGTTCGGCTGTCTCAGTGATAAAGGAAAGGGCACTATGTTTGTAAAACCAAAGCCGGCGCCACCTATACCACACGATACAGTTTACTGCCAGTTCACAAAAGCACCGGCACTTACAGCAGACAGTGTTTATGGTGGCTACCTGAAATGGTACTACCAGGGCAATCTGCTGCCACATGCACCGGTACCTGCCAACACAAAGCCTGGTGACTCTACCTGGTTCGTGAGCGAGGTGATCAATGGTTGCGAAAGTGACAGCCTGCCATCGAAAGTAACCGTGATCTACAAACCATTGTTCTCGATAGAGCCAAGCAGTCCGTTCGTTTGTCAGTTCGACTCAGTGAAGTTCTCTTATAAAGGACCATCCCTGTTCGACCCTGCATATGCATGGAGTATACCTCAGAAAGCAGTGTTCGCACATGGCCCTGAAGGAGAGATGAAGACAGCAACAGACTCATTCATCTATGTACGTTTTGATTCTGTAACTGCAGACAATTACATACGCCTTCATGTAACTAACAACCATGGCTTCTGCGCAGGCGATACAAGCTACAGGATCAAGATAGTGCCACAGCCATTAGGCAAGGCGCTTACCAAAGGCGATGTATGCCAGGGCGATACTGTTGCTCTTGCGTTGGGTTCTAAATCAGCAAGTGCATCTAAATTCTTATGGATAGTAGATAATGTACCTATGGACCAGACAAATGCACTGTCTATAGTAGCGCATAACAGCAACAGCGGCGGACCGTTCAGCATCAGCTGGAACGACAGTGGCCGTCACGTGATACAGGTAATATCCTCTACAGATGAAGGTTGTACTTCATTGCCTACGGAAGATACGATCAGTGTACACACGTCGCCTGATGCAAGGTTTACTTATATGAGCCCGAAAGGAACATTATGCCTCGAGGATAGCGTGCAGTTCACCGCAATGGCTGATAACTACAACTACTCTTACGTATGGGCTCCTGAGCACTTCTTCGCTAATGTGAACAAGCGCCAGATCTATGGTAAAGTAGAGCTGTCACAAAGCACAGTAACCTTGCTGGTAACTGATCCGTATGGTTGCTCTGCTACTACCAGCCAGACACTTAATCCTGGTTCATGCTGCACAGTAGGCTTCCCTACAGCCTTCCTGCCAAACGGCGGTAGCAAGAACAATGTGTTCCGTCCTGTTTACCAGGGTTACCACAGGTTCAGCATATTCCGTATAGCTAACCGTTGGGGACAAACAGTGTTCGAATCAACGAACAATGGTATGGCATGGGATGGTACGTTCAACGGTGTGCCACAGGATGCCGGTGTGTACTTCTTCTACATCAAGTATGACTGCGGTGGCAAGAGCCTGGAACAAACAGGTAACGTGACACTGATCAGGTAATCAATAAAAAAATAACCCCAACAGATGCGGGCTGCTCTTCACGGAGCAGCCCGTTTTCGTTTGCGGAATATTCAGCATATTGTTGTTATATGATAGCAATACACTGCCTTACCATCCCTCATTTCCGCTAGTTCATAAATAACAGCAAATACATATTCATAGCTCACACAGCATCAGTCGCTTCATTTGGCAAATGCTTCGGATTATTTTCTTGATAAGACGGTAGCTGGAGTATGATACTACACTTTTCGCACTATCATAGATTCCCGTTTTTGCACTCCCGCACATTCATCCAAACTTTGTCTCAAAAATCGCAAACTACTCGACCTCACTTCTCCTTCGGAGTTCCTGCAAAGGAACGAGCGAAGCTCAGGGGAGAGGCTAATCTGGAACCCTGGCCCTCCCGACTTTCGACTTTCTACTAACGACTTAAGACTAAAAAAATGGACAAGAAACAACAAGCCCACCACCTCTACATGACACAAGGCATGTCACAGAAGCAGATCGCTAAAGAAGTTGGCGTCAGCGAGCGCACCATTTATACCTGGATACACCAGTATGCATGGGAAGAACTGAAACGCGCAGCCTACCAGGCGCCCGCTAAGATCGCAGACAACTTCTACAGCCAACTCATTGAGCTGCAGGACTCAATTGCAAAACGCGAACCCGGCAACCGTTTCCCCACCCCGCAGGAAGCGGAAGTGACCCGGAAGTTATTGGTATGTATCGAGAAGGTAAAAAAGACAACATCACTACCACAAAGCATGCAGGTGCTGGAGTCGTTCCGCAACTTCACCCGCAACAAAAATCCGCAGTTCACCAAAATATTGGTACAATATACCGGCGAATTCCTCGAAGGCAAAGCAGTTAATAACTATGCACCTTACGATCTGGAATATGGTGTAGAACAGGTGCTGCCCACAATGCCGTTCTACGAAGAACCGGAAGAAGAAGTGATACCCGAAAAAGAACCCTGCTACACAGGCAACGCTAAATGCCTTCACCCGGAAACATGTAATTACCCGATATGCAGGTATACCGAGGCAGATAAGCGCAACGCATCAAATGATCCGTTAGTAAAAAACAGGATAATACCCATTCCTGCCGTTACAGAAGAAGAAGTGATGGAGCGTTACCGGAAATTCCTGGAAGACCACAATTTAGAGTACAATGAAGAGTTGCAGAGGCACTTCCCGATAGAAAAAGACCCTGCAGACGCACCGGAAAAGCCAAAGGAAAAACCGGAAGATATCGGAAGTACACTGGAAGTCCGGAATAATATTGTAACCACTATCGCACAAGAACCAGATACACAAAACGAACCTCTAACCGATAAAACCGAAGCCTCGGAGATCCCCAAATCCATCGATCCCGGTTCAGGCAGCAACACCATAAACTTCATTATCCTTCCGCCTTCCGGTCCCGCAGAAACCGGAAGTGCTCCTGCAGCATAACATACGCAATTCTGGAAATTCTTTAATTCTGGAAATTCTGATCATCGAACGATCATATAAATTAAAATACCCTTTTTATAGTCGACAAATAGACTGCGAAACAAATTCCGGGACAAAAAGAGGGCTTTAAGTCCTTTATTTGTCATTTAAACCCTATACAATAATTAAAAATAAAAATATAATGCAATACCCATCGAAAACCAGTATATTAGCTGTCTTTTATACTATGCGGGCACAATGTGCTGTTCCGCTATAGTATTTTATGAAAATAATAGTATTTTAGAGCCTCCTTTAAAAGTTTGTTATGAAGAAAACCTTACTGTATATACTGATCCTGTTACTATCTGCTACCGGTGCGCGTGCTATCCCTACGGGTTATATTTTGGCAGATAATACTGTTGGGTATGCTCCTGGTACAAGAACCGTGGGAACCTATTCCTATGAAATACTTCCTTTCCCTACTGTAGTGCTGCATCCTGCCCTGCCAATTGCAAATGCCGGATGCGGCGTAGATACGCTGCCATGGCCTATACCCAACCCTGCGACACCTACAACTGCCGGCACTAACCGTATTGGTGGCGGCGGCGGCTCTGGGATTATTACTTATTACTTCCAGAAACCCGTATATGGCGTCTACGTATTGTTTAGCGGTCTTAACAGGGCCGAAACACTAAAAGTATCTGTAAATAAAAGCATTTTTGTTGCTCCGCACTTTCTTATTCCGTCAGAATGTACTTTTTTTGACTGCTATGCGAGCGGTCTGGCAGGTCTCTGCTTCTTAAATAGTCTGGGTGAGATGGAAGGCCCTCCATGCTGTGCCTTGGGTGCTACATCGCCCTACAATGGAGGTACTATAAACATCTTTGATTGTAAAGGAATAACTACTTTCGATATATTCTGTAATGGAAGTGATGGTGGCGTAAATGCTGCATTATACTTTGATACGGTAAAGCCCGCAGGCTGTTCAGATGCGATAGCTAATGAACCCTGCGAGCCGGATTCATTACTGCTGGGTGATGTGGGTGATTCTACAATGGCAACTTATTTCTGGGTAGGCCCGGGCAGCTTTACCAGCACACTGCAATATCCTTACAGGTATCCTACTACGCCTGCTATGAGTGGTACTTACAAAGCATTTAAAACACAAACAGTGTCTGTGCCGGGTGGTGGTACTGCTGTCGTTCATGATACAGATACTATCAATGTCATTATACATCCACGTGCCTACATCAAGGTAAGTAACAACGGCCCGATATGCGAGAACCCGCTGGATACATTGCACCTGGTAGCTGTGACACCGGGAACCCCGGGCGAGGTATTCACCTGGACAGGCCCTAACCTGTTCTCCAGCACCGCCCAGAGCCCTGATATTTATGGTTTCGTAGCAGCCGATTCAGGCGCATATAATGTATTTGTTACAAACACATGGGGGTGCAGTGACTCTGCCACCACATACGTGAAGCTGCGACCTAATCCGTCACCGCCTCATATAATAGGCCCTAGCCCGTATTGTTATGGTGATCCTTTTGTGGCATTTACCACATCGGGTGTAACAAGCGGCGGATCTGTCCTCTGGTACAATACATTTACGGGCGGCACAGGCAGCCCGGTACCACCGGTCATCAATACTACAGTGCCGGGCACTACAGTGGTATATGCCAGCCAGGTAGAAGCGATATACTGTGAAAGTACAAGAGACTCTATTGTGATACTTGTGAAGCCTAAGATAACGCCGCTCTTCAGCTGGAACACTATACTGGGCTGCGATAAGGATGTGGTCACATTTACCAACACATCCACAGGTGCACAATGGTATTCATGGGATTACGGCGATGGCCATTTCTCTGCCGATACCACTACCAAGCTGACCTCGCAGAATGAATACACAGGACACCAGGTACATACAGTAACACTGCATGCATACACACCGGGCTGTGAAGTGAAAGGCGTAGGTTATGTAAATACGACACATCGTGTGACGGCAGCATTCAAGCCATTCCTGGATACGTTCTGCGTAAACGGCTCATCTACAATGGGCGAGGATTACATGGAGGCGATAGACAGCTCCGTAGTCGTAACACCTGATGGTGTGATCGGCAACCTGTTCGGTAATAATACTACGGTGGATACCGGGAACTTTATTACTAATCCGTCAGCTACTCCGCCAACATACCTGGCTGCTAATTACAGGTGGGATTGGGGTGATGGTTCGTTCGATAACAGCAATACGCGTACCCCTCCGAAACACCGTTATGATTCGGGTGGTGTCTATAAAGTGAAGCTGACCGTTACAGACTCTATAGGTTGTGTGGACTCTGTGTCTCACGAAGTGTATGTGATCAGGTTGTTCCTGAGATCGTTCCACGATACAATGATATGTATCAGCCAGCCGTTGCTGCTGAATGTGAAACCGGAACCTATACCATTGCTTGCTGACCAGCCATATAGTTATGCATGGTCGCCTGGCGACTACCTGAGCGATAGCGCTATTCTGCAGCCTTATTTCAACTCTGGCAACGCTCCCGATGTGATACGTACTTATACGCTCACACAAACGCAAACGACCTATGGTTGTGTGACAACAGACACTATAAGGATACATGCCGTGAAGGGTGTGAAGCTGGCCAATGTAACGCCTGATGCAACTATCATGTACGGACAGAACATACAGCTGAACTCTGACAGTGAAGTGTACTACTTCTGGAAGAATAATGACGGTACGCTGAACAACCCGAACATTAATAACCCTGTAGCAAGACCACTTGGAACTACTACATACAATGTATATGGTTATGACAGGAATGGTTGTATAGACTCGGCTTATGTTATAGTGACGGTAGACAGCTCTATGCTGGAAAATGTACCGACAGGCTTTACGCCAAACGGTGACGGACTTAATGATGTGTTCCGCCCGGTAGGTGTTCAGTACCAGAACCTGGTAGACTTCAGGGTATACAACAGGCTGGGGCAGCAGGTATTCTACTCCAACAGCTATAAGAACGGATGGGATGGTACCTATAACGGTGTGCCGCAGGACTTGGGTGTTTATACCTTTGTAATAATTGTGGCAAGGCCGGGAGGAGAAGGTGAGAACGTGGTGCATAAGGGGACAGTGACACTGATAAGATAGCCTGTGCAATTGTAAATAACTTACATCCCCTGCTATTTGAAAAATAGTGGGGGATTTTTTATCTTATATGTAGGAAAAATTGTGCTTCCGGTAGTAGTATAAAGAAAATTTTTGCTAACTTTATTGCAAATACATTTTAATATGAAGTATTTATTACGAACCCTTATCCTGCTCTTGCTGGCCACCAATACTCATGCACAGTGCATAAAACTGGTGAAGCAGCATGGCGATACTACCTATGGTACCTATGGTATCAATGATACGAGCGTGGGACTGACCACGGGCGGCGGATCGCCGGGATGCAGTGGGCCTACTACTACATTCAGGACGATAACCGGGGGGGTGATATTCCGCTTCTCCAGGCCTGTTTTCGGGCTGCGTGTAGACCTGTGGGGAATGGATGATGTAGAAACGATCAGCATTAAAGTGAATGGCGTACCACATCCTATTACACCGGCTGAAATGCTCATGTACACCAATTGCGGCAGCGTGGGCAATCCGCCGATAACATTGAGCGGAGGTATATTGCATGCGCCGGCCGGGTTCCTTGAATTTAATGGCGGGGCCTTTGAGCTCACTACCTGCAATGGTTTCGATAGTTTTGAAGTAGATGGAACGAGCCTGGGTACGGGTGTGTCATTCGATGTTTGTGTAGATACTACCCGTAATCCTTTCTGTCTTTTTGCACATGCCAATGGTCCTCTGTGTACCGGGCAGGACCTGAACCTGTGGGCCACCGGTGACTCTGCCGGCGGCGCAGCCAGCTACTACTGGTACGGTCCTTCCGGCTTCAGCAGCACTAAAAAATACCTGACCATACCTGCGGTAACGCTGGCAATGGGCGGCAAGTACCGGGTAGTGCGAACGGTGGGCGTGGTGCATGATACAGACACCGTCACGGTTGTCATTAAGCCAACGCCTGTTGTGAGTATCACCAATAATTCCCCTATTTGCTATGGGGTAGGAAATACTATTATAGTCAACGCGACACCGTATGTTCCGGGGGAAACATTTTCGTGGACGGGTCCTAACGGATTCACATCGGTGCTGCAGAACAATACGATAACACCAATAGTAGATGCGGACACCGGTGTTTACACAGTTAATGTGGACCTGAATGGCTGTACGAATTCCGCGACGGCACATGTCGTCTATGCGCCTATACCACCGCCACCTGTTATTACGGGTACGCTCACTTACTGCACAGGACAGCTATTCATACCACTGGTGGCTACGGGTGGTACGGGTAGCACCATACTATGGTATAATGTGGGCGTGGGTGGTACCGGTACCGGTACATCACCGGCTATAAGCACTACCGCAGCAAGTGTCACCACTATATGGGCATCACAAACTATACTGGGCTGTGAAAGCCCGAGAGCATCGCAGACAGTAACAGTGAATACCACTCCGGCAGCGCCTACGGTAACCGGGGTGAAAAGCTACTGCCAGTATGAGCCCTATGTGCCGCCGGTAGCGGCAGGTACAGGCATCTTGTGGTATACTGTACCTACAGGAGGAATAGGTTCGCCTACCGTGCCCACTATAAGTATAACATCACCGGGCTCATTTAATCTTTATGCTTCACAGACCACTACAGGTTGCGAAAGCCCGAGAACATTATTCACAATAACAGTACACGCAAAGCCAAGCCTGCCGGTGATCATTGATGATCCCGATACGTACTGCCCTAACCAGCCATTCGTACCATTCACTGTTGTTTCCGGTATCAATATATTGTGGTACACGGCGCCTACAGGAGGCACGGGAACTTCTACTGCACCTGTACTGTCTACTGCAGTACCGGGAGTACAAACTGTATATGCGTCGCAAACGGTGCTGGGCTGCGAAAGCGGCAGGCGTGCTATTTCTATCACAGTGGTAGATAATGTAAAAGCAGACTTCGACTATAAAATAAACTATGGTTGTAAAGGCGATACTGTAGTGTTCAACAATAAATCGCTGCACACGGTAAACTATGCATGGAAATTCGGAGATGGATTCTCTTCTATACTCAAAGACCCTACGCATGTTTATTTGATACAGGCGCTGGATACTGTGAAGCTGTACTCAAGTGTGGCATCATGCATAGACAGCAGCATACAATATATAGATCTGCGCCACCCGCTGCATGCGAAGTTTGATGTAGATACCACGCTTATCTGCCAGGGCGGAGAGATCACGTTCACAGATACTTCATCTATAGGCACAGGTATTACCCGCC
>JAOQAP010000269.1 GCA_025963465.1 Flavipsychrobacter sp.
TACAGGGAAGTGCCGGGAACTAACGGCTATAAAGTACCTTACAAAATATCTGAATCTACACCCGGCCAGGGTGGCATTACTGAAAAAGTTACTTCAGTAGAAGTGAATAAAGGAATACCTGATAGTGATTTTAATTAATTGAGTGATACTTAAAATAAATCGCCCCGGCTAACCGGGGCGTTTTTATTGCTCTATTAGTGTCAGAAATTCCTGTTCGGTAAGAATATTTACCGTCCCCAGTTTTTTGGCTTTCTCCAGTTTAGAGCCTGCATCTTCACCAACCACGAGGTAGTTAAGCTTGCTGCTTACACCACCAAGTATGGAGCCACCCTTTGCCTCTACCATGGCTTCCGCGTCACTGCGTTTAAAATGGCTTAGCGTACCCGTGAACAGGAATGTCTTGCCTGATAATTCGCCACTGGTCATTTGTTCTCCCCTATGCTCGTTCTCGAGGTTCACTCCTGCTTCGCCAAGCTTCCTGATCGTTTCACGGTTCTGCTCGCGGGCAAAGAAGTCGACAACCGATGTAGCTACTTTGGGACCTATATCTTCCAGTGTGGCCAGCTTTTCCACATCCCAATCGTAGAACTCATTAATATTTGCAACTGCTGACGCCAGTGTCTTAGCTGTAGTTTCGCCTACATGCCTGATGCCAAGGGCATAGATAAGCCGGTTCAGCGGTTGTTTTTTAGATAGTTCTATTGCTTCCTGCAGGTTGGTAACAGATTTCTCACCAAAGCCGCCCAGCTCTTTTACTTTGTTCCAGTCTATATTGTAGATGCCTGCGATATCAGGCAACAAACCTTTTTCGTAAAGCTTCTGAACGTTTGCTCCGCCCAGGCTACGTATATCCATAGCATCCTTGCTGGCAAAGTGTATCATACGCTCTACTACCTGCACAGGGCATACAATATTGATACAGCGCCATGCTGCCTCATCCTGTTGCTTTTCCAGCTCGCTATTGCATGCCGGGCAGTGTGTAGGGAATATTATTTCTTTCTCTTCTCCGGTTCTTAATTCTGCAAGCGGTTTTACTATGTATGGTATCACATCACCCGCCCGCTCTACCAGTACGGTATCGCCTATACGCAGATCTTTTTCTCTTATTACATCTTCATTGAATAATGACACCGACTTTACTGTAACACCTCCGATAGGGACTGGCTCTATCTTGGCAACAGGCGTTATTGCGCCGACACGGCCCACTTGAAATTCTACATCTAGAAGCTTGCTGGTGGCCTGTCTTGCTTTGAATTTATAAGCTACCGCCCAGCGGGGATGATGAGAGGTCATACCCATCTTATCCTGCATGGCAAAGTCATTGACCTTTATTACAAGGCCGTCAACCTCAAACGCAAGGCTATCTCGCTGCTCTTCAAACTCATGGCAGTAAGCGATCACGTCATCTATATGCTTAAACACCTTCATCTCCTTTGCAGGAGTTGGGAAGCCAAGGTCGTACAACCATCTTAGTGAACCGTAATGCGTTCCTAATTGCTTTGGACGTTCAGCACCATCGGCAAGTGTGTAATCACTGATATGGTATAGTATTGCATTCAGGCCACGTTTCTTTACTTCTGCAGGGTCGAGAATGCGCAGCGTACCCGATGCAGCATTACGTGGATTGGCAAGAGGAGATAACCCTTCTGCTATGCGCTGTTTATTATATGCTTCGAATACATTTTTGTGGATCACTATCTCACCGCGTATCTCTACCTGTGTTACTCCCTGCTTTACCAATGCAGCGGAAAGCGGTATTGCTTTTATCTGCCTGATGTTGGCAGTCACATCTTCGCCCATTACACCATCGCCACGGGTAGCGCCACGGGCCAGGCTACCGTTATCATATATCAATGATATACTGGCGCCATCATACTTAGGTTCTACACAGTATTCCAGCTCTTCGGTCTCAGCAAGTTCACGGCATTTGCGGTCCCAATCTGTGAGGTCTTCTGCATTATAGGTATTATCCAGGCTAAGCATAGGCACCAGGTGACTCACTGTGGGAAAACGTTCGCTGAGCCCTTGTGCTACACGCTGTGTAGGTGAGTAGGCGGTTACCAGCTCCGGATATTTGTCCTCTGTATGATTTAATTGTTTGAATAGCGTGTCATATTCCACATCTGCGAGGGCAGGATCGCTCTGCACATAATACTTCCAGTCTGCATAGTTAATGACCTCACGCAGCTGTGCTATATGTTCTTCCGGGCTGTCCGGCTGCGTTTTTAATAATTGTTTGGCCTGCTCATACAAGCGCTGCTCATCCTGTTGGGTGTACATAGTGCAAAGTAAATTGCAATAAAATTACTAACCCAATTGTATAAAATATTTTATTTTTCACCCCGAAATGAAAAAACTATTCCGGTCATATATGTCTTTCACCCGTACCGAGCGGAACGGGCTGATCGCTTTATGCAGTTTGATAATTATACTTATCGTAGTCAGAGCGACCATGTATTTATGGGTGCACCCACCGGACAATGCTGAACAAAACAAAAAACTTGCCGCTGCGTGGGAGGTATTTAAACGCAGCCAACCTGTGGCACCTGCCGATGACACAACAGGTGAGGCAAAGAATGATTACCAGGATGCATATGATGAGAACGAGACACCATTGCCTGATAAGATAGATATAAACACTGTAGATTCTCCTACCCTGGTAAGACTAAAGGGTATTGGCCCGGTGACAGCAGGAAAGATCATTGCTTACAGAAACAAAAACGGGGCTTTTACCAGCATAGACCAGATAGCAGCGCTTGGATCGTTTAATGACGCTACGTTTGCCATTTTGAAAAAGCACCTTGTGATCACAGCAAAATAAATGCTAATAAGCATCTCCGTTCCTGTTTCAGATAGCCGCATCATGTATATAATCTTCAGTTTCTTATTGCTCTTGTACAAAAAATGTGGTAATTTCGCCGCTCGAAACCTTTAAACTAATATGGATTTTAATTATACGGATACCCAGATCTCTATTGCTGAAATGATCCGCGATTTTGCTGCAAAGCACATTCGCCCTGATATGATGGAATGGGATGAGTCGCAGAAGTTCCCTATTGACCTTTTTCGTAAAATGGGTGAGCTGGGACTAATGGGCGTACTGGTACCTGTAGAATATGGTGGTTCAGGCCTTAGCTACTTTGAATATGTGACCGTGGTGAGCGAGATAGCTAAAGTTTGCGGCTCTATAGGCCTTTCCGTAGCTGCGCATAATTCATTATGCACAGGCCATATACTGTATTTTGGTAACGAAGAACAGAAGAAAAAATACCTGCCGAAACTGGCTACTGCGGAGTGGATTGGTGCATGGGGCCTTACAGAAGCTAACACAGGAAGTGATGCAGGCAATATGCGCTGCACTGCTACCAAAGATGGCGATGGGTGGATACTGAACGGCACGAAGAACTGGATAACACACGGTATCAGCGGTGATGTAGCGGTAGTGCTGGCACGTACAGGAAACCCACGCACAAAAGATAATACAACAGCATTTATAATAGAGCGCGGTACACCGGGCTTTATGGCAGGCAAGAAAGAAAACAAACTGGGCATGCGCGCAAGCGAAACTGCAGAGCTTATTTTTGACAACTGCCGCATATCTGACGCACAGAGAATGGGCCCTGTGGGTGACGGCTTTAAGCAGGCAATGAAAGTGCTGGATGGCGGACGTATCTCTATAGCTGCACTGTCATTGGGTATTGCCAAGGGAGCTTACGAAGCATCATTGAAATACTCTAAAGAGCGCCAGCAGTTCGACCAACCAATATCCAACTTCCAGGCAATAGCGTTTAAGCTGGCTGATATGGCAGTGCAGATCGAAGTATCTGAAATGCTGATATACCAGGCTGCAGACATGAAGAACCGTGGCCAAAAAATGACCAAGGAATCTGCTATGGCCAAGTACTATGCATCTGAGGCATGTGTACGTATCTCTACAGATGCGGTACAGATATTCGGCGGCTATGGCTATACTAAGGACTTCCCGGTAGAGAAGTACTACAGGGACAGCAAGCTATGTACCATAGGTGAAGGAACCTCTGAAATACAAAAACTGGTAATATCAAGAGATATATTAAAAGCATAAGTCAAACACACACGACTATATAATAAGAGCGCCATTCGAAAGAAATGGCGCTCTTTATTTTTACTAAAAACAGAGATCACGGAGTTTCATGCATGCCCCAGTTCTTCGCAAGGGTGTTCCACTCTGCTTCCGGTAGCCTGGCAGAGCCATTGCTATAGAGGCCTGCATGCTGCCTCTGGCGCAATGCCTCATATAAGGTTATTGCGCAGGCAACTGATATGTTTAGCGACTGCACCATACCCATCTGGGGGATAATGAAATTACCGTCGCAATGCTCCAGGCATTCTTTGGTAACTCCATCCTTCTCGTTGCCAAAAACGAATGCCACTTTTTGTGTGAGGTCCAGGTCATAGAGGGAATGTGATGCTACGCCGAGGTGCGTGGCATATATCTTATCGCATTTTTCCCGAACAGCAGCCATGCATGATGCAACATCCTCATATTGGTGTATAGTAAGCCAACCGGCAGCACTGGCCGATGCACGCTTGCCAAATTGCTTATATGTAGGCAATATGGTTGTTATTATAAACAAGTGCTGCACACCCACAGCTTCGCAAGTCCGCATGACGGCAGCTATATTATGAGGGTCGTGTACATTTTCCATCACCATCACCAGGCCATTTTGCCTGGCGTTAAGTACCCTGGTAATTTTTTCGGTTCTCTCGGGCGTCATAAGCTTTAATTGGTGGTAAAAATAAACAGTAGCAATTAAAAAGTGAACGAAATAAACCTTCGGGGTTTAAAACAGTCTATTACTGAGCTAACAACTTATATAACAATACAATAAGAAGTAAAGTGCGATTTTTCCACAACTCTTATTCTGAGGCACGAAATTGGTAATAATCCAGTTAAGAGCATAAGAATTGTTGTACTTTTCGCCTAAATAATCAAGTTATTTCAACGACAGATAGTATTAAACCCGCCATAGTACTCGGAGCAACCCGCCCGGACCTTTTGCATGAGGAAACTCTTGCAGAGCTTTTTCGTGCGTCAGCTAAAAAATATGCAGCTAAAACTGCGCTGATATTTGAGGACATATCTGTTACTTATGCTGAACTGGACAGGTGGAGTGATGCTATGGCTGCACACCTTGCAGCCAACGGAGTTAAACCCGGCGATTCAATAGGCCTATGGTGGCCCCGTGGACTGGAGCTACACATAGCAGTGCTGGGAATAGTGAAAGCGGGGGCAGCATATGTGCCACTGGACAGGGAGATGCCTGCAGAACGTGTGGAAACCGTGCTGACAGAGGTAGGAGCTAAAGGATACATCAGCCAGGACAAGCTGGACCTGCCGTGCCAGATGTTTACGGTAGTATCCCAACCAAAGGATAATGAAACTATAGTAATACCGCCTGTAGCACAACCCGACAACTGGGCCTATGTATTGTATACATCGGGCAGCACAGGCAAACCTAAGGGGATACCGATAGCACACAGGCAGATATGCCATTTTGTACGGGCAGAACAATCTGTCCTGGAAGTAAATAGTACCGACCGCGTGTACCAGGGCTTTTCCGTATCGTTTGATATGTGGTGCGAGGAAACATGGATCAGCTACATGGCCGGCGCTACCCTATGGGTGGCAGATGCCGCAACAGCTAAATCTATTGATGAGCTGGACGCAGTATTGCGAAAGCACCGCATAACAGTATTACATGCCGTGCCCAGCCTGCTGGCGGTGATGGAGGATGATATTCCATCCTTACGCATAGTAAATGCAGGCGGCGAGGCTTGTACCACGCAGGTATTGTCGCGCTGGTCAATACCATCACGTAAGTTTTATAACAGCTACGGACCGACGGAAACTACAGTAACAGCAACACTGATAGCGCTGAAGCCAGGCGACCCTATAACCATAGGTATACCATTACCCAACTATAACCTTGCCGTAGTAGATGAAAAGCTGAACCTGTTGCCGGTAGGCGAACGGGGCGAACTGATCATTACCGGCGCAGGGCTAAGCACGGGATATATAAATCTGCCGGAGCTTACCGAACAGAAATTTGCCACAAAACCTGAAGGCTTATCAGCACTACCCGGCGACAGATTGTATCGTACGGGTGATGCGGCTGTTATCAATGCCGATGGAAGCATCGACTTCCAGGGACGTTTTGATGACCAGATAAAACTGCGTGGGTACCGTATAGAACTAGGCGAGATAGAAAATCAGCTCAGCAACCTGAGAGATATAACTGCTGCAGCTGTAGCGGTAAAGAAAGATGTAAACGGGCAGGACCACCTGGCAGGCTATGTAGTCTGTGATGACCCTGTGAACATGAACCAACACCAGATACGCGAGGAGCTGGCCAAAGTATTGCCGGCCTACATGATACCGAGCGTGATCATGCAGCTGCCGGAAATGCCCCGCCTGCCCAGCGGCAAGATAAACAGGAAGGCATTGCCTGTACCTGCTATGCTGCTGGAAAATGCAGTATCTATCAGCAATGAGGTTATTGACCTTGATGCGCCTCTTGGCGACCGTGTGATAGCTGCCCTTAAAAAATTCTTCCCTAACAGGGAAATAGTGCTGACCAATGATTTCTTTACCGACCTGGGCGGACACTCTTTATTGGCTGCGGCATTTGTATCGCGGCTGCGAAAGGAGGCCAATGTGCCGCAGGCATCGCTGAAAGACATATACCAGAACAGGCCACTGAGCGCTCTTGTAGACTACTGGGCCGCAAAGCCGGTACAGGAGGCAAGAGCCAAACGAATATTCAACGAGATACCCAAGGGCAGGTTTATGTGGTGCTGGCTGGCACAGACAGTATCTCTGCTGCTGATGTATGGCCTGTTTGCCGTGCAGATATTCTTCCCCTACCTGGGTTACTACTACGTGGTAGAGGAAACCAAGAACATACCTTATGCCATTACCACGGCGCTCTGCATGTTCTGCTTCATCCCACCTTTATTTGCCTTATTCAGCATCCTTGTTAAGTGGGCTGTGATAGGTAAGATGAAAGAGGGCGACTACCCGCTATGGGGCACATACTATTTCAGGTGGTGGTTTGTAAAGACCATGCAGCGATTGCTGCCATCACAGTTCCTGAACGGCACACCGTTATATGGCGGCTACCTGCGCAGGATGGGTGTAAAGGTGGCTAAGGATGCGCAACTGGCGGCATTTACCGTAGGCGCAGAAGACCTGCTGACCATAGGCAGCGACGTGAGCATCAGCTCACAGGTGGTCATCAATAATGCGTTTGTAGAAGATGGCATGCTGAAACTACGTCGCGTGACGCTGGGCGACCACGCCTATATAGGCAGCAGCGCTATAGTGGCCGGAGGCGCCAATGTAGCAGACTGGGGTGAACTTACAGACCTTAGCTACCTGCAGGCAGGCAAGACCATAGGCACAGCAGAAGTATGGCAGGGAAGCCCGGCTGTGCTGAAAGAAACAAAGGCGATAGAAGACCTGCCACAACCACTGCCGGTATCTAACGGTAAGCGCCGCAGGTATTCGCTCATCTTTACGCTGATGTTGCTGATATTCCCGTTCGTTATCCTCATACCGTTATTGCCTACTATCATTATCCTGAACAACCTGGACAACTCCACACCTGACTATGACTTTAGTTACCTTATAGTAACACCATCACTGGCACTTAGCTACATCATCGTCTTTACATTGGTTACTGTACTGCTTACCCGCTTAATGCAGTGGGGCATAAAGCCGGGTAAGTATCCTGTTTACAGTTTATTCTATGTGCGTAAGTGGTTTGCAGACCAGCTCATGAGCCTGTCGCTTATAGTGCTCCACCCTATTTATGCTACGGTATATATATCATTACTGTTCCGTGCACTGGGTGCTAAGGTGGGCAGGAACACGGAGATATCAACAGCAAGCAGTGTTACCCATCCCCTGCTGGTAATAGGCAAAGGAGCATTTGTGGCTGACGCTGTAACACTTGGCGAATCGGACGTGAGAGGGCAGCAGCTGATACTGGATAAGACCGTTATCGGCAACAACAGCTTTGTGGGCAACAGCGCCCTCATACCACAGGGCTACAACCTGCCGGGGCGCATGCTGATAGGCGTACTCTCTACCCCGCCATCTGCAGAGCAGCTGGCGAAGGAAGAAGCAAGGGATTGGTTTGGCTCACCGGCTATAGCGTTGCCGCGCAGGCAGGCCAGCCGCACATTTGCCACTGAGCTTACTGCACGCCCATCGGCACAGAAGGTACTGGCACGTAGTATAGTAGAGTTCCTGCGCATCATACTACCTGAAACCGTGATACTTATTTGCAGCATTTTGTTCATAGCCTATGCGCATGACCTGGTGGTGGAAAAGCCATGGTGGAAGGTAACGCTGTACCTGCCCTTCTACTACCTGTTCTATATGGGCTTCCCTACAGTGTTGGTTACCCTGCTGCTGAAATGGCTTACAGTGGGTATCTATAAGCCGGAGCAAAAACCAATGTGGACATCTAAGGTATGGCGCAGCGAGGCCATCACTTCTACCTACGAAGCGCTATCTGTTCCCTTCCTGCTCGACTTTATGCGGGGCACACCATGGCTGCCTATCATCCTGCGCCTGTTTGGTGTAAAGACCGGAAAGCGGGTGTGGATGAACACCACCGACATTACCGAGTATGACATGGTAGCCATAGGCGATGATACCGCCATGAATGAAGACTGTGGCCCGCAGACCCACCTGTTTGAAGACAGGGTAATGAAAGTAGGCCCCGTGAAAATAGGCAAGCAGTGCAGCATAGGCGCCCGTACCATCATCCTCTACGACAGTGAGATAGGCGACAACGTGAACGTAGACCCGCTATCCCTCGTAATGAAAGGCGAGAACCTCCAATCTAACAGCGAATGGGGTGGCAGTCCGGTAAGACCTGCGTAATTATTTCAGCGAACCTCGTAACATTATATTGGTTGCAGACATTCGTAAATAAAGTTCACCAAATTTTATTGTCATTGAAATAAAACAAAATATTTTCGTCCGGAAAGTTTTTTACTGCCTTGCCGAAAGTTTTTGTTAGCCGCACAGAATCTGAATTTATATTCCCAGCTTGCATCAAAACAGGTCCTACATTAACAAGGTCATCGTAACCAATGATAGCAGGTCTTACGAGAGCGGAATGCCCCGGAGTGTTGCCACTTTTATCTTTATATAAAACAACAACGACTTTCCCTCCATTAGCATATTGCTGTGCTGCGCTGTACATAGAGATAAGGCTCCCTGCCTCAATCCGAACCCAGCCTTTCTTTTGAGCTTCCTTTGTACTCATCCAATCATACAAGGTATTTGCAGAAAAGGAATGTCCGGGTCCTGAAGGGCGTTGCGTATAGATATTAAGGCGCTTGCATGTTGCAGCAACAAATTTTGTACAGTAGGTTTTGTTTGCAAATCCACCGTTAGGGAGACCTGTTTCCCAATCAATATCATGCCCTTTGAGCCACAAATGACTTACATCGAGACTGAGATAAAATTGTCTTAGTTTTTCTCCATTGCTATCCACAACGAGCGTCTGCGCGGATGCATAACAGGAACATAAAATCAAAATACAACATCGTATCAGCGCACGTAAGTAACCCTTATCACTCCGATTACACAACATCATTTATCAAAATTACAGCGAAACGTTTTATTTACATTGAACATTTCGCAATACTGATCTTTTTCCGACAAAAAAATAATGTAGTTTTATTGCGAGGTAATCATACAACATGGAGAATACGATATTTCACAATCAACTATTCAAACACTACAAAGGGAACCTGTACCAATTCCTTTACGTTGCAACCCACTCAGAAACACTTGAGGAAGCAGTGGTCTATAGAGCATTATATGGAGACAAAGGTGTGTGGGTAAGGCCTAAAGAAATGTTCTTTGGCACAGTAACCGTTGATGGAGTTGAAGTGCTGCGGTTTGCACCGCAGGGAAACAGTTAATGATCGTTACTTTTACATAAACAGTACGCCAATGAACCGCATTGACCGCCTTTTTGGTATCACCACTATGCTGCAGTCTAAAAAGTACGTCCCTGCAGAGAAGATAGCAGAGAAGTTCGGCATCAGTGTGCGCACGGTTTACCGCGATGTAAAGGCGCTGTCAGAGCAGGGCATTCCTGTCAGCTTTGAGCAGAACAGGGGCTACTTCCTCGTGCAGGGTTATTTCCTGCCGCCTGTTTCCTTTACCCCGGAAGAGGCCAACGCGTTACTGCTTATGGAGAAGGTCATATTCGGCTTTGCAGACAGGTCTATACACGCGCACTACGCCACCATGCTCAATAAAGTAAAGGCTGTGTTGCATACCCGCGAAAAAGACAGGCTGGAGCAACTGAACAACAGCATAAAAATGCGTGTGTCTGATCATTTCTCCGGCAATTTAGATTACCTCGCTACCCTGCAATCTGCCATATCAGACAAGCACATCATAGAGGTAGAATACAGCAACACCGATGGCGTTGCCAGCAAGCGCAAACTGGAACCAATAGGCCTGGTGTTCTATGCCGCTGCATGGCACATTATAGCCTGGTGCCACCTGCGCCACGAGTACCGCGATTTCAAGGTAATGCGCATAGTAAAGCTCACCAAAACCGGCATTCCATTTAAGCGGGAAAAACACATTACGCTAAATGACTACATCGCCAGCCTGCAATTAGCCTGCGTACCCGTTATGTAAAAATATTTTTCCAGGGCAAATTTCAGACTGCCATAGGGCTGTCAGTGGGCGTGTATTTCTTTGTGTCAACAAAACAAAACAGATTATGACAACGACACAGAAATTCATTGAACAAATGGAACAGGAAGGGATCTCTACACGCAAAATGCTCTCCGTAGTACCTGATGGCAAATTCGACTGGCAGCCCCACCCAAAAAGCATGACCATCCGCAAACTGGTTACCCACCTCGCAGAAATATCGGGCTGGGTGACCATCACACTGAAAACCGACAGGCTGGACGTAGCCGCCCAACCAGAGGAAACTATCAACACCCGGGCAGAGCTGCTGGCCTATTTTGATGAGATGCAGGCAATGGGCCTTGATTCCCTCGGCAAAGCCACTGACGAAGACCTGGCTAAGAACTGGACCATGAGCTATGGAGAAAGAGTAATAAGCGTAAGGCCGAAGGAAGACGTGCTGCGCATGTGCATGAGCCAGATCATTCACCACCGCGCCCAACTAGGCGTATTCCTCCGCCTGCTCGATGTGCCTATCCCCGGCACCTACGGCCCAAGCGCAGATGAAATGGGTATGTAATGCTACATAAGTAGCATCTTCATTATTAAAAGTAAAAGCCATTCACATCGCGAATGGCTTTTACTTCTTTCATCTTAAAAAACTTTTTTTGCGGAGGTTTGGGTTTTATTCTTCTTCCGCTGCGGGCTCCTCTATAGTCACCTTTACACGCTCTATACGCATCTTCTGTATGGACATTACAGTGAAGGTGTATTGCTCGTAGCTCACGGTCTCATTCACTGCGGCAAACTTGCCTGATATTTCCAGTACCAGCCCTGCCAGCGAGTCACTCTCACCCCGCACTGTATCAAATGTATCAGATGGCAATCCCAGCACACGGCATACATCGTTGATAAGTGTCTTGCCTTCGAAAACAAAGTTGTGGTCGTCTATCTTTTTATAATGCAGGTCGTCTTCATCAAATTCATCCTTGATGTCGCCGATGATCTCTTCCATGATGTCCTCCAGCGTTATGATGCCTGAAGTGCCTCCAAACTCATCTACAACAACAGCAAAGTGATTACGCTTCTGCTGGAATTCTTTCAGCAGGTCTTCAATAGGCTTACCTTCATGCACAAAGTATACACTACGCATCAGGCCATGCCAATCGAAGTCGTCTTTGTCTATATGCGGCAGGAAGTCTTTGGTATGTATCACACCTGCTACATGATCCAGGCTTTCTTTGTATACTGGCAATCTTGAGTACCCTACTTCCAGGCAATAAGCCCTTACTTCAGGGAAGGTCATATCAAAGTCTATGGCACTTACGTCCATCCTGGTGCGCATTACCTGCTTGGCGCTTATGTTGCCAAACTTGAGTATGCCCTTAAATATATTCACTTCTTCACGCGTAGCAGTGTGCCCTACGGTAAGCTCTATGGCATGCTCAAAATCTTCATTGCTGATGTTCTTGTTCGTCTTCGACCCCAGCTTACCTTCTATAAAGTTGGTAGAGCTCACCAGCGTGCGGCTGATAGGGTTGAAGATAGTGGCAAGCACCCGTATGAACGGCGCTGCAAACAATGCCATACGCAGGTTGTTCTGCGTGGCATATACCTTGGGCAACACCTCACCAAACAGCACGAGCAGGAACGTAACACATACCACCTGTATCAGGAAGGCCAGTATCCGGTTCATATCATGCGACAACATGGAATTGACCAGGAAGTTGGTGCAGATAACTATCGCAATGTTGATAAAATTATTAGAGACAAGAATAGTTGCCAGCAGCATTTTAGGGTGCTCCAGCAGTTGTGTCACCATCCTCGCACTTGGTTTTTCCTTTGCCTTCAGGTAATTGATATCCTTTATAGCCAGCGAGAAAAAGGCTGTCTCCGCACCCGCTATCACTGCAGACATGAGCAGTAGTATAAGTATGGCTATTATGAGTATAGTGGCATTAGTAGGCGAAAAATTGCCGGCAGTAGATTGCAAGAATAATGAAATAGGATTCGTATCGCCTTCGGTGCTTTCCAAGTGGTGCTTAGTTTGGTAATTGTATCAAAATTAAAAAAAGGAATAGAAATCAGCATTATTTCTTTCCTTTTTTTTAATACTAAAAAAATAATGCCAATTTTTTTGGGAGTTAAAAGGGCAAATCGTCTTTTGAAGCGGAACCGGCTATTGTGCCACTACTAAAATTCATATCAGGAAAATTCGAAGTATCCTGCGGCGGCGCTTCTACCGCGCCTTCCTGCTCTTTGCGCTTGTCCAGCATTACCAGGTTATCGCCCAGTATTTCTGTGCTGAAGCGCTTGTTCTTGTCTTTATCTTCCCAGTTGCGTGTCCTTATACGGCCTTCTATATACACAAGGCTGCCCTTGTGCAGGTACTTCTGCGCTAGCTCTGCAAGGCCGCGCCACAGCACTACTGTATGCCATTCGGTTTGCGATACGAGGTTGCCTGTTTTGTCTTTGTAGGTCTCCGTGGTAGCCAGTGGGAATTTGGCGACGGCAATGTTCCCTTCCAGGTATTGCAGGTCGGGCTCTTTGCCAATATTTCCGATCAGAATTACTTTGTTTACGCCTCTCATATCAGTTTCATAATTTCAATTAAGAATAATTATAACTTGATGATTCCTAAAAGTATAAATTATTTTCTAAAAAAGAAAGAACTGTTTTGGGGAATCCCACTTTTCCCACCTCAATGGCAGAACGCCACGCACTGTCCGGAATATCTACCACAGGTTTTTTCAGCAGATCTACGACAAAGAACCTGCTTTCTATCAGCTGGTGCGTCAGGCGTTGTTTACCGCTTTCTACATCTTTTACGGTATTGTATTGCAGCCCCAGCGCTTTAAACTGTTCAGTCTTCAGCAATTGCTTCAGTTCGAGTGGCGTATCATGCTCTATGAGGTAAGGCTCATGCAGATTTTCCCATATATCCCCTGCCCCGCGCCTGTGTATCCATACTTCGTCCTGCCATTTCAGCACCAGGTAGTGGAAATACCGTTTGCGCACCACCAGTTTCTTGCTTTTTACCGGCAATAGTTCGATAAGCCCCTGGTGATATGCTACACAATGCTTTTGCAGCGGGCATTGACCGCACAATGGCTTACGTGGGCTGCATACGGTAGCCCCAAGGTCCATAATAGCCTGGTTGTAGGCAGAACTGTCTTTTGTGTCCAAAAGCTCCTGTGCCAGGGTTGCAAATAGTTTCTTTCCCTCTGTGATATCAAACGGCGTATCTATTCCAAAGTAGCGGGACAATACTCGGTACACATTACCATCAACCACTGCATTTGGCCGCCCATAGGCAAAAGAGGCTATTGCAGCGGCAGTATAAGGCCCTATGCCCTTCAACTCCAGCAAACCTCCATAGGTATCAGGAAATACTCCACCAAGCTCACTGGCTATATAACGGGCGGTAGCAAGCATATTCTTGCACCGGTTATAATATCCCAACCCCTGCCATAGCCTGAAAGCCTGTTCATCTTCTGCCGCGGCCATTGCGCCAACAGTAGGAAAGGTCTCAGTAAAACGCAGATAATAAGGCAACCCCTGCAAAGAGCGTGTCTGCTGTAATATTACTTCTGACAACCATATTTTATAGGGATCTTTCTCTCTCTTCCACGGCAGGCTACGGTTATTTATCGTCGCATGCCAATCCGTAAGATGGGTTGTGAAATATTTTTTATTTGCTTTTGAAAATTCCATTTCTGACTGCAATTTAAGCAACTGAAACTTCGTTTATATTTTTCTTGAAAAAAATGCGGGTTATCCGCTACTTTTGCACTCAATTTACCGATACCAATGGACAGCAATAATCTGAAAGTAATGGCCACACAGGTGCGCCGCGATATAGTAAGAATGGTACATAAAGTGCAGAGCGGCCACCCCGGCGGTTCCCTCGGTTGTACCGATTTCCTTACAGCACTATATTTCAATATCATGGACCGCAAGCCGGGCTTTGATATGGACGGCGCAGGCGAAGACCTTTTCTTTTTATCCAACGGACATATATCACCGGTATTTTACAGTGTGCTGGCACGCAGCGGATATTTCCCGGTGAGTGAGCTGGGCACGTTCCGTCATATCAATTCACGCTTACAGGGCCACCCTGCCACACACGAGCATCTGCCCGGTGTGCGTATTGCAAGTGGTTCCCTTGGCCAGGGCTTAAGTGTCGCATCTGGCGCTGCACTCGCTAAGAAGATGAACAATGACAACCACATTGTATACTCATTGCATGGCGATGGTGAGCTGCAGGAAGGCCAGAACTGGGAAGCAGTTATGTTCGCAGCCCACCACAAAATAGACAACCTCATTGCTACTATCGACTTTAACGGTCAGCAGATAGATGGTTCTACCAATTCAGTAATGAACCTCAACCCCCTCCGTGGCAAGTTCGAAGCATTTAACTGGCACGTAATGGAAATGGATGGTAATGACATGGTAGATGTACTTAAGGTAATGGCCGAAGCAAAGGCTGCTACCGGTAATGGCAAGCCTATCTGCATCATCATGACCACTGTTATGGGCAAAGGCGTAAGCTTCATGGAAGGCACTCATGAATGGCACGGGATAGCACCAAGTGACAAGCAACTGGAAGATGCACTAAGCCAATTGGGAACAACAACCCACGGCGATTATTAAAGAACCTTAACACTCTTTATACGTCCTTTTCAGTAAATTTGTTTCAGGGCACTAAGCCCGGACATGTCCGGACATGTTTTACCTATCTGGCGTATATGAGCAGGAGCAGGAATTTCTTAGTATTTTTCACAGTGTTTACACCTATTTGCATAGGATTACATTCCTGTGCGAAACAAGAAGCACCGGCAACCCCATACACCAGAATGCAGGGCACCTGGAAGTTGGCGCAGACGGCAACCGACGATAATAATAACGGCGCTATAGAAGAAGAAGAAAAACACGTAGTGCCCGTTGCACAGGACTACCGGATCACATTCAATAAAGACTACACAGGCGTAGAGCAAGATGTATATGGCGGCGACACATCTATTCAACTACGTTTCTCATGGGCGCTAAGCAAAGATCATCTATGGGTAGCTTATGCATTACATGACACTATTAACTACGACCTCATCAACTTATCAGCAAACAACCTGACCCTGCAGCATCCTACTAAGTCAGGTATTGCATGGTATAGCTACGATAAAAGGTAACCGACAGTACTCAACATAATTAAGAACGGGCGCACATGGCGCCCGTTCTTAATTATGCATTATGTACTTACTTACTTCTGTATCAGCAATCTTCCGCTATAGTTGATGTTCTCTGATTTTACAGAGATCATGTATACTCCATTTGCAAAGCCGCTGAGGTTCAGCTGTTGTATACCTGAAACTGTATTGATGTTTAATGCTGAACGATATACTTCATGACCTACTATATCTGTGATCCTTACAGAACCACTACCGATAGGCTGGCCCTGCCACTGTATGTTCATCAGGCCGGTAGTAGGATTAGGATATATACTTAATCCATCGCCGCCAAAACATACAATCACTGTAGGAACTTCATACGGAGTGATGGTGTACATACCACCAAGGTGTTTCTTGAAGTTAACATTACCTACATTTTCATTTGATGATGTAAGCGTGATAACAGAAGATGGTGTGGTGAAATACTGGTACTCTTCAGGACAGATAATGTATG
>JAOQAP010000050.1 GCA_025963465.1 Flavipsychrobacter sp.
ATTATAGCAATATGAAACGATATTTCATTGTGGTTGCGTGGGCCTGCTTTATGGTTACAAACCAATCTATGGCTCAGGGAAAAGTGAAAGTTCCCGATGCGGCCAAAAAAAGTTTCTCCGCAAAGTATCCCGGAGCCACCAAAGTAAAATGGGAAAAAGAGGATGCTGATTACGAGGTGAACTTTTCTGAAAATGGCATAAAGATGTCTGTAGTATTTGACGGGCAGGGCAAATTGGTAGAAACCGAGAATGAGGTTTCTGTTTCATCTTTGCCGGCAAAGACGATGGATTACGTCAAGGAGCATTACAAGAACAGCAAAGTGAAAGGCGCTGCAAAAATCACCAAGGCCAATGGCGAAGTTTTCTATGAGGCCGAGATAAACAAAACGGCTCTGATCTTTGACGCCAATGGCAAGTATGTAAAAACGGCAAAGGACTAAGCTTTCATTTTTATTTGCATCGTATCCGGTATCAACTAATAGTCCGGATGCGATGTCTTTTTAAAAAGTTCTAATCAACCTGACTATTATTCTGCATTAATACATCCTCCTTACCTTTCTTGAATTCCAATCTTCCGAATCTATAGCTTAGACTAATACCCACAGACCTATAAGGAACTTTGCGAAACGAATAAGATGTGTAGCTGTCAGTGTTAATAGTCGTTAGCTCCCTGATGTACTTATTAAAAACATTAGACACTGTTAGTCCAAAACTCAACTTCTTTTGCAGTAATTGCTTTCTTAACGCGAAGGTATAAGTAAGTACTTGGGGTTGTTTTCCCTGAATATTATTGAAGGGTGAGCGGTAGTCACAAAATGTTTCGAATACCCAATCCTTTGGAGCCGTATAGTTAAGGTTCACGTTTGCTCTGCAACTCAGGCTGTTTATAATATTACCATCAACACTGTTTATTATATGCCTGTTAGCCGCCATTATATTCCCGCGCAGTTTCATATGCTTGAAAAGTGGCACGGAGCCAGATACTGATACTCCGGTATTTTGCTCAGTACCTATATTAGTTCTACTGCTCACAGTAACATTGGTATAGATAGAATCACCGATCATGTAGGTTGGGAAGAAAGTAGTGTATGGCTTTATATCCTGACTGTTTATCCGCTCAAAAATGGCAATGTACAAATTCCCATCACTACCAATTGGCCGCGAATATCCAAATTCAATATTGTCCCCTATTTCTGGTTTTAGCAAAGGATTGCCAGTGGAAATGTTGTATGGGTCTGACACATTTAGAAAAGGATTTATCTCCCGGTAGTCCGGCCTTTCTATTCTGCGGGTATAAGCTAATTTAACCGTTTGTTTCTTGAATGAATGCGAGAAAATAATTGATGGCACTAAGGTTTCGTATGGCGGAACAGATAGACCGGGAAAGTCAATTCTCGTATCGGTATGTTCATACCTTGCGCCAGCTTTTACGTTTAGGTAATGCAGCAATGTAAATGTCCCAGACAAATAACCAGCATATATATTCCTCAAATAAGTCAGGCTATATGATTGCGAAGCGTCATATTGGTAAGAATAACTGACAGTATTAAACATATAAACATTTGCATCACTTCCAATTGTCTCAATGATGGTTTTCAATCCTGTCTCGATAGCAATATCGTCATTCACGGGATGCGTGTAGTCAAGAGAAATATTTGTTTCAATTTCCTTACCCATATTTTTGCTGTGTATTCCTGCAAAAGGACTTTGCTGATTTATATATTCCTGGTGTTGGAAAAATTCCATAGAAGGCAGGCCATAGCTTGATGTTGCTGAAAAATTTAGCTCTTGTTCTTTTCTTGCAAAACGCCTTTTATAACTGAAACTCGCCTCAATTGAATTATTAAACGAATGGTTGTCTGACGAGCGAGTGATATCGGTAGAAGAACCTGAATAGCCGTCTATATCCTGAACTTTTGTTATACCAGCGGTATGATTACTGAAATGTTCGTAGCCTATTGACATGCCTATGTTGTTCTTCTCGTTGACATCCCAGTCAAACGTCAGTCCTGATTGATACCCGTTCCTATCAAAACTTAGGCTGCCATCCTGAATAACGTGTCCGATCCGGTTAGCGCTATCAGCAAATGACCGGTCTTGATGTGAATACGTTTGTTTTGGCAAACGTGCATTGCCGCTGTAAAAGGCGGTCAACCCCCATTTATTGTGCCTGTAACTTAAATTGAGCGATCCATTCTCCAGTAATGTACCGCCAGATGCATTTACACTTCCACTCATGCCTTGTACCTTGGTTTCTTTCAAAATGATGTTTATAATACCGGCTGTACCCTGTGCATCATATTTAGCACCGGGCACAGTGATAACCTCAATGCTTTTTATCTGGCTGGCTGGTATAGATGATAAAGCATCGGTCAAACTATTACCGAACATTGTTGAGGGCTTTCCATTTATAAGGAACCTGATGTTGCCATTGCCTTGCAGTTCGACGTTGCCATCAATATCTACAGCAACTTGGGGCACTTTCTTTAGGACGTCCAATGCAATACCACCCTGAGCTGTAACATCGTTGGCTGCATTATAGATCATCTTATCGATTTTGCTTTCGAATACCGGCGCAGAGGCAGTTATAGTCACGCTTTTTAGCTGGCGCAGGAGCGGCGAGAGATGAATTATATATGGCGATGCTGTCTGCTTACTTTCTAGGATGTTTACATTTATTGTCGCTTTGTGGTAGCCTATAAAATCCACGACCAAAGAGTAGCTTCCTATAGGTACACCCATTAGCTTAAATTTTCCCAGTGAATCAGCTGTCGCCCCATCTACAGTCTTGCCGAGCGAATTTTCGATAAGCACTATCGTTGCATATTCTATTGGATTACCAGTTATGGAATCTACGATCTTGCCCTCGATTTTGTTGCTTCCTTTGCTTTGCGAAAAACCAGTACTATTTATCAATAAAAGGGCAATTACCACTAAAAGTCTCATAAAACTATTTTATCCACACCAAACTTACGCGGGTATTCTGTAGAAATTTAGGTAACACCCTGTAAGGAAAGGTTACCATCGTAATGAAAAAATATGTTCGTTGCGTTCGAAATTGTATTCGATAGTTATTCCGGCCTGGTCGCAAATGTGTTTTACGATTGATAAACCAAGGCCATTATAAGTATTTGAAGTTTTTTCCTTGTAGAAACGAGTGAATAACCTCAATTTGTCAAGCGCCTTATCCTGAGCTGTATTTCTGATCTGCAATTCACCGGGTCCGCTACCTATGTCAATTGTTCCTCCTGCGGGAGTGTGTCTTCCCGCATTACTCAGCAGGTTGGCGAGCAGCAGGTCAATCATATCGGAATTTGCAACAATGCTACTATCATCAAGATTCGCAGTGAGCTTGATATTTTTGTCTTGCCAAAACTCTTTAAAGTCATCAAGCTTTTCGTTTACTTTTTTAGCAACATCTATTGACTCATTGGTGGAATATTGCCTGTTTTCAATTTTCGCCAGTAGTAACAATGATTGGTTCATGGTCGTGAGCCTTTTAATATTAGCATATGCACTTTGCAAAGCAGAGACTTGCTTTTCTGATAACCCTTCTTCCTGTATTACCAAATCGAGCTTTGATCGGATTATAGCCAGTGGGGTTTGTAGCTCATGCGAGGCATTTTCAGTAAACTCCTTTAGCGTACGATAATCACGTTCTGTATTAGCTATCATTTCTTTCAAGGCATTTCGCATCATAATAAATTCATCAATATCGGTGTCTGGATATACGGGCTCCCTGCTATCGAGCTTGTACTTTCTTATTGAGTCTATAATCCTAAAAAATGGGGTCCACAAGCGTCTTAATAAGAGATGATTCACCAATAGCGAAATAACGATGGTTACCAGAAATAGTATCAATGTTGTGCCTGCAATAAGTTTTGCCATTAAGTGAACCCCTTCCAGGGGCTTAGCAATAGAAACCTCGTAATATTGCCCGCCCACCTGTTGGCTATATAATAGACGCCTGAACTTTTCATTCTTCTGTTCTGAGGTATTATAAAGAACAACCAGTTCATAGTTTTTGTTGGTAGGGACGGTCACAGCCTTGTATTGCACTTGCAAATCATCAACACTTTCAATTGTTGGTAGCTCATGTTTTTTAGAAACGAATTCAGCAATTTTAATCCGATACTGATCGAGGCTTTCATCCAACTCGTGTATCAAAACCCAATTGATGATAGAATAGTATGTAAATGCAGATAGCACAAACAGTACAGCCATTGCTGTAAGATTTATGCGATTGTATTTTGCGAATAGCTTCATTGAAGATATCTTCCTAGTGATTAATTGAAAACTTATAACCTATTCCGTAAATGGCCTGAATATAATCAGGGCATCCTGCCTGCATCAGCTTTTTACGCAAGTTCTTAATATGCGTATAAATGAAATCGTAACTATCTGCTGAATCAATATCGTCTCCCCAAAGATGTTCCACAATTGCCTCTTTTGTTACAACTCTGTTCTTGTTGCTAATGAAATAAAGCAACAAGTCATACTCTTTTCGTGTTAAGAATATTGCTTGATCTTCAGACTTTAGTGTTCGATTGATAAGATCAAGGGTAAGATGATCGATAACTATTTGATTATTGCCTTCAAAAGATTTCCGTCTGATTATTGCGTTAACTCTTGCGGCAAGCTCAGCGAGATGAAATGGTTTAGTGAGATAATCGTCAGCACCGATGGTTAAGCCAGTTAACTTGTCGTCCAGAGAGTTACGGGCACTTATAATTAATACCCCTTCATCCTTCCTTTGTTCCTTTAACTTCCTTAGTATTTGCAGGCCGTTTCCGCCGGGGAGCGTTATATCAAGAATTATGCAGGCATATTCGTTCATATGTACCTTTTCTGAAGCAGAAAGGTAATCATAGGCTACCTCACAGGTAAACTGTTCCCCGTTTAAATATGCACAAATGCTTTCGGACAATGCCCGTTCGTCCTCGATTACCAGTAATTTCATATTTGCAAAAGTGCAAATAAACACGTGAATCTGAATTGTTTTTGGAGAAGGTGTAAAAAGAAAGGTGGATATAGCCTAAGAGAAAGCTTTACTCTACTAATACTGTAATGCAAGAGTTATTGTGTAGTATATAAATATAAAAACTCGCCATTTGGCCCACAAATTACCGGAAAACGGCAAGAAGATCCAATCATTGAGGTATGCTGAGGCTTATGGTTTAAAACTCACCTAAAAAAATGTTAGTAAGCACGCTATGAAAAAAGATTTGCCTTCCCGAGCGGTAATAGCATATGAAAAATTAGGCTGGTTGCGTTCAGTATCTGTGAATACTAACCCACGTTATTATAGAGGTCTTCGAGTGGTATAACTTCTGCAATAAAATTATTGAGGAACATCGTATTTGATACTCCTTTGGTTTTGTCGAAATACAGTACGTATACATCAACGTCCATCGTTCTAACTTGCTCCGCAAATTCAGGGGAAACATGCAAGTTATGCCTGAAGAGGTGAAACATAAATTTATCAAACTCTGCTTTATCAGTGGGTGCTATAAAGACTTTCGCTATCAGAATAGCACCTTGCTTGATAATATGTCCATTCAAGTTTCTATGCTTATCAAAAAGTATAAAAGCGCTTTCGTATTTCATGAGGAATGGCTCCTTTTTATAGGAAGTCTGTAAAGCTATGGAAAAGCCGTTCACACTAATTCATTAATACTTTTCGTATATGAGTGGTGCTGTAAATCAAGTAGCAGTATCTGACTTTCTACGGTTTACTCGCGGAAAATCATGTAAGTTTCTCCCATCCTCGTAATTTCAACTGTTACTTTTTCCTACCAATCGTGTCTTGAAATCTTTCTAAATCCTCAACAAAAAAGTTCGACATATTCCCGCCCTTCTCCACCAGCTTTAAATCGCCTTCGGGCGATTTTTTGTTTTATATTGAGTTGTTTGGTTAGATCGAAAGGCCATCGAACTCTTCACCAGATTTAATGCCTTTAAGCGATTTTACCTTTTTTATCTTACTCTTTCATTAGTCTGAAGACCTGCAGGCCGTCTTCGCTGCTTACTTTCAGGAAGTAAACTCCATATTGTAATGAAGAAAAATCGCGGGTAGCAATATCGCTACCTGCCCAGATGAGTTGACCAATAGCATTGCTCAGCTCCAGTGTCGCACGGGGTTTTGCGTTATTCAATATTATCCTATTGCTGAATGGGTTTGGGTATACAGATACTTTCGAGACCGGAAGATATTGAACAGATGTATGTTTTACGGTTGATACATCGCACGTAGGCACCCAGGTATCGTTCATAAAGTAGAGGCTGATCAGATTGTACAGGTCTGCATCATAAGCCTGCAATTCCGCACGTGTGTTTATTTGATTATGGACGGTATTAGTGGGTATTGCTTCTATATTCGTATTGAACCAATCCTGTACACCCTCTGCAAAGTACTCCGTATAGTTGCTGCCGGCATATGTTTTATACCACAATCCTTTTGATACTGCGCTATTGTAGATACCCTCCAGTTTGGTTTTAAAGCCGGCATCTGTTGTTTCCAGCCCAAGAACATGAACAGCATGCGCAAACTCATGTACCAGGATATTTTCCCCAATGTATATATCGGTTGAGTAGCACAAAAGATTTTCTTCTGCACAGGATGTGGTAGCTCTGCCTATTACCCCGCCTATTCCGCGGTACTTATTCCAGTCGGAGGAGGGAAACACTGTATACAGATCGCTGTGCTCAGGTATATCCGTTGTTACTTCGTTTTCCGACATTATGGCCAGCTGCGCACCATTTGCTATCATAGCATCCCGCTGTGCCGTAGTCAGTTTTTGTGTCATTTTATATACAATGTCAGCAGCTATGCAGAAAGCACTGTCAGATACCTTTCCGGAGCTAATAACAGGTATGCCATTTACGGATATATACTTTTTATAAAAAGCATTGTACCCGGCAGGTGGCGGCGTAACATTAATATTACACGGGCTTTGTGCCACAGCCGTATTACAAAGAACCAAGACACAGTAACCAACCGAGAGTATATATTTCATAATAACATGGGGATATTTTGCAATCAAAAATAATATAAATTTCCGTAATGTTTTATAATTACCTGATAGTTACCGGTGCATTGCTGGTTATGGTTATGATGTTAACCGGTTCGACTCCGGTATTCTCCACCAAGCTTTAAATCACCCGCAAAGGTGATGCGTTATATATAGGATGGCTTATCGGGTTTACAGTAAAAACTAAAGCGGGAACATCACCCTAAAGGATAATGTTTCCGCTTTTATCATTGGTCAAAGCACCGGTAATTGCTAAAAAATCTTTTTGCCTTTGCCGGTGGTTATCAGGCTGAACAGGCTTTGCTGGACAAGCTGGCCCCAGGCGTTTGAGCATGCACCGTAACATTCAATTTCGGGAACCAAGCCGGAATGCGTGAAGCGGACCTGGGTTTTGTTGTTTAGTGCAGAGACATCAAAGGTGATCGTTGTCCCTGTCCACTCACTTTTGCTTTTTATAAAACTCAGTTTGCTGTCGGTGACCAGCCACTCTATTTTCCGGTTGGGTACCAGCTCTGTTATTTTTTGTTTTGAAAAATGCATGTCTCCCATTTGATAAGTAAACTCATCATTAAGCTTGTCTGTGCCACCTTCTATTTCACCCTGCCACCATCCGCGAACATTGTTGATGGCATTAAATGCTTCCTTTGGCGTCTTGTCTACCAGGATGCTTACAGTATAATCGTGCTTGTCCATAATTATTGTTTTTGATTGGCCGGTTCGTTTTTATGGTTTGAGTAGAACCATTTGTCCTGTATGGTAGGCCAGGTGCGTTGTCCTGGTGATAATGATGTTTAGCTTGTTACGGTGTGGTTCTTTACTGAAATCTT
>JAOQAP010000205.1 GCA_025963465.1 Flavipsychrobacter sp.
ACTACTACAGATACTGTATTCTCATTCGGAGGCATGTCGTTGACAGACAGGTCTTATGTGGCCGTTCAGCCTGTGATAGATGGCATTAATGGCTATCGCAGTGTAGCAGTGAGCAGGATAGCTAACGATGGTAATTGTAATAACCCGTCATCTGCAGGTGATATAGTGATAGAGAAGGTAATATCCCCTGCTACAGGCAGAATGTTCACCAGCACAGAACTGGGCGCACTCACACTGCTGAAGCTGAGGCTTCGCAACCTGTATGGTGCAGACTGCAACAACTATACGGTATCATGGCAGGTAAATACAGACCCATGGCAGTCTGTTTCCAACCCCGGAACGATACCTGCGAAAGATGCCGCACTGATAAATGTTACCGGCTTGTCACTTGGTACGACTGGCACTTACAAAATAACCGTAGCCATCAGCAACATGGATGCTGCTGATCCGCAAAAGACCAATGACACCTTATCTTTTACTGTGCTCAATCTGCCAAACGACCCTGTTGATCTCAGTACAGCATTCACTGATGACTTTGAATCTATGGGTATCATATCTGTTACCCATGATTCTGTAGGCATGTCGCCAAACGCACACTGGGATTTTTTCAACAGCACAGATACCGGCCGCATGCGTTCATTTATGAACGATGAACTGGAGATCAGTGGTATTCGTTCAGTGAGCCTTGATGACATTATGAATGTTCATACCGGCAGCAAGAATACGTTTGTAGGCACCTTCAACCTATCTAACTACGACACTGCCAATACAGAAGTGCGGTTGGATTTTGACTATGTATTACACAGCACACCAAAATCCAGCAATGGTAATTTAGTAACAGCACGTGGCAGCGATACCTCTGCATGGAATACATTGTATACCTACGATCTCAGCCAGTATCCCGGCTACCTCAGGCATGTGCTGTCCGCATCTGTTACTGATGCTGTAAGAGCAAATAAACACAACTTCACTTCCAGCAGCCAGATATCTTTCGGGCAAAATGACACATCTCTTATCGCCGGTATCAACTACGGTAACGGCCTGACAATGGACAATGTAAAAATATACACCGTCACTAATGATGCAGTGCTGGCAAGTATTGTTTCTCCTCCTATTTCTAACTGTGGCCTGCCATCCACGGTACCGTTGGTCATCAAGGTGCATAATGGCGTTGCCAATACACTGCACAATGTGCAGTTATTTTACAACTTCGACAATGGCACTACCTACACCGGCGTTATCGACTCTATAAAAGGCAAGACAGACATCAACTACACGTTCGGCAAGGAACTGGATATCACACCCGGTGCCACGCACAATATCAATGTGTGGCTTGCCGCTGCAGGCGACAGTTATACGCTTAATGACAGCATACTGAACTATCATATCCGCAATACACAGATCATTTCTTCATACCCATACCTCGAAAATTTTGAGAATGGCAACGGGGGCTTTTATAGTGATGGCATTAATAATTCATGGCAATACGGTATGCCGACTTCCCCTAAAACAAACAAAGCGGCCAGTGGCACAAAGGCCTGGAAGACAAATCTGTCGGGCAACTACAACAACCTGGAAACATCATACCTCTATTCACCTTGCTTCGATATATCGGGGCTTAGTGTTCCTATGCTTAGTTTCAGCACGGCCATGGAAATTGAGAATTGTGGCAGCACCCTCTGTGATGCTGCATTTGTAGAATACTCATTCGATGGCGCTAACTGGCGCAAGCTTGGCCGCCCGGGACAAGGAACAAACTGGTACGACTCAGTAGCTAACGTATGGAAAGACCAGGCACACAACCGCTGGCATGTAGCTACTACTCCTATTGCTGTTTTAGGCTCCGGCACGATCATCCGCTTCAGGTTTGTTCTGTATTCCGATCCTGGTGCTACGTTTGAAGGCGTTTCGATAGATGACGTACATGTGTACGATTATGCAGGTGGTATTGCTCCTGCCACTGGAGTTACATCTGTAAGCAAAGACCTTACGGGTAACACACGGGGCGACTACACCACCAGCGATCAACTGGTAGCTGCCGTTCAGCCCTCACAGGACGTCAACAATGCAGAGGTAACACTATACAAGCAGGCAGATGTGGCCAATGCAACAGCGACACAATACACTATGCCCCGCAGCTACACCATAAAAACACCAAAAGACCCATCAGGCAATACGAATGTCAGGCTGTACCTGCTGGACAGCGAAGTAGTACAGGTAATGAAAGATTCTACATGCCCTTCCTGCACACCACTGAAAGATGCATACTCGCTCGGCATTACCAGCTATGATAATACGGCTAACCCCGGCCTTGAGAATGCTTCGCTGACAGACGATACGGGCGGTGTATTTACTTACTACCCGCACAGTGCTATTTCATGGGTGCCATATGATAAGGGGTACTATGCTGACTTTACCACAAAAACATTGTCAGAGTTCTGGTTCAATAATGGCGGCCCTACCGGCACTATACCGGCCAATTCAGAATACCTCAATTTTATAGCTTACCGCAGCGGCACAAACGTGGCTACCTACTGGTATTCGCTCATAGATACGGCCGTTACTGTTTATACATTGCAACGCTCAAACGATAGCATTCACTTTGAAACCATCATCGATACTGCTGCAAAGCATATTATACCGGGCCAATACTCATACACCGATGCAGTCAACTTCACCCCGGACAGCATACTCTACTACCGCCTTAAATGGTCAATGACCGGCCAGAAAGGATCATTCTATTCTCCCATACGCAGGATAGACATAAACGACTCCGGTGCCAGCCTGGTAACACTGGATGCCTTTATGACCACCCACAGCAATGTGCTGGTAAACTGGAAGTCTTATATAGACCCGGCAGTAAACAGCTATAAACTGGAACGTGCGATAGGCGATAAAGATTACACGACCATCAGCACACCCGCAGCATTGCACCACTATGGGCAGCAATATTTTATCAATGATGCACCGGGCAATGGCATGCGAACAGGCACACAGATACACTATCGCCTTACTGCATTACTAAGCGATGGTAACCAGGTAGTATTACCTGTAAAGACACTCATCTGGATAGAGAACAATGCAATAGTAGACCTCTACCCCAACCCTACCTACGATGGCCGGTTCACTATATCATGGCATGCAGATGCAGGTACGATAATGAGCATCAGCATTACAGACGCGATAGGCAGAAACGTAAATAATACCAGCTTCACAGCAACAGGATGGAATAATACCAGCACTATACAAACCCTGCGTGGCCCCAAAGGTGTTTACTTTGCCCGCATAAATGTGGGAGGCAAAATGTACGGAGCCAAAATCGTGTTTGAGTAGGAAAAGTAAGCTATCTCAGAAGGATTAGCGAACCGATGTAATTTTCCCTTTACGGGTTGGGGTTTAATGTTTTGGATTAAAAGCTCACACCTACACCATACTCAAACAGCTCTGCCGTAGTCCAGTGCGTCAGCAGCAGGGCACTGATGAATAATTCCTTCACCAGTCCTTTTTCATGCTGCATGATGTAGTAGTTAAAGCCCAGCTTCTGGGTAAAGCGGTCTATTTTCAGGAAGGTTTGTTTATACTGCACACCAAACTGTGTCACCAGTCCCAGCTTGCCCATCAGGAATTCATTACCTATAAATACATCTCCGTCCCATGATTCTCTCCGTTGACGGCCCTCTTCTCCGGGCAGGTTATGAACATCATAATACCGCATAAAGGCAAGCACATCATTGTGAAAGGCATAGTCGGCGCCAAAGTAATACTTGTTCTTACTAAGCCAGCGATGGCTAACAAATACTGATGGCATATAAGACGGCAGGTAAGGCATACCGGCGGCACGTGCCTGCTTGTAAGAGATATCCATGCGCGCGGAAAACAACCAGCGGTTAGGTAGCTTAGGTAGCTCCCTGGCAAGCGGCTGAGGTTTACAGCTACCGGGATAGTACATAACACCTACGTGCATGCCCGTCATATTCACACCCTGGTTGGGCAGCTTTGTACCCGCATTAGATATATGCGTAAGATTGATGCCGTATTGCAGGTGCCAGTGATCATTGAAATGATGCCGGGCATCTATCATAAATATTGCAAAATCATTAAAATTGGAGCCGATAGCCGTGTTCACTGTATCTACAGGAGTTGTGCGTTGATACTTCCTTGTCACATAACCCAGCCCATTGCCTATCCGCAAGGTAAGCTCAGCTTTATCGCCTTTTATGATGGGCACCTGCAGATTAGGATAGATACCGATACAATTACCAAGCACCTTACTACTGCCATAGTCGGTTGCAGTAATACCAATACCTATCTGCGGATAATTTCGCCTCTGCTGCCACTCTTTCTTCCCATAGGTCTTCCATACAAAATTGACATCGACAGCAGTAGATAAAAAAGGAATCGGCGTGGTGAATTTTTTAGAATGTTTGATAACCTTACCGGCCAGCACATTGGTCTCTATACCAAATCCCGATCGCGGACATTCCTGTGCCCGCGCACTGCCCGGATAGCAAAGGCCAACAGAACAATAAACCAATATTGATAGACCCAACCTCATATAATAGGGTAAAAATAACATCATTATTTCACATCTAATAATAATGTCGAATATCAAAGGTCGCCTTAAATAAGGAATAGTCTTTTCAAAAAAGATCCCGCCCCGGTATCTCCGGGACGGGATAAAATATTGGAACAATGATTTTAATTCAGGTCTGGCTGCGGTGTATAGCGCAGGTATGGCTTTACTATCCTTAGTCCTTTAGGAAATTTCTTCTCCGCATCTTCTGTAGATACTGCCGGAACAACGATCACATCTTCACCATGTTTCCAATCAGCAGGTGTAGCTACGCTGTGGTTAGCGGTTAGTTGTAGCGAGTCAACCACACGCAACACTTCCACAAAGTTTCTACCTGTAGATGCCGGGTAAGTAAGCGATAGCTTCAGTTTCTTATCCGGCCCTATAATGAACAGCGAGCGAACAGTAGCTGTTGCCGATGCATTCGGGTGTATCATATCATACAGCATGGCCACATTGCGGTCCTCATCAGCTATAATCGGGAACTCTACTGTGGTGTTCTGTGTTTCGTTAATATCGTTTACCCAGCCTTTGTGTTTGTCCAGTGGGTCTATGCTTACGGCAAGCACTTTTACATTCCTCTTTGCAAACTCATCCTTCAGTTGTGCTGTTCTGCCCAGCTCGGTAGTACACACCGGGGTGTAGTCTGCAGGGTGAGAAAATAAGATACCCCAGCTATCGCCCAGGTAATCATGAAAGCTGATATCGCCATTGGTGGTCGATGCTTTAAAGTCGGGAGCAGTATCCCCTAAACGTAATGACATGATGCTATTGTTTAAAATGTGAAAACCTAATGCAATTTAACCCATTTAGCTAAACACCTAACCAATAAGATCAGTTTCACTATTTTTTAACCCAGCCAATAAATAAAATGAGAGGAAACCTCTTTAGGGGTTGGGGTTAAAAACTAGCCCCAATACCAAACTCTGCAAGCTCCGCAACTGCGCCATGCGTTAGCAGCATAGCTGACAGGAAGACTTCTTTGACCGTACCCTGTTCGCGCTGCACTATGTATAACTTACCGCCCAGCTTCTCGCATATGGGGTCAAACTTCAGGAAAGTCTGCTTATAGTAAACACCCACCTGCCCAAGTATACCTACCCTGCCCACCAGGAATTCATTACCGGCAAATACAGCGCCGTCCCACGACTCTCTTCTTTGCCTGCCTGGCTCCCATGGCATATTATGTACATCATAATACCGCATAAACGCAAGCACATCATTATGAAATGCATAGTCTATACCAAAGTAATACTTGTTCTTGCTGCGCCACCTCCTGCTTACCTGCACGGATGGTATATAAGAAGGCAGTATTGGACTCCCAGCAGCCCGCGCCTCTTTATAGGAGATGGCCATCTGGGCCTCCAGCAACCAGCGGTTGCGCAGCTTTGGTACTTCCCGTTCCAATGGCTTCGGACTATAGGTATGAGGATAATAGATAGCACCTATATGCCCACCCACCATGTTCACACCCAGGTTCGGTTGCTTTGTATCAGCATTAGATATGTGGGTAAAGTTAAGACCGCCCTGCACCAGCCAGTGGTTGTTGATACGGTATCGCCCGTCTATCATCAGTATGGCGAAATCATTGATGTGCGAACCTATTGCCGAATTGATCGTATCCTGCGGATAGGTTCGCTGGTACTTGCGGGTCACATAGCCTATACCATCGCCTATCCTCATGGTCAGCTCTGCCTTATCACCGGTTATAAGGGGTATCTGCAGATTAGGGTATATACCTACGCTGCTGCCAAACACCTGGTCATCACCATAGTTGATATAGGTAAATCCTACCCCTATCTGCGGGTATTTGCGCCTTGCATGCCAGTCTCTGCAGCCATTGGTCTTCCATACCATGTTCACGTCTACGGCTGTTGACAAATACGGGATAGGCGCTGTGAATTTCTTAGAATGCTTAACGATCTTGCCCGCCATTATATTAGCCTCCACACCAAAACCCGATTCAGGTTTTTCCTGTGCCGAAACCATGCTAAATGACAGTACGCCAGCGATATAAATAATTGATCTGAATAAACAGGGTCGCATAAAGAGTTGCAAAAATAACGTCATTTTCCTGTTTAAAATCAAGCCAATACATACAAAGGCATGATTATTTATACCATAATTTAAAATAATAACCATGGAAAAGAGAGCAATAGGCATGATACTAACTGTACTGGGCATCATTGGCCTTATATACGCAGCAATAACGTTTGTAAATCATAGCGGTAATGTATACAACATAAAGGTGATATTGACCAGCGGTATTCTTGGTGTTATCTTCTTCTTTTCAGGTATAGGCCTCATACGCGGCACTAGGGATGTTATGAAGAACAACGAGCATATCAGCTAGATGCTAAATTGGTATCTAAGCGACCAATAAATTTTGCAATCTTATTGTAGGTAATAATAAGTTTTCTTTACTCACTTTTTTAAATAACTGGCTTGCTTCCCAATCCAAAACCAAGACAATAACACTAAAAATAACCGGGAGTTAATGTATAGTTTTTCTCTTTGAAATGTCAATGACAATTGTTAGTTTTGAGTAACAAACTATGATTGCTATGAAAAAAAAACAAATTATTTTACCCGCTCTTGCATGCCTGATTTTATATAGTGCTTGTAAAAAATCCGAAAAAAAGACTACTTCATCCCCACATTACATTTCATTCACAATGCCCGATGGAACGTTTTACAAGGATACTCTTATGCAATGCGAAGGTGCCGTGGGTACTGAGGTACAAATAGGCGCATCTACAAAAGCTGGCACATTCATGTTATGGTTTAAAAACTATACCGGCACCATCGGTACGTATCCACTGGACAATATAAACCAGAGATCTTATGTTACTGGTATCGGCATTTCAGACCCATTGTGTGTGTCTGTACATGGCTCCCTCACTATCACTGCAGTATCGCCTGATATAATTGGATCGTTCGTATATACAAGAGCAGACTCGGGAATAGTATCCGGAGCGTTCAATGCTCCAACCCCATAGTAAACGATCGGGAATAATAGTATAGCAAAAGGCAAGCGTTATAAACGCTTGCCTTTTGCTATTGCTGTCAATATTATTTTACCCTCTACTTCAACGTCTCATCAAGCCACTTAAAAAACTCACGTTGCCATGCTATACCATTCTGAGCATGAAGCACCCAGTGGTTCTCGTTTGGCAGGTACAGCAGCTTGGCTTTTACATTGTGCAACCTTGCCGCCTGGAATGCTTCAAGACCCTGCTCTACGGGCACACGATAGTCTATACCACCCTGCACGATCATTATCGGCGTGTTCCATTTGTTCACATAGTTGCTTGGGTTAAATTTGTCGTAGCTGCCCGGCATTGGTTGCTTCCAGTAAGGGCCACCTATATCCCAGTTGGCAAACCAAAGTTCTTCGGTAGTTCCATACCAGCTCTTCAGATCAAAAAGGCCATCATGCGCTATGAATGATTTAAAGCGGTTGTTATGCACACCTGCCAGCATAAATACGCTGTAGCCGCCATAGCTGGCACCTACACAACCCAGGCGGTCTTTGTCCACATAGCTCTCTTTGCATATATAGTCTGTGGCGGTCAGATAGTCCTGTATAGGCAGGCCACCCCAGTCCTTACTAATAGCTTCATTCCACTTCACACCCCATCCCGGCATACCACGGCGGTTAGGCGCTATTACTATATAACCCTGCGCTGCCATCAGCTGAAAGTTCCAGCGCACGCTATAGAACTGTGACAATGCAGACTGTGGGCCACCCTGGCAATACAACAGCGTTGGATATTTCTTTGTCGGATCAAAATCAGGAGGATAAATGATCCATGCATGCAGCGTAGCGCCATCAGATGTAGGTATGGCACGCAGCTCTGTTTTGCTCATTTTCACATCATGGTACAGCTTATCATTTTCAAATGATAACTGACGCATGTCACCATACTTTGGTTTCACGGCATATACCTCTGTAGCGTGGTTCATATCGCAACGGGTCACAATGATCTCATCCTTCGCCTGCCCTATTATGCCATTTACATCCCACTTACCCTGTGTTACTATATGAACAGTTGTATTATCCTTTTCATTGAACGGCACATCTACATCAAAAAGCTGAACGGTACCCTCATACGGCGCATTGAAGTATATTTTGCTATCCCTGTCTGTCCATATAAAATCTTCTACCGTACCATCCCATTTTGCGGTTATGTTCATCTTCCTTCTTGTAGCCACGTCCATTACTATTATGTCATTCTTATCTGCTTCATAGCCGTCACGTGCCATGCTCAGGAATGCCAGCGACTTACCGCTTTTGCTGAACGTAGGATGCATATCATAGCCCACCATACCATCTGTCCAATTCTCCGTTTTGCCGCTATTCAGGTTATAGTAGTACAGGTCAGTATTAGTGCTCTGCGCATACTCCCTACCAAACTTCTTTTTGCATACATAAATAAACCCGCGGTTATCAGGGAACCATGTAAGGTCTTCTGCACCGCCAAATGGTTTTTGAGGGCAGTCATATGGCTCGTCTTCCATAATATCCTTCACCATATTATCTTTCAGCGACACTACAAATATGTGAGAGAACTTGCCATCTTCCCATGTATCCCAGTGGCGGTCATTAAGGTCTGTATATACCTTGGCAGTTGTATTCGGCAGATCTGCATAAATGTCTGTACCCTGCATTGGTTTTACCAGCACATCTTTAGAGTAAGCCACATACTTACCGTTTGGCGATACCCATACATTCTCTGCATCCTGCAGGCCGGTATATATTTCCTTCCAGGTGGTACCGCTGTCCGTACTTTCATACAGGAAGTTATCGTATGTAGCATACCATGCATTATCATAGCGTTGGGTAATGGTCTTGCCTGCAGCTGTTGTCCATTCTCTTTTCTCTCCGTCATTCACGGCCACCTTATACTGGTGCGTTACACTTTTTTCCGTTTTCCAGTCCACCGTTTTCGATGAATAAAAAACATATTTACCGTCCCTGCTTACACAGTTGCCGCTTACACGGTGCAGGCTCCAGAGCAGTTCAGGTGTCATGCGGTCCTGGGCAGACACCGCATTTGCAAAAAGCAATAATAAAGGTAGTAGTGTGCGTTTCATAAATTCATGTTCAGTATGGGTGTGTATAATTTTATTTCAGGTCTTTTTTATCCTTCATCATTTTAGGCTTTGGCTTTTGTTCAAAATCTATGATGAATTCAAAATTCGGTTTCACATTAAGCGCCTCAGTATAGGGTATTACTTCTTCCGGTTGCAGTTTACCGTACAGGTCACCTGTATCCCATTTGCCGTTACCGTTCTTATCTGCAATGATACGGAATGTATACTTTGAAGGCTTTATCCTTACCATAGATACCATAGTATCCTTTACCGGTTTGTAATAAACCGTATCAACATCAGAAGTGACCAGCAGCACATAACCACTTCCACCGTATTTTGACGGCAGGTGCACCTTTATCTTGCCATAGTCCTCATCATTTTTGGTACGGAACAACATCTTTGCAGGCATCACTTCCTTGCCTGATGTATCCTTCGCAAAACCCTTGGCCAGCTTTAAGGTATAGACCATATCAGGCACCCACACTGTTTTTATGTATAGTTCTTTAGGATGAGTGGAGTCTATGGTCATTTCCACT
>JAOQAP010000100.1 GCA_025963465.1 Flavipsychrobacter sp.
CATCTTATGGTGGTATTGCCGGCGGTGTTCACCTCTTCCCATTCCGAACAGAGAAGTTAAGCCCGCCATGGCCGATGGTACTGCACAACAATGCGGGAGAGTAGGTAGCTGCCATATTCTTTTAAAACCTTCAACTCTAATCAGTTGAAGGTTTTTTTATGCAAAATATTTCGACAGATAATTAATATTATTAAGAAATGAAAAAATACTGCGTAGTCAGCCTGATGCTTATGGTCTTATTGAGTAGCTGCGCTACTTATCATCTTTCTACAGAAAGTCTGTTGCGTCAGTTCGCCAACACCCAGGAGGAGAAAAAGATAACTGTATTTATTGCACCGCCCTTTTTTGTATTTCCCGGAGTAGTAGACGGCAATAGCCTGAGTGCTATTACTGTACTTGATAAGAAAGAGCAACCACACACATTTCCTGTTACCAGGCATATGGGCGTGCGTATCACAAAGAATAATGGAAAGAGAAAGACCTTCTATTTTAATACACTACTGCTCGAAGACAGTACTATCGTTGGCAGCCAGACCCACTTTTTTAACGCCAGGATAAAGCCCATAAAATTTGCCGATATAAAAAAGATAGAATTGCAGAGATAGTGATAAAGATGGGTGTTTTGCTAATCTTTCTTACTAGCCTCTGTGTCTATATTTTCCTGCAGGTATTCATCCCAGGTCATCATTGTTTTCCTGTCTTCTTCTGATACACGGATCTTACCAAAAGATCGCCAGTAGTAGGCTTTGTTCATAAGTACGTAGTGTATAACGCCCATAGAGTACTGGTAACTCTGGAAGAGATTGAGCGCAATGAAAAACGACATAAGTACCGAGAACGATATTTTCAGTATGAGCATGCTGCCCTTGCTATAAATGCTTTGAAACATGTATGCAAGCGGTAATGCGGTAACCGGCAAGGCTTCTATAAGTGCTCGTGCGCTGAAACTACCGCCATACCACCAACCCTTCCAGCAGAATACAATATAGAACATAAGCAGGAAGAAGATACTAAGAGCAGGAACGATCTTCCTGTTCGCTTTCCATGTGGCAAAAAGGCCCAGCATACTTATGAATGCTATAGGTGTGTATACGAACCATCCTTTCTGGTAACTGAACAGGCCATTGATAATGTGCGGGCGGGTAAACTTAAATCCTTCGCCTACATAGGAGTAATAGATCCATTGTCCGCTGCTGTATTTCCAGTACGCCATCTGTATCAATGCTACGAGGAATATAATGAGCATGGTTACAGATATAGCTTTGAGCTTACTGCCTAATAGTTGCATACGTGTTATGAACGACTGCTTATCATAGACCTCCCATAACAGTGGGATGATTGCAACAACAATATTTACCGGCCGGACAATAAGCACCAGCCCCAGCAGCAGGCCGATGAGGTACATGTATTTCGCTTTTTGTTTTCGATAAAAGGCATCAGTGTAGTACAATACTCCCGCAAACAGGAAGAACCCGTAAGGGTGGCTCATGGCGGGTGCAAATATGGTATAGCAGTAAATATTAGTGCCGAATGCTATGCATAAAACAGTAAAGGCCGTTATGTTCTCATTAAAATACCGGCGTAGTAAAACACTGATAAAGAGCAGCCCCATGCATATCCAGAATATATTGCCGGCATAGCCTGCAAGCTGGTAGGGCATGCTGTATCCATCTGCAGGAGCTACTTGCGTAGCTACACAAAATGCATGTGCAATAAGGAAGAAAGGCAATTGAAGCACTGCGGTACCTATAGCATACTTGTCATTCTTCCTGCCTACGCGGGTGTCATACAATCCATACGTGTCTTCTCCATAGGAGATCATATATTTTTCGTTCACCTCATGATAAAAGGAGAAGTGGGCAAGGTCGTGATAAATAAATATGGCCGGCATGTAGAGGTAATAGCCCGATGCGTCCCACTGGAATTGGTTCTTCTTCTGCATTTCCATGTTGAACAGGACATACACGGAAACAAAAGCAAACAGTAAGATGACCAGCCTGGATCTCATAAGTAAATGGTATTGCAATATCGGTCGAATATCACAGACTTTATTGCTTTACAGGGTAAAAATAATCGTACAGCTTTTTAATGGAAGACCTGTTCTCTGCAAAACTGGAAAAGCTGGACGGCACATACAGTATGCTGATACAATCGCTATGCATAAGCCTGTCGTGCCAGTCTATCTCATTTATGCCTTTTATCGAATTGTTCCCGGAAAATGTATTCTGGTCCCACGACTGTTCGAAATAATAGAATACGTCCCACTCATTGCTGATGCTGGGCATAAGATTATCAAACAGCCATACCCACAGAAAGCTGTCGCCAATGTAGACCATACGCGGCTTTGTCCTGTTTCCCGTATTGTCGTATGAAAAATGCGGATAGCTGAAACGCTCTATGTTCAGCGGGAATATAAGGTTCAGTCCTTCGGCAAGATCGCCATCTGTTTTCTGTGGTATATTGGTCAGCTCAGTTGTTTCCCAGTGCAGGTGCGGCAGCTTTATATTGCGGGCCTTATCTACATATTTGATAAAGCTGTCCGCTGCCCGCAGGGAACCATATACCGTCCAGTGAATGCCGAGGCGGGAGAACAGGTAATTATCGGGACTGTCCTTTTTCGCCATGAACCAGGCATTGTAATCTATCTGCTTAATGCCCATAGAGTCTGCCAGGTGCTTAAAGCTAAGATAATTGGTAGGGGCATTTTCTTTTACACCCCATGGCCTTGGCGGCAACTTATCGGCATAAAAGTATGCTTTCGACGGTGCGTAGAGGAACACAAATGTTTTGCCCATTCGCTCCAGTGTGTCCTGCACTTTCCTTAACTGTATCACTGCCGTGCGCATGGCATCTTCGCCTATATAGTCAGTGCCGTAGTATTCATTGATGTATGCCTGCTCAAAGAAACACTGGTCTTTGCCGATCACTACTTCGCGTGCATGTCGTTTTTTGAAGAGCCAGAGGTCTACCTGGTTATTGAGCCTCACCATGTCGGGACGGCAACCTATACTGTCGTTCAGGTGTTCATTCTTTTGTTTCTGGTAAGAGCCATCCCACCATGAGGGCCAGGAGAATGTGGGGTCTGAAGTATTTGTTACAGCACCCTTTAGCTGGCCGCTTTCAAAGAAATTGAAATAGTATTGCAGCAGGGGAAATGAAATAATAAGCAGCAGCGCGAACAATAATTTGCCTTTTGCTGTTCTTATTTCCATTGTACTACTTCTTCATTTATGGTTTGGACTTAAAGCTAAGTAAAATGTTGCATTACTCAGCGTCGGTATAGTCGGCATTCCATTTTATCTTTTCGCCGGTTGTGTTCAGCCCTATCAGTTTGTTAAGTGCAAGGGTGAGGCTGAACTCATTGTATGGGCCTGCTATGTGATAGTATGTGCGGCCGTAATGTACCTGGAATTTCTTCAGCTCCAACCCAACGCCAAAAGCAAAACCTGCCATACCCGGCAGTGTAGATAGCTTCATTTCCTGGCGCTGCATATCGTTGTAAGATGCGGACACCGTGATGCGCTTGCCAAGTGTAAGCTCTGCGCCTACAATAAAGTGACGGGCCAGCTTATCGCCGAAATGGCTCTTAGTATCAGTTGTAGTATCGTTAACGCCAAGGGCAGTGGTGGCGGTAGCCGTTGCAGGATCATTATAACGGATGTCCCAGGTATACAGGTGGTGTATTGTACCAATAAGGCGCAATGGCAGATGCTTGAAGCGTTTGCTGACGCCCAGTTGCAGGTCGAAGGGGAGAGGTTCTGTATTATTTGGTGTGTAGTTTTTTAACACCACGCCCATGTTTTTGGCAGTAGCACCAAAATCCCAAAGGCTGGCGGTGTCAAAGTAGTTGATACCCACATCCATCAGCGCAGCATTGGCCGTTGCTATGGAAAGGTCTGAGTGGGCCATCTTCAGTGCGGCCCCGTAACGCCAGTGCTCCAGGTAGGTGCGGCTGGCGCCGAACGTGATTGCATAGTCTGCAGCGCGCATGGTGCCCAGCGTATTTCCTATCTGGTCGGTTTCTGTAATGCTGCCATAGTTAAGGTACTGCAGCCCCATAAAAAAAGACGTGTTCAGGCTTTCTACATGGTAGCCATACTGCATGTTCATTACCTTTATATCAGAATAAAAGTTGTTGTAGCCGAGCTGCAGGTTATTGTGCAGGCCCGGGCGCATCATAGCCGGGTTTTGCAGTGCAAGGGCGATATCATTATCCGGATTCGCGATACTTATACCGCCCAGGGCAGATACATGGGGTGAATTAGCGAGCCGTAAATATTCAAAAGCATGCTGCCCTCCATTTACCTGCGCAAAAGAGGTAGACGCGAAAAAAACAAGAACCCCAAACCCCTGAAGGGGCTTACTCATGTTATGTAATAAACGCCGGAGTTGTTTTTTGAGCATCATTATAATCTTACTTGAACCTATAAAACGTCAATTTATCTGAATTATTGTCACCTAAGCCACAAACTGAGGGGAAGTTCCTTCAGGCCCGTCCGAATGGATTCATCCGGGCGGAGGGTTGGGCTAGGCGTTATTTTTCTGCATTTCCTCTATCAGCATACCGCTTACGCCTGTATAGGAGAAACCGCCATCATGGAACAGGTTCTGCATAGTGACCATGCGCGTATAGTCGCTGAACAGCATACAGCAGTAGTTAGCGCAGTCTTCAGCGCTGGCATTGCCGAGTGGCGACATTTTCTCTGCATAATGGTAGAACACGTCAAAACCCGATACGCCTGAACCTGCGGTAGTAACCGTAGGGCTCTGACTGATGGTATTGACACGTACTTTCTTAGCAAAGCCATACTGGTAGCCAAAGCTGCGGGCTATGCTTTCCAGCATTGCCTTCGCATCGGCCATATCATTGTAGCCCGGGAAGGTGCGCTGTGCAGCTATATAGCTGAGCCCCACTATAGATCCCCATTCGTTCATCGCATCGGCCTTCATAGCTGTCTGGCATACCCTGTGCAGGCTGAGGGCTGATATGTCTATGGTTTTCAGGAAGTTATCGTAATTGGTATTGGTATATTCTATGCTTTTGCGCACGTTTGGCGACATGCCTATAGAATGTAATATAAAATCGAGTTTGCCACCCAGCGCTTCCATGCTTTTAGCCATCAGGTTCTCCATATCTGCCATGCTGGTAGCATCAGCGGCTATTACCTGTGCATTGCACTGCTTTGCCAGCTCATTTATTTTGCCCATACGCAGGGCTATAGGTGCATTGGTGAGCACTATCTCGGCACCTTCTGCCACTGCTGCCAGGGCGGTCTTCCATGCTATGGAGCGCTCGTCAAGTGCGCCAAATATTATTCCTTTCTTTCCTTTCAGTAATTGGTTGGCCATGGGTATATTTTTACAAAGGGTAAAAATAGAAAAAAAAGCCCAAACCCTGCCATAGAAGCTGAACCTTGATTTGCCTGATTAAAAGATTATCCTGATGTATCATGGTGTATCTCCTGATTAAATAGAATTACAGTCTTACAGCTGTGGGACCACTTCCGGTT
>JAOQAP010000176.1 GCA_025963465.1 Flavipsychrobacter sp.
AATAAGATCATATCCGTACCTATGAACCCACAGTCTGACGAAGAAATAGTAGACCTGTATGAAAAGGCAATAACACCAAAGACAAAGCTGCTGATGGTGTGTCATATGATCAACATTACCGGGCATATACTGCCTGTGCGCAAAATATGCGACATGGCGCATAAGCATGGGGTGCAGGTGATGGTAGATGGCGCTCATGCATTGGCACACATAAAGTTCTCTATAACAGACCTCAATTGTGATTATTACGGCAGCAGCCTGCATAAATGGCTAAGCGTGCCATTAGGAGCAGGTATGCTATACGTGAAGAAACAACACATCAGCAAGATATGGCCGCTGCTTGCGGAAGGCGGCAGGGATATCAATGACATTACACGACTGAACCATACAGGCACCTGCCCTGTGGCGACAGACCTGACAGTATCAGACGCCATAGACTTTTACAATAAAATAGGTGTGGAACGCAAAGAGGCCCGTTTAAGGTATTTACAAAACTACTGGACGAGCCGGGTGCGTGGTCATATGAATGTGGTACTGAACACCCCTGATGACCCTGCACGCTCTTGCGGTATTGCTAATGTGGGTATAAAGGTAATGTTACCATCTTCTATGGCAGAGCTACTGATGAAGAAGTACAAGATATACACGGTAGCCATAGACAGCGCCGGTGTACAGGGCTGTCGTATTACACCCAATGTATTTACCACCACAGATGAGCTGGATGCTTTAGTGACGGCGATAAAGCGTGAAGCATAGTTAATGAGCAACACTGAAGGCTATATAGATATTGGTACAGAAAAGCTTCATTACCTGCAGTGGGGTAGTGGCAGCAAGATATTGCTTGCCTTTCATGGTTATGGTAATGACGCAAAAATGTTCAGTCCGCTGGAACCATACCTGAACGACGATTACACTATATTATCATTCGATCTCCCACATCATGGTGGCAGCAAATGGCAGGACGATTCCCTGTTCACGAAGAAAGATCTCGCCCTATTGGTGGGGCATATAAAGAGTATTTATAAGGTAGATAAGGTATCACTTGCCGGTTACAGTATGGGTGGCAGGGTATGCCTTAGTATTATAGAGGTGGTGCCTGCAAGTATAGATAAAGTGTTGCTGCTGGCTACAGATGGGTTGACCGTAAACATTTACTATTACTTTTTTACCCGTACCTGGCCGGGTAAAAAAATGTTCCGCCACATGCTGGAGCACCCGGCGTTATACTTCAAGATAATGGACCTGCTGAAAAAAACTAAGCTGGTAGATGCTGCACGGCATAAATTCGTGATGTACTTTCTAAAGTCAGAGCAAGACCGTAAACAACTATTGCGCATATGGGCGGGCACCAGCGATATTATCCCTTCACCGGGAAAAGTGAAGGCCCTGATAAAGCAATGCGCCATACAAGTACATATTTATATGGGTGCTTACGACAAAATATTACCCCCATCACTTGCCGAAGGTTTTGGTTCCGGTCTTGATACGGTACATTTGCATACCCTTGAAAAAGGGCACCGTGTATTCGATCATGACAATGCGCCGGAAATTGCTTTATCTCTTTTATAACTATGGTCGTCATTATCTGTTCATTGCTTACTGTATGCTATGTGCTGCTGATGGCGGCATACTGCACAGGCTGGCAAAGGCAAAAGACATTCACGCTACCTGTAGTTTATAAGCCATCCACATTTATTTCCATAATCATACCTGCACGAAATGAAAGCCTCAACATAGGGGCCTGTATAGAAGCCATACTGGCACAAAAATACCCGCTGGAGCTTTTTGAGGTCATAGTGGTAGACGATCATTCCGAAGATGACACCGCAGCTGTTGTAAATGAGTATGCCGATAGCAATGTGCGTTGCATAAGCCTTGCAGACCAGATAGCAGCAGGTACAAAAGTTAACGCGTATAAGAAAGCGGCAATAGCAGCAGGTATAGCTGCTGCGAAAGGCACGCTGATAGTAACAACCGATGCGGACTGTTCCGCGCCAAACTCATGGCTGATGCATATAGCGGCAATATATGAGCAACAGGATCCGGTAATGATAGTGGCGCCTGTCATCTTTTCGTCAGACCATAGTGTGCTGCAACTGTTCCAGCTTATTGATTTTATGAGTATGCAGGGCATTACCGCGGCAGCGCACAGCATGAAGCTGGGCAATATGAGCAATGGCGCTAACCTGGCGTTCAGTAAAGCAGCCTATGAGCAGGTGGGCGGGTACGAAGGCATAGAGCATCTTGCATCGGGCGACGATTACTTGCTGATGATGAAGATGAACAAGGTAGCGCCGCAGCGTATTGCTTACCTTAAGTCTGCCAATGCGATCGTATCTACCACTCCGCAGCCTGACTGGAGCGGTTTCCTGCAGCAGCGTATCCGCTGGGCATCAAAGTCAGGCAAGTATAATGATGCTAAGTTGACCGGTATTTTACTGCTTGTTTATTTGTTCAACCTGTCATTCCTTGTACTGTTAGTTACAGGTATTTTCTATCCGCATTTGTTCTTTGTTGAAGGTGTTATGCTGGCTGTAAAGATCATTTCGGAATATATATTCATTGTTCCTGTTGCCCGGTTTTTCAGGCGGTCATGGGTATTGCCGTTCTTTCCATTGTTACAGCCATTGCATATTCTTTATATCATTGCTGCGGGCCTGCTTGGCTTTATAGGTAATTATAAATGGAAAGGCCGAAAAGTGAAATAAAGCTATGAACAACATCCTTTTTCATGAGTCGCAGCATATGGTCAGCTCTCTGCCAGCCACCGGTATTATAGCATTCCTTGTATGTTTTGTGATCTATGCAATAAAGAATAAGCGAAAGGTCAACAGGGTGTTGTCAGTAATTATTATTTTGATAGCAGCAGTTATTGTTTCTATTCTCATCACCTTGCGCCTTGATACGATCTATTATACTGACAGGGTAGAATTCCAGTTCGTTTCTGTATACAGTGCGCCATACGAGGTAGTAAGCCTTGATTCGGTAAGCAAGGTGTCTGTGATCAGTTACGGCATGCACGAATTTGGCGGCTGGGGAGTGAAAGGTAACGAGGATACCAAAGCATACCTGGCATCAGGAGATAAAGGTGTTATGTTTACCTTTAAAAGTGGTAAGCATTTAGTACTGGGCACACACCTCCCGGATGAGATAGCTGCAAGTCTTAAAGGACATTATCCATTGTGACCGTTATCCGTGTATCAGGAATACCGCAGGTATCTTTCCCATTTTCGGCACTTCTTTTTTCCATTCTGCCACGGTCTTTGTTTTTATAAAAGACTCAGGTGCGGTCAGGTTCTGCGCTATACACAAGCGTGTACCCTCCTGGCAATGTGTAAGCAGGTCTGCCAGTAAATGGTCGTTACGGTAAGGAGTCTCTATAAATAACTGTGTCTGTCTTTCCTTTATAGATTGTGCTTCCAGCTCTTTGATGCGTTTGCTACGCAATGGTTCTTTCACCGGTATATAGCCGGTAAAGCAAAAGCTTTGCCCGGTAAGTCCGGAAGACATTAATGCTAGTATCAACGAGTTGGGGCCGGTAAGCGGCACCACGGTTACATTCATACTATGGGCAATAGCTACTATATCTGCGCCGGGGTCGGCTATGCCGGGGCATCCTGCCTCGCTCATCACGCCTACATCATGGCCCTCATTCAGCCATTGGCGCAGCAGGTTCTTATTTACATCAGAGTGCTTATCAATTTCTGAAAACTCTATAGGCTCTATAGGCATGGTAGCATGCATAGCCCTCAGGAAGCGGCGGGCAGTACGTACATTTTCCACGAAATAATGCTTTATCCTTTCGGTATGTGTAGCTACTTCTGCAGGTAATGTTTGTAGTATGCCATCCGCAAGAGGAATGGGTATCAGGTAAAGCGAGCCGGTAGTATTTGCCATAAGTGGTGCAAAAATAGGAAATACTTAGGGTGTTCTTAAAGTTTATTCTCCCCGGCGCGTTGGTTGTTGCTTCTCCTGTATTTTTGCATGATGAAACTGCCGGAATCATTTTATACCAGGACAGATGTGGTAAAGATAGCTAAGGAATTGCTGGGCAAAGTGCTGGTTACTGAGTTTGAAGGTATACATACAGCGGGGATGATCGTAGAAACAGAAGCTTATGCCGGTGCTACAGACAAGGCATCTCATGCTTATGGCAGCAGGCGTACGAACCGTACCGAAGTTATGTATGCTCACGGCGGTGCTGCTTATGTATATCTCTGCTATGGTATCCATCACCTGTTCAATGTAGTGACCAATGTACAGGACACACCACATGCCATATTAATAAGAGGCCTGGAACCACTGGAAGGAATTGAGGCTATGCAGGCAAGACGCGGCAAGGAAAAATTACAACCATCACTTACTGCCGGGCCGGGAGCGCTGAGCGTAGCTATGGGTATCAGTACACAGCATACGGGTGTGTTGCTCAGTGGCCCTGAATTGTATATAGAAGACCGTGGGATAAAAATCAGCAGCAAGGATATAGTAGCTGGTACGAGGGTAGGGGTGGCCTATGCAATGGACGATGCGCTCAGACCTTACAGGTTCTCTGTAAAAGGTAATAAATATGTGAGTAAAGGGAAAGGGCTGTAGGCGATAGGCACAAAAAAACCGACCGTATTGGTCGGTTTTTCTTTTATAAAAGAGGTATTATTAATTGAACTTAGGGCAAGACCAGTCGTAAGTCTGGTTCTTTTCGTGCTTGTTTACTTTACCGAAGAACAGCAGCGACATTTCAAATCCACCCAAGCCTTTTGTAGCCGGACGGAACCTTGATTCGTTCACGTCATAACTAAGGCCGATACGCATTTTAGACCATTCGATAGCTACATACGGAGATATTGCATCACCGTAGCGATACCAGCCACCCATGTAGAAAATAGTATTTCTCTGGTATTCCATATCGTGGCCTGCATTAAGTACAAAACCTATAGCAGAACCTAACATAACTTCAAAAGCAGAAGCCTGTCCCTGGTACAAAGCGCTTGCATACAGCACCGCTTTGTCAGACATGTCGAAAGAACCACCGAGATAAACGCTCTGGCGGGCATGTACTTTAGATGTATTTGCGAAAAATGTTTCTACCGGTTGTGTGAGGTGGTAGTAAGAATAACCGATATAAGCAGTTGCTTTATCTGCAACCTTACCTGAGTACATGATACCGGCATTGAAGTCAGGATATCCTACGCTTTTGCCACCGGCAAGGGGATTGATCGCATTTGGAAATGGCTGGCCCGTATTAGGATCGATCATATCTTCAGTGGTCAGCTTTGAAAAGTCGATCGTTTTCTGCACCATGTAGGTCTGCATACCTATTGACAAATGGCTCTGCCTGTCACGTCCGAAACCTTTATGATATGCCAGCGATACACCTACTGTAGTATTTGTAAAAGCACCTGTACCTGCCTTGTCCTGCAATCCTAATAAGCCAATGCCAAGGGCATCGCTCTCAGGAAGTACGCCTTTCAGCGCAGCAAAATCGAATGAAAAGGTAGCAGTAGTATATGCATTAGATGACTGTGCGCTTGCTGATGCCCACTGGCTACGGTAATTAGCTGCAAAACGCAGGTCTTCAGATACCAGGCCGGTAAGTGCAGGGTTCAACGTAAGCGGTGAAGTAAAGTATTGGGTGAAATGCACATCCTGCGCGATTGCAGGCCTCGCCAACATCAATGCTGCACCAATTATAAGTCCTAATTTCTTCATCTTTTAGTCTTTAGTAGAAACCAATTAATAATTTCTGACACCTGGTTTATTAAATACGCTTATTACGGCCGCTCTTAGTATATCTTAGGGCAAGACCAGTTGTAATTAGGGCTTCTTTCATGTTTGTTTATTCTGCCGAAGTAGATGAGCGACAGCTCATAACCACCCAGGCCGCCTGATGCTGCAGTAAGGCTTGATGTGTTCACATCATAGCTGAAACCTAAGCGCATTTTAGACCATTCCAGGCTTACATAAGGAGCGATCGCATCGCCGTAACGATACCAGCCACCCAAATAAAGAATAGTGTTCTTCTGGAATTCCTGGTCGTGGCCCGGATTCAGTATGAAACCTACCGCAGTACCTAATACAAATTCTTCAGCTCCTGCTTGTCTCTGGTAAAGAGCGCTAGCATATAACACCGTGTTCTGATTCATATCAATAGAACCACCCAAATAGGCAGTCTGACGGTTATGTATCTGGTGGTTATCAGCAAGGAAGCTTTCTACAGGCTGTGTAAGGTGGTAGTAAGAATAACCCATATACAACGTAACGTGGTTAGAAACCTTACCTGAATACATAGCACCGCCGTTAAAGTCAGGGTAAGTAATGTCTGCATTGGTAAAGTGCTCCAGGTTAGGGTAAGTAAGTGTACCCGTAACCCTGTTGTACATATCTTCAAAAGTCAGTTTGGAGAAATCCAGTGTTTTTTGAACCACAACACCCTGTAAACCCAGGGAAATATGCTGCTGCCTGTCGCGGCCGAAAGCCTTGTGATAAGCTACAGAGAAGCCTGCAGTAGTGTTTTTCAGTCCACCTGAACCTGCTTTATCGTATAATCCCATGAAACCTATGCCCAGTGCGTCTCCCTCAGGCAATTTGCCTTTCAGCACTGCCATATCATAAGATACTGTTCCGGTGATATATGGGGTAGAAACAGACGACCATTGAGTACGATAATTGGCGGCAAAACGGAGGTCTTCAGTTACGAGACCCGTCATAGCCGGATTTAAAGTGAGGGGGGACGTAAAATACTGGGTAAAGTGAACATCCTGCGCTATAGCAGACCCCGCTAACATCATCGCCGCACCAATTCCAAGTACTAATTTCTTCATCTTTAAGTCTTTATTATAAGCGAACAAAAAATTTCTGACAGCAAATTAATCGAAATAATCCTTCTATACAAGACATTAGCAAATATTATTTTGGTTGGGTTAATGTTTTACTTTTTTTATCAACACAAAGCAGGTACTGACAAATAGATGTATTTTGATCTATGTCATGAATAATTCGATTGCGTGTAAAATAACATATAATTTTTACATTATAATAAAATCAGCACGAATAATATTTTTAGGGCCTTAATCGCAGGAAGTAATATTTTTACTCAAATTATTCAGGCGAATGCTATCAGTGACCTACTTTTATAGAGAGCCAAGGAAAACAGGGGTATCTATAGAAGGAATATTTAAGTTGGTAAAAGAGTGTTTGAAAGGGAAGGCGACAATAACTGATGTTTATTGCGATGCCGGATCGTCCAGGTTACAGAGTATTTTGTCAGCAAGAAGGTCATCTGCTAAAATTAACCATATAACAGGCGATGTAAATTTCCTGGCCATTGGGCTAAAAGGGAAAACCATACTTACCATTCATGATTTCGGTTTTTATGAAAACCCGGTACACTCCAAGGTGGTTAAGTTCATCTACCGAATGTTTTGGTTTTCGCTGCCGCTGAAGAGGGTCGCAATAGTAACCGTAGTATCGGAATTTACGAGGCAGAAATTGGTCAGTTATTTCCATTTCCCTGAAAGCAGGATAAGGGTGATACCCGATCCGGTGAAGCCAATTTTCAAATACAGCAAAAGAGTAGCGAATCATACAACACCTGTAATACTCATGATGGGTACGGGGAAGCATAAAAATTTAGATAATCTTATTGAAGCGGCAAAAGGTATCAATTGCCATATTGATATTATAGGCTGGCCCGCAGCAGATGAACTGGAAAAAATAAAGCAGTATAATATATCGTACACGGTATACAATGGACTTACGGATGCCGAGGTATATGAACGGTACATTGCCTGCGACATATTGTTCATGGCCTCTTTTTATGAGGGTTTTGGTATGCCTATCATAGAAGCGCAGGCCGTAGGCAGAGCTGTAATTACCAGCAATATTGGCGCTATGAAAGAAGTAGGCGAACGTTCTGCTATATTAGTAGACCCTGCTAACCCACAGGAAATAAAAAATGCGATCACCTCCCTGGCAGACGAAACATTGTATAACAAGGTGGTGGCTGCCGGGCGTGAAAATGCTGCACGGTATGACTATCGTGCAATTGCGGATCAATACCTGGAGGTATACAAAGAACTTAATTAACAGAGAAGAATGATACTTATATTCTGGCAAGGGATCATCAGCATTCACCAAAAAACCTTCCTGGAGGCGCTGGCAAAGCAGCCCTCGGTGAGTAAGGTAATAATGGTGGTGGAGCATGAAATAACGCCCTACCGGAAAAATATGGGCTGGGAGGTACCGGTGCTGGAAGAGGTAGAGGTAATCGTTGCTCCATCAAGAGAACAGATAAGCCGTATTTTCAGTGAGAATAAAGATGCAATACATGTTTTGGGTGGAGTGCGCATAGGTAAAATGATGACCATGGCATATGATGAATGTGCGCGCCGGAAAGGGCGGATGGGGTCGTTGTCTGAACCATATAACAGGGCGGGGCTGAAAGGAAAGTTGAGGGACCTGAAGTATTTTTATAACAGGGTAAGATATTATAAGCATATTGATTTCTTTCTGGCAGTAGGCAGGGAAGGAGTGAAAACGTACACCAGGCTTGGGTTTGATCCTGCACGTATATTTCCATGGGCATATTTTATCAGTGTAAAGACACCGCCGGTGAAGGAGCCTGCAAAGCAGGCAACCCGCATGATCTACGCAGGACGTTTAGAACAGGGGAAAGGTATAGCCAGGTTTGTAGCCGAGTTGGCAACTGTAAAAAACAAGCCATATACCCTTGATATATACGGTGGTGGCCCTGATGAGGAATTGCTCAAAAAAATAGTAGCTGATAATAATATTTCAGACAAAGTAAATTTCTATCCTTTCTTAAAATACGACGAGCTGGTAGCAAAGCATACAGATTATGACTGGGTAGTGCTGCCCAGCACGGCCAAAGACGGCTGGGGTGTGATAGTAAGTGAAGGTTTGCTGAATGGTTTGAAAGCGGTTTGCAGCAGCATTTGCGGAGTGAGCTGGGCGATCAGGGATAATTTCAATGGAGTGGTATTTGACTGGGCAGAGGAAGGCAGCTGCAAAAAAGCGATCGGCAAGATGCTGAATGATAATAGCTTTGCAGACGATGCCACCATAAAACAATGGGCAGAAAATGCGCTTAGTGCTGAGGCTGGAGCAAAGTACTATTTAAAGATAATAGATAACATATATGGACAGGGAGAAAAACCTCCCGTACCGTGGGAACAATAAATGAGTAGCGGGAAAAGTATGGAACATTTTATCACCAGTTATGCTGAGCTGAAGTCTGGCAAAAAGTCACCCAGGAAATACCTGCGTGATGTTGCGCTTACAGGCTTATCATGGGCTGCTGATAAGAAATACCTGCGTAAGCCAAGAGTGCAGTTCATCTATCTTCATCACTTGTTTAAAGATGAAGAAGCAGGGCTTGATGCATTAATGAAAAGGTTAAGCGAAGAGCATGAATTCATTTCTTATGCCGATGCGATCAATAAAGTAATATCTGGCACTATTGACAAGCCCTATATAACATTCAGTGCTGATGATGGATTTAGAAATAACCTCGCAGTGGCGGAAATATTGAACAGGTATAATGCAAAAGCCTGTTTCTTTATTAATCCCGGTATGATAGGTGTAACCGATCTTAGCAGGATAAAACAATATTGTAAAGATCAGCTGCATTTTCCTCCTGTTGAGTTTCTGAACTGGGACGAAGTAGCGCAGTTACAGCAATGGGGGCATGAGATAGGCAGTCATACCATGATGCACATGAATATAGCTGCAGCTACCCTCACGCAGATAACTGACGATCTCGGGGAAACCTATAAAATATTGAATGATCGTTGTGGAGGTGTACATCATTTTGCTTATCCTTACGGCAGGTTTTTTCATTTTAGTGTTGTGGGCAGGGAGGCAGTATTTAATGCGGGTTTCACCTCTTGTGCTACGGCTGAAAGAGGGTGCCATATAAATCCTGTTGCACCTATGCGCAGTGAAGAATTATGTATCCGCAGGGACAATACGGTTTTGGGTTGGGATATGGCGCACATCATGTACTTCCTCATCACCAATGCAAAGAATGCGACCATCAATAACAATTTTTATCCACTTGGTTTCAAATGAAAGTGATCATTCTTACAACTTCTGTTTATGGCACTACAGGACATCATCTGCCCTTGCTGGTCAATTGTAAGGATATAGAGATAGCTATGGTAATAGTGAGCGAGGGACAGGTAACCAATAAACAATCACAGATAAAAAAGCGGTTAAAGAAGATATTAAAAATAGGGGTGTTTGGGGCATTCAATGGTATAAGGATGCGCAAGTGGTATACCGATGATATGAAGGCGTATTGCAAGATAACCAACGCAGAACAATTTTGTAAAGAGCATAATATTCCTTTCAGAAAAGTGCCGCATACCAATAGTGCCGAAACACAGCAGCTATTCAGGGAAACCGCTGCTGACATAGGCCTGAGCCTGGGGAATGGGTATATCTCTGAAAAGGTATTCAAGCTGCCAAGGCTTGGTATGCTGAACATACATCATGAGCTGCTGCCTGAATACCAGAATGCGCAAAGTATTATATGGGAACTATATAATGGCTCTGTGGAAACGGGTTATACTATTCATAAAATAAACAAAGACATAGACAAAGGTGCCATAGTGTTGCAGGAAAAGATGCCCATAGTATTCCGGGAAACACTGGCAGATACGGTGGCTTATAATTATGCTAAGTTGTTTGATGCCTCTGCCGATGGACTGATAAGGTTGTTTAAAGATTTTGAAAGCTTGTTTGCGAAAGCGCAACCTCAGCAAAAAGGGAAAACATATACCACGCCTTCATTATGGCAATTTTTAAAAATAGAGCGACAATTTAAAAAATTAAAAGAACAGGCTGCCTCAAAATGATACTTGTAGATGCATTGTATATCAATAAAGGTGGGGGCGCGGTGCTCCTGCAATATCTTATTGAGCAGATACTGGCGCATCCGAAAAAAGAGAATGTCTTCTTTCTACTCGATCCCCGTTTCGATAAGCCTGCCATACTCACTAAAAATTTTACGATCATCAACAATAAGCTGAGCGACCGTATAAAGTTTTACAAACAACATAAAAGCGACTACACAAAGGTCTTTTGCTTTGCCAATACACCTCCGCCGGTAAAGCTGGGTGTGCCGGTATACACCTATTTCCACAATCAGAAATTACTGGAAGCGCCGCAGCAAAAGCTGAACCCGAAATTCCTGAAACTATACCTGAAGTACTTAATAGTAAAGCTGTATAATAAGAACACAGATGCCTATATAGTGCAGACCCCGCATATGGTGGAAGAGCTGGTACACGTAGGGCTGAAAGATAAAGCGCATTGCCTTACTATACCTTTTTATGACGACCGGAAATACAAAGTAGCTCATCCTGCTTTTCAGTCGAGGGTGAAAGATGAATTTGTATTCATCAGCAATCCTTCGCCGCAAAAGAACTACCCAACGTTGCTCGATGCATGGGAATACCTGCTGAAAAAAGGCCATACGCCAAAACTGCATGTGACCATAGATGCTACCGGTCCTCAGTTCCTGGCACGTGTAAATGAATTGAATGCAAAAGGAGCACGCATAATAAATCATGTATATGTAGATCCCCGGGAATTATACTTTAGCTGTCCCTACCTTATTTTTCCATCTATTATGGAGAGTTTTGGTCTGCCGCTTATAGAGGCTGCTGACAGCGGTATGAAGATACTGGCCTCAGACCTTCCTTACGTCCACGACGTAGTTGTGCCAAGTCTCACTTTTAAACCATATGATAAGGTTTCTATAGCTGATGCCGTGCTGAAAGCGCTCAATACTTCCCTGCCTTTTCCTGAATTAGTTACCGGCAACAGGATAGGTGACCTGCTGAATGTTATTTTAGGATAAATACATTATGCTAAACATTCGTTAACTAGCCGATAATAATTACCTTTGCATATTGAAAAAAGCCAATGGATAATATATATTATTATTTGTGCGATTTTCATTTTAAGCAACACACACTTGAAGCAGATCATTCAATCTTTTAAAACAGGAGAAACGATTTTAGAAGAGGTACCTGCGCCTATTGTAAAGAAAGGCCATGTACTTATAAAGACTACCCGGAGCCTTGTATCTATAGGTACCGAGCGTATGCTTGTGGAGTTTGGCAAGGCCAACATGTTGCAGAAAGCCCGCCAGCAACCCGACAGGGTAAAGCAGGTGCTGGGCAAGATGAAAACAGAGGGTGTAAAGCCAACCTTGCAGGCGGTGTTCAATAAACTGGGCCAGCCGTTGCCGCTTGGCTATTGCAATGTTGGTACCGTGATAGCTGTAGGGCAGGGTGCAGAAGGTTTTGCCATAGGCGATAGGGTAGCATCAAACGGTCCGCATGCAGAGTATGTTTGTGTGCCTAAGAACCTGGTAGCTAATATTCCCTCCAATGTTTCAGATGAAGATGCTACGTTTACTGTTATTGGTTCTATAGGCTTGCAGGGTATCCGCCTTTGCGATCCGCAGCTGGGTGAAACAATTGTTGTTGTAGGTCTGGGACTTATAGGGCTGATAACTGCTGAACTGCTTGTAGCCAACGGCTGCAGGGTAATAGGCATAGACCTCGATGCCAACAAAATAGCGATAGCGAAGAAGAAAGGTATAATAGGGGTGAACCCAGCGGAAGGTGCTGATGTGGTGAAGTTCGTAATGGACATTACTGACGGTGTAGGCGCTGATGGGGTTATTATTACGGCTTCTGCAAAAACAGATGAGCTGATAGCTGATGCTGCAAAGATGAGCCGCAAGCGTGGCCGTATTATACTGGTAGGCGTGATAGGGCTCAACATCAGTCGTGCAGATTTTTATGAGAAAGAACTGACCTTCCAGGTGTCCTGCTCTTATGGTCCCGGCAGGTATGATGATAGTTATGAAAAGGGTGGTATAGATTATCCGTTACCATTTGTGCGCTGGACAGAGCAGCGAAACTTTAAGGCTATCCTGCAAATGATAAGCCTGGGCAGGATCAATGTAAATGAACTTATCACAGAACGTATCCCGCTGAAGGATTTTAATACTATATACTCCAATATTGGTAATAAGAATTCCATTGCATCAGTATTGGAATATCCTGAGCAAAGTAGTGCTGCCGATACTGTAGTTATTACCGATGGGAAATTTTCAGCAGGTAGTGGTGGCATAGGTATCATAGGTGCAGGCAACTTCACCAGCATGACCATGCTTCCTGTCCTGAGCGATATAGGTGCGCCTTTATATTCCATAGCCAGTGCGGCGGGAGTGACAGGTACATCACTTGCCAAAAAATATAAGATAGGTAAAAGCACCACAGATTATAAAAGCATACTCAACGATCCAGCTGTAGACCTGGTGATGATAACTACCCGTCACAACCTGCATGCGCATATGGTGGTAGAGAGCCTGCAGGCAGGTAAGCATGTATTTGTAGAGAAGCCGCTGGCGCTCAACAGGCAGGAGCTTGATGAGATATTGAATGTATATGACGGCAGCAAAACACTTACTGTTGGTTTCAACCGTCGTTTCTCTCCGCACATGCAGAAAGTAAAGCAGCTTACAGGCGATGTGCAGATGAATGTGATAGCTACCATGAATGCGGGACACATACCTGCAAGTGTGTGGGTGCATGATATGAATACAGGCGGTGGCCGCATAATAGGTGAGGCCTGCCATTATATGGATCTCATTACATTCCTCACAGGTAGTAAGATAAAATCTGTTTGTATGAATGCTATGGGTATTAATCCGCAGTCCAATACAGATAGTGCATCCATACTGCTGGAGTATGAGAATGGCAGTACCGGTGTTATCAACTATTTCGCCAATGGTTCCAAGGCATATTCCAAGGAGCGTATAGAGGTGTATGCGCAGGAGCGGACAATCATCACAGATAATTTCTGCGTTACTGAGGGATTCGGCACAAAGAATTTTTCAAAGCTGAAGACCAACCTGGATAAAGGACATGCTGCGCAATTCAAGTTGCTGGTAGACAGGGTGAAGACAGGTGGAAAGTCATTGATACCTATTGATGAGCTGGTGAATACAACAAAGGCAAGTTTTGCAGCAATAGAAAGTTTAACCTCGCGTCAGTGGGTGAATGTGTAATAAAAAGATAATTAACAGAAGTATACAAGAATGTTAGTAGATATCATAGCAGGGGCAAGGCCTAATTTCATAAAGATAGCACCCATCATCGAAGCGGTAGAAGCGCAGCGCATAGCAGGGGTGAATATCCGTTACAGGCTTGTACATACAGGGCAGCACTATGATAAAAAGATGAGCGGCGATTTTTTTGATCAGCTCGGTATACCGGATCCGCATCACAACCTGGAAGCAGGCTCCGGTACACAGGCCGAACAGACTGCCAAAATAATGATAGGTTACGAGCAGTTGCTGATGGAGCAGCCATGCGACTTGTGTATAGTGGTGGGCGACGTTACGTCTACTATGGCATGCTCTATAGCGGCCAAGAAGATGAATAACATAAAGGTGGCCCATGTGGAAGGTGGTATCCGTTCAGGCGACTGGACCATGCCTGAAGAGATCAACCGCATCGTCACTGATTCAATTACTGACTATTTTTTCACCACCTCAGAAGTGGCCAATAATAACCTGCGCAGTGCAGGTATCAAAGATGATAAGATATTTTTTGTTGGCAATACAATGATAGACACATTGTACAAGCAGATGCCTCGTTTTCAGCAGCCAGCCATCTGGACACAATATGGCCTTACGGACAAAGGCTATATTATGATGACCTTGCACCGGCCTGCAAATGTGGATAATAAAGAGAAGCTGCAGGAACTGATAACAGAGATCATCACTTCTGCTAAAGGCTTGCCGATCATATTCCCGGTACACCCACGCACAGCAAAGATGTTGCAGATCATTGGCATCAGTGCAGATAATCTGCATGTCATTGAGCCACTTGGTTACCTGGAGTTTAATTTTTTAGTAAAGAATGCAAAGGCCGTGATAACGGATTCGGGTGGTATTACAGAAGAGGCAACAGTAATGGGAGTGCCATGTATGACACTAAGGGAAAGTACAGAGCGCCCGGAAACATGTACCATAGGTACTAATGAGCTGATAGGAACAAATCCGGCAAACATTGCACCTGCATTTGGTAAGCTATTTGCCGGTGAATGGAAAAAAGGCGCGATTCCTGAATTGTGGGATGGTAAAACCGCGCCACGTATAGTGAAACATATTGTAGACCTGTTTGGGTTGAATTAATTATTAAATATGCCTGTTGAACAGTCAGGGGAAATAAATATTATTGCCGGCGCACTACTACAGGTAGGAGAGCTGGTAATGGATGTATCCCGTGATCATACGATCAATGAAGTATGGTGCCGTAAGGATACTGTTTTGGCATATGCATGCGGTCTGCAGGGAAAGAAAATTAATGAAGCAGGTGAAGATACTGTTGTTGCTCAATGCGACAAACAGGTAGCTGTTGCTTTCCTTACCGGAGTAAACAATTATTTAGAATACGGCTCTGAAGTCAATAACACATCGGACACATATGGAGTGCGCACTATAACTGCTCATCCCGTAAATGACAGGATGTTTGTTGTGTTTGAGTGGCTGGAGAATGCCAGGCAAAATGACCTCGTAGAAGATAAATGGAAGCTGGCTCTTGATGCAAGTGGTGATGGGGTATGGGATATGAACCAGGAAACGAGAACAATAACATTCTCTGAAAAGTGGTATGATATGTTTGGCTATGACTTTGGAGAAATTACAACTATAGATCAGTGGAGTTCTAGGATACACCCCGATGATATTGTAACTGTTTTAGAGAACAGGACGAAATATTTTTCTGGCGAAACTCCTGTCTACTCGACGGAGATGAGGTATAAGCTTAAAGATGGCAGATGGAAATGGATATTGAGCAGGGGGGTTATTATTTCAAGAGCACCTGACGGTACACCAATTAGGCTCATAGGTACTCATACAGATATTAATGAACGGAAAATAGCGGAAGAAAGGTATGCTTCCACCACCCAGTTGCTGGCCAAGCTCATCAATAACCTTCAGACCGGTATAATAGTTACTGACGAGGACTCAAAGATCGTTTTTGTGAATGACCTCTTCCGTGAAATGTATGCGAAGGATGCCAGCGTTGCAAACCTTGTAGGATTAGATATGAAGGCAAGCCTTGATGAGCGGAAATTTGATTATAAAAAACCAGAGCTGCTTAAAGCACGCACCCTGGAGATATTTGCAAGGCGGCAAATGGTGTTGAATGAAGAATGGGAAATGGCGGATGGAAGGGTGCTGCTGAGGGACTATATACCACTTACAATAGGTTCAGACAACAAGGGGGCGATATGGAAATATACAGACATTACCACACAACGGAATATTGATAAAAGGTTTGAAGAGCAACGTTTATTTTATGAGCGTATACTGAACCAGATACCTGCGGACATAGCCGTTTTTGATGCTGAGCACAGGTACCTGTTTGTAAATAAAAATGCATTTAAAAATGACGACCTGCGCAAATGGATGATCGGTAAGACCGATGTGGACTATGCACAGTATAGCAACAGACCTTATTCATTTGTTGAAGCACGTTTTGCGCTGTATGATGGTGCGATGAATAGCGGTGAAAAGGTAGAATACATCGAAAAGCTGATCTCGAAAGAAGGCAAGGTCAGTTATCATTTGCGGATCGTAAATCCAGTCTATTTTGAGGATGGCTCTTTCGAGTTCCTTATGGCTTACGGCGTGCAGGTAACTGATCTTCTCGAAACACAGGAACAGTTAAAAACAAGTATCGATACATTTACAAGTGCCTTCGATCACTCAGGTGTTGGTATGGCGTTGCTGGGTCTCGATGGTATGTGGATCAATGCAAATAATGTATTGTGCGAACTTACCGGTTATACAAAGGAAGAGTTGTTGCAGCTTAGCTATCACGATATTACTTACCCTGCTGATGACGAGATGGACAGGCCACTGATCAATCAACTGCTCAGCAAAGAAATATCAACGTACACAATAGAAAAAAGATACGTTTCAAAAGACAAGAAAATAGTGCTGGTGTTGCTAACGGTTTCCTTAGTGTGGAATGAGCAGACACCTAAGTTCTTCATTGCACAGGTTATTGATATCTCTCACCAGAAGGCAATGGAGAACGATATTAAAAGAAAGAATATGGAGCTGGAAGCTACAAGGATAAGCCTTGTAAATAAGATCACCCAGCTGGAAGAACTGAGCCATATTATTGCACATAATTTAAGAGGCCCTGCAGGTAATGTGAAAATGTTCTCAGAGGTATTGTTAGCCAAGCAGACAAATGATCCTTCTTTAAGCAAAAATCCGTTGAGTAGTGCGTTCACTGATATGGAACTGGTGCGTTTTATCAATGAAAGCAGTGTTTCGCTGATGGGTAGCCTTAGCACACTAATGGAGATAACAGAAATAAAGCTGAATAAAGAGATGCCTGCCAATAATTGCGATGTGGCAGCTGTTGTTAATGGCATTGCAACTCAATTGCAAAGCACTATTTATGAAAAGAATGCGCAGATAATATTGCATCTTGAAGCGGAATCTGTAAGCTACCCTAAGGTATACTTGGAAAATATATTGTACAACCTGGTGAGCAATGCCCTTAAGTATAGCAACACAAGTATACCGCCCGAGATCACAATTTCCACAAGGGTATTAAAGAACAAAAAGATACAGATCATTGTTAA
>JAOQAP010000208.1 GCA_025963465.1 Flavipsychrobacter sp.
CCCGTCAATGCAGTCATTAAGCAGCTTAATAAAATCTTCTCTTGGTATCATTTCTGCACCCAGGCTTTCCAGGTGTGGGGTATGTACCTGGCAATCTATAAGCCTTACCCCCTGCGATTTAAGTACCTCTACCCAACTGATGAATGCGAATTTGCTGGCGTTGCTTTGCTTGCTGAACATACTTTCTCCAAAGAATATATTGCCCAGTTTCACTCCATATAGCCCTCCAACAAGTGCTCCATCCCGCCATGCTTCAGCGCTATGCGCATATCCCAGTTGATGCAATTGCGTATAGGCTTCCACTATCTCATTTGTTATCCAGGTGCCATCCATACCATTGCGGGTTATAGCGCTGCAGTTGTGGATCACATCTTCAAAGGCAGTATTCACCCTGAACTCAAACTCTTTATGTTTTATCACCTGCCTCATGCTTTTGCTTATATGCAGCTTGTCAGGGAATAGCACAAACCGGGGATCCGGCGACCACCATAGCGGTGGGTCGTCATCATTGAACCATGGAAATATACCACTCTGGTAAGCAAGTAACAGCCTGTCCATACTAAGGTCGCCACCTACTGCCAGCAATCCATCAGGCTCTGCCTCCGCAAGCTGGGGAAACCAGATCGAATCATCGAGAATACTAATGGGCATGTGACAGGAATGATTTTGCCAAAGATAACAGTTAACCATTAGTGGTACATTTGTTGTACTGATTTTTGCAAATACAACCAATGAAGACAACCAACATCATTCTAATCATAATATTGCTTATTTGCGCCCCGGCTGCCTATGCGCAACACGATATGGACAAAATGAGAGCGGGCAACCATTCATCAGAGGCTAATGATGCTAATGACAGTGATGACGATGACATGGACAGCATGGATATGCGGGATGATGTGAAACATGGAATGACGAGCGGCCTGTCCCGCCACCTACCGATGCCAAGAGATGGTTCCGGTACCAGCTGGCAACCGGATGTCAGTACTATGTACAGCTATATGGTACACCCAGGCAAATGGATGTTCATGTTTAGCGGCGATCTGTTTGTAAGATATAATAGACAGGATATAACAAATGCCGGCAGCAGGGGCGGCGAAAAATGGGATGCACCCGATATGCTGATGGTAATGGTTCAACGAAGTATAGGAAGAAAGGGGCTGTTTAGAATAAACACTATGTTCTCAGCAGATGCATTAATAACCGGAGGCGAAGGATACCCGCTTTTATTTCAAACGGGTGAAACATGGCAGGGTAAGCCATTGGTAGACCGTCAGCATCCGCACGATCTGATAGCTGAACTATCTGCCAGTTACGCATATTCATTCTCTAAAAAGTCTGACTTGTACCTGTACCTGGGCTATCCGGGAGAGCCTGCATTGGGTCCGGGCGCTTTTATGCATCGCCCGTCAGGCAGGTTCATTCCTGACGCACCTATAAGCCACCACTGGGCCGACGCTACCCATATTACCTTCGGCGTAGCAACACTGGGCATACGGCACGGCAAATTCAAGCTGGAAGCCTCGTCTTTTACAGGCAGGGAACCCAACGAGGACAGATATGATCTCGATCCAATTTTATTTGACTCATGGAGCGGACGACTATCATTCAACCCTTCAGGCAACTGGGCATTACAGGTATCCCGTGGCCATATCAAAAGCCCTGAGGCGCTGCACCCAAACGAAAACATAGATCGTACTACGGCATCAGCTACCTATGTATATAACATAGATATAGGTAAATACTTTACCGGTACTGCCCTCTGGGGACAAAACCAGATCGCAGGAACAGACCCTTCCAATTCTGCCCTTGCAGAGATCACGCTGAAGCTGAACAAACTGGATCTGTACAGCAGGTATGAATGGGTACAAAAAACAGGAGAAGAGCTAAACCTGGCTCCGGCAATGTATAACCTCAATGCCATCTACCCTGCCAACGTGGTTACCATAGGGGGCGGGTACGACTTGTTTAAAATAGGACACATCGTATTTAATGCGGGTGCGCAGGCCTCTGTATATAATACCAGCTCCACGCTAAGTAGCCTATATGGCACATACCCGATCTCCGGCGAAGTATACTTACACATTTATCCCGGCAGAATAAATTAACCCCGCATATATCAAAAAAAGGGTCATTAAAACAATATTGCCTAAATTGCAGGAAATATAGCTTTCATGAAAAAAATATTCTACATCCTTCCACTACTCGTGGTTAGTTCCATAACATCAATAGCACAAACGACCGCAATAGATTTTACCGCCAATGATTGCAGCGGAACATCTCACCACCTGTTTGCTGAGCTGGATGCAGGAAAGATAGTTGTCGTTTCTTTTGTAATGCCGTGCGGCGCATGTATAAGCCCCAGCATGTCTGCAAATACAGCAGTAAATAGTTATGCTACTTCACACCCCGGCAAAGTATTGTTTTACATATCAGACGATGCTGCAAACACAACCTGTGCATCATTGAACGCCTGGGCAAGCACTAATGGAATGAGTGGTATAACAACATTCTCTGCAGCAGCATTTAACCAGCTGGACTATGGAACTGCCGCTATGCCAAAACTGGTAGTACTGGCAGGAACAGATCATAAGGTAATATACAAAGAAGATAATGCGCTGAACAGCACCGCCATGAAAACTGCGATCAATACGGCATTAGCAAGCTCCACTACGGGCGTTGCTACAACTCTGGCAGAAAAGAACAATGTAAGTATATCGCCTAATCCTGTTACAAACAATTTCAACATCAATTACGCTATAGAAAGCCCTGCAACTGTAACAATGAACATCTACAATGTAGCAGGCGCTAAAGTAAAGACGATAGCGGCAGGAGAACAAAAAGCAGGCAAACATGAAATAAACGTAAAACTGGACGGAAGCCTCGCTAATGGTATGTATCTCCTGGAAATGAACACAGGCAAAACAACCAACACTGTTAAGTTCACTATTGCGAATTGATCATTACTTATTATATTTTGCTGTTGTGAAACTTCCTGTTTCGCAACAGCTTTTTTACATAAAACAATAACCAGGTATTTTGAATAGGATGTATAACCGGATTCTATTAGTTATTCTGATCTCGTCTTTATTTTCTGCAAAAGCAGTTGCGCAGGGATGTTGCTCCGGCGGCAGCGGCAGTCCTCTTGCCGGCGGCACATCGCAGGGTGTACTTCTGGACAGACAGGCTGAAGTAAGCATGAATTATCAATACATCAACAGTAAAAAATTTATGACGGGCGATAAACCTGCTATGAACTTCCTTGACAATTATAATTCTCAATACATCTATACCCGCTTTGCTTATGGCGTAACCGAAAAACTGACGATGTCTGTAGAGTCTGGCTATTTCACGCACAGGTCACAGGTTGCTATTAATAAACGTGATACTGTATCTGCTAATGGCATTGCTGATCTCATCCTCTTCCCCCGTTATAATATATACACCCATAACACAGAAAAGACCCGAAACGAAATCACAATAGGGCTTGGCTACAAATTTCCTCTTGGCAAATACCATGATTCGTCAGTTGTATATACTGACCCCACAACCGGCAAACAATACTATACCCCTAAGCCGCCTGCAGTACTTCCCACTACAGGGTCAAATGATTTTATATTTTATGGTTTTGGATACCGTGGCTACCCTTCCCGAAATTTTAGATTATTTACCAGCCTGCTTTATGTAAGAAAGGGATGGAACCCGCTTGGCCAGAAATTTGGTGATTATGCCAGTATCGGGCTGTTTGCAGGCAAAACATTTTTTAAGAAACTTGGAGTGACCCTGCAGGTAAAGGGTGAGCAGGTAGGTAAAATGAAAGCGAACGACAGGATAGATATGCTGGCCATATACAACCTGGACATTACATCTACAGGAGGTACAAGATTGTTAGTGGTTCCGCAGCTAGCTATAATTATAAGTCTTTTTCAGGCTATGTGCTTAGCGAAATACCTGTTTACCAATACATAAATGGTACGGCTATAGCCTCTCAATATTTATTTACTATAGGCCTATCTTATCGTTTCCTTACATATAAGGCAAACGAATAAACATTTACCCTTACCTTTGCATTACTGCATGAAACGCATTTTAATAACCATCTTATCCGTACTGTACATGGTAAGCGCCACAGGTGCCACTGTACATATGCATTACTGCATGGGTAAATTTATGGGAGCAGCATTCAGCCACGATGATGATGAAATGTGTGGCAAGTGCGGAATGACAAAAGAGAACAATAAGGGTTGCTGTAAGGACATACACAAAACCATAAAGACCAGCGATCACCAGTTCACAAAAGCAAGCTTCGACTTTTCGCATCAGCAGGTAGTGGCTATATTACCTTACAACTATAATTTTTACCAGGCGGAGGCGCTCGCCTCCCGCTATACAGTAAACGTGGCAAGGGCCCATGCCCCACCTTCCTTGTGGCGAACGTATCCCATATACATACAGGTTCGTAATTTCAGAATTTAGGCTTTTACGGTCTTAATCTAAGTAATATGGAATAGTCATGTCCATATCATTCATTATTTCTTACTCACTTCACAAGACCTGGCGCCAGGTCTCATCTCAAACATTAAAAAAATAAACAACATGAACAAGTTAACATCAATAGCTACAGCTTTGCTGATATTCATCGGAACTACATCTTTTGCACAGGCAAAAACAGAAACAATAAAAGTATCGGGCAACTGCGACATGTGTGAAAAAAACATAGAAACAGCTGCTAAAAAAGCGGGTGCAAGCACTGCGAAATGGGATGAAGAAACAAAAATATTAACCGTATCCTACGATGAAGCATCGACAACCAACGATGCGATACAGCAAAAAATAGCAGCAGCAGGTTACGATACAGAAAAATATGCAGGCAGTGAGAAAGCCTACAAAAAGCTGAACAAATGCTGCCAGTATGCTAATAAGAGAAAAGCAGAAGATGTAAAATAGTTCGTCATTAAATATTCAGAACAATGAAAAAATTAATAATTCTTATACTATTAGTATGGAGCATGCCGGCATTTGCCCAGCTTCATTCTGCAACGCTTACTGCAAGCGGACTCACCTGCAGTATGTGCAGCAAGTCTATTTACAAAGCGCTGGAAAAAGTGCCATTTATAAAAAGCGTAGATGCTGATGTAGAAAAATCAGCCTTTACAGTGCTCTTCAAAGAAGGAGAACATGTAGTACCGGATGACATTAAGAAAGCTGTTGAAAATGCAGGGTTCTATGTTGCATCAATGAGCATGACTGCAAAGTTCAGCAGTGAGGAAGTATATAATGACGCCCATGTAAACATAGATGGCAATACTTACCACTTCCTGAATGTTACTAAACAGACACTGCAGGGCGATCAGACATTTACCATCGTTGATAAAAACTACCTCTCTTCAGCTGCGCATAAGAAATACGGAAAATATACAAAAATGCAATGCTTTCAGACCGGTATGATGGAATCCTGTTGTCCTGCAGATAAAGGAACCTCTAAACGGATATACCATGTTACGCTATAGCATTTACATAGTATTGCTTGTCTGCTTTTTTACCGGCAGTACGCAGGCACAAGAGCTCTTTGTATATACGGAGCCAGCCAGCAATATGCCAGCCAAGTCTGTTGGCATACGGCTGAGCAATTGGATGATGGACGAGACATACACCAGCAAGATCAACTACCACTTTATACCTGAAATAATGTGGGGTGTGAACAGGCACCTTATGCTTCATGTTGAGGCATATGCAAGCAACAGAACAGGGAACATTTCTGTAGAAGGCGGGGCTTTGTACGCCAAGTATCGTTTCTACAGCACAGATAAGGTGAAAAGGCATTTCAGGATGGCTGCATTTGGAAGGGCTACCAGCAACAACGCAGACATACACCAGGAAGAAATAATGACCAATGGCCATAATACAGGTTACCAGTTGGGAATGATAGGCACACAACTATTGCATAAGACCGCAATATCGGCTATTGTCTATTATGAAAAAGCACTGAACAACCAGGGCGGGCATGAATTCCCGGTAGTAGCTGCTGATAAGGCGATCAACTATTCTTTGTCCATTGGGCGACTGATGTTACCCCGCACCTATAAAAGCTACAAGCAGACCAACATGAATTTGATGGTAGAACTGTTGGGCCAGACATTGCCGGAAAATGGCAAACAATACCTGGATATCGCACCTTCCGTCCAGTTCATATTCAACAGCCAGACACGTGTAGATGTCGGCTATAAACATCAGCTGCAAGGCACAATGCTACGCACTGCACCAAACGGATTGCTGATAAGAGTAGAGCACTTATTATTTAATGTACTATAACATGACAAACAAAATCACCATAACCTCCTATATAAAGCCGGCTTCAATAATAGCTGTCGTATTCCTATTGCTACCATTCACCGGTAGGGCACAAAACAACTATATAGCAGCCATAAAAGATGCCAAGACCAAAGAACCGATCGCAGGTACTGTGGTAAATATAGCAGGTACCGCCATAGGCAATAGTGCTGATGCCGATGGCTTGGTAGTGCTTACAGGTATAACCAATGGACAACAGGTGATACACTATAAAGCACTTGGTTATCAGGAAAGAAATGACACCATCGTCTTCCCGCTGACAGTTGCAGATACAGCCCGTATATACCTGGAGGCGAACGAAGAGGAAATGGAAGACGTGGTAGTAAGCTCTACCCGAAGCAGCCGTACTATACAGGACATACCTACCCGTATAGAATCTATAGGTGGTGAGGAGCTGAATGAGAAAAGCAATATGAAGCCCGGTGATATACGCATGGTACTGAGCGAAAGTACAGGCATACAAACACTACAGACATCGGCCACATCGGGCAATTCAGGCATCAGGATACAGGGACTTGATGGCAGGTACTCCCAGATACTCAAAGATGGCTTCCCTTTGTATGCAGGCTTTTCCGGCGGCCTGGGATTAATGCAGACACCACCATTAGACCTGAAGCGAGTGGAGATCATCAAAGGTGCGTCTTCCACCCTATATGGCGGCGGCGCTATAGCAGGGCTTATCAACCTGATATCAAAAGTACCTACGAAAGAAAGGGAACTGAACTTCATGATCAATGGTACATCTGCAGGCGGATTGGACGTGAACGGATTTTATGGAAAACGGTATGGTAAAGTTGGTCTGACCATGTATGCAGCGTACAATGCCAATGCAGCATATGCTCCGGCCAATACAGAATTTACAGCAATACCGGAGTTCAGCCGTTACACTTTCAATCCAAAATTATTCCTGTACCCGGATGCCAAAACAGATATTAGCATTGGAGTAAATACTTCATTTGAACAGCGAACCGGAGGAGATATTGAGTATATAAAAAAGTCGACAAGCGCGCTGCATACCTATTACGAGGACAATAACTCACAGCGCATCAGCTCTCAGCTGGATATAAAGCGCAGGTTGAACAAAGGCGAGCTTAACATAAAAAATAGCGTAAGCTACTTTGACCGGCTCATTAATACCCCGGGCTATACATTTGACGGGCTTCAAACCAGTACATTTTCAGAGCTTAGCTACGCTACACACACAGAGCGTACAGAATGGATAATTGGCGGTAATTATTTTACAGATGCTTTTAAGGAACAACAGCTTTCAGGTATCCCCTTTCGTAATTATACATTGGTCACATATGGGGTGTTTATACAAAACACATGGAACATCAGTAAGAAGCTTTTCATAGAAACAGGGCTTCGTGGTGATTATGTGGTGAATTATGGTTTTGCCCCACTGCCGCGCGTCTCTTTGCTGTATAAAGCCAGCAGTGCTATCTCATCGCGCCTTGGCGGAGGACTGGGCTACAAGGCACCAACTATATTCACAGAAGAAAGCGAGCGTATCAGCTACAGGAATGTTCTGCCGATAAACGCCGACAGCAGTAAACTGGAAAAAAGCTACGGTGGTAACTGGGATGTGAACTATAAGACAACATTAGCAGATGGAAGGATCAGGTTCAGCATTAACCAGCTGTTCTTTTATACACATCTGAGTGATCCGTTAATGCTGACAACAGTAGCCACTAATCTGTACCGTTTTGAAAATGCACCAGCGCATATTGATGCCAAAGGAGCAGAGACCAATGTAAAATTCGGCTATAAAAATTTTAAATTATTCCTGGGCTATACTTACACACACTCACACATGCATACAGGAAGTATTGTGCAGGAAACACCCCTCACTCCAAGACATCATACTAATTCTGTACTGATGTATGAAGTAGAAGGGAAAATAAAAATAGGACTGGAAGGCTACTACTACAGCTCACAGAAACTAAGCGATGGCACAACCGGCCGCGACTACTGGCTCTGCGGATTCATGGCTGAAAAGCTATGGAAGAAATGGTCTGTATATATCAATTTTGAAAACATGCTTGACAGCCGGCAAACAAGATATGGAAGTATCTATACAGGAAGTATTACCAATCCAATGTTCAGGGATATATATGCTCCTCTTGATGGCTTTATAGTGAACGGCGGCATAAAGCTCAAGCTTTAACCATATAAAATGACAAAAGAAAAATCGACTACAGAAACATATAATATCACAGGCATGAGCTGCGCATCCTGTGCCAATACGGTTGAAAAAACTCTGAATGCGCAGAAAGGTGTTGTTCACGCTTCAGTAAATTATGCCAACGGAGCAGCGCTTGTTGAGCATGAGCAAGACATAGACCTGGATGAACTGAAGCGCGCTGTTCAAAGTGTTGGTTATGATATTATCATTGACAAAGAAGAAAGCGATCCGCAAAAACTTGAAGAACTACAAAAAAAGGCATACAAAAAGCTACGCCTGAACACCATCCTGGCAATAATCATTTCTTTGCCTGTTGTATTCATGAGCATGTTCGCAATGGGCATGCCCTATGGAGATTATATAATGTGGGGGCTTAGCACACCTGTGTTGTTTGTTTTAGGAAAACAATTCTTCGTTGGTGCATGGAAACAGGCAAGACACCTTACTGCAAGTATGGACACACTTGTGGCGTTAAGCACGGGCATAGCATATATTTTCAGTGTGTTCAATGTAATATACCCACAATTCTGGACGAGCAAGGGACTGAGTGCACACGTGTATTTCGAATCAGCTTCGGTGATTATCGCATTCATACTTTTGGGAAAGCTGCTGGAGGAAGGAGCTAAATCAAATACTTCATCAGCCATAAAAAAACTGATAGGGCTGCAACCGGGCACTGTTTTAAGACTTGGTGCAAATAACGTAGAAGAGACTGTATCTATAAAAGAGGTACAGGTAGCCGATGTGATCATTGTAAAGCCGGGCGAAAAAATACCCGTCGACGGAACTGTTACGAGCGGACACTCCTATGTGGACGAAAGCATGATATCAGGCGAACCAGTAGCTGTTGAAAAAAGAGCGGACAACAAAGTATTGGCAGGCACTGTCAATCAAAAAGGCAGCTTTCAGTTCAGGGCAGAAAAAGTGGGTAGCGATACATTCCTGGCGCACATAATAAAAAAAGTGCAGGAAGCACAAGGCAGCAAAGCACCTGTACAAAAACAGGTAGACAAAATAGCCGGCATCTTTGTACCTATAGTAATGGGAATTGCACTAATAAGCCTGCTGGCATGGGTTGTGTTTGGTGGAGAGAACGGGTTTACTCACGGCTTGCTGGCAATGGTCACTGTATTAGTCATTGCGTGCCCTTGCGCACTGGGATTAGCTACCCCAACAGCAATAATGGTAGGCATAGGGAAAGGTGCAGAAAACGGCATACTTATCAAGGACGCAGATAGCCTTGAAACAGCACACAAAGTAAACGCAATAGTACTGGACAAAACCGGCACGCTGACAGAGGGGAATCCTGAAGTACAGGCCATTTCATGGGCGAACAATGCAGATATAGCCTTACTCTCTTCCGTATTCTATAGCCTGGAGGCGAAATCTGAACATCCGTTAGCCACAGCCGTAACCGGTCATTTCAAAAAACAAGGAACGACACCTGTTGATATCCAGTCATTCGACAGCATTACCGGCAGCGGCGTGAGCTGTAACTATTTGCGGAAGCTATACTTTGCAGGAAGCAGCAAACTGCTCGCCGAATTGAACATAAAAATACCGGAAGAACTTGTAGCAAAAGCAGATTCATGGTTAAAAGCTGCTAATACGGTCATCTGGCTGACCGACCATCAGTATGCACTGGCAGCTGTTGCTATCGCAGATAAGGTAAAACAGGGATCGGCAAATGCAGTTAAGGAACTGAAGTCAATGAATATTGAAATGTTCATGCTTACCGGCGACAACCAGCAAACGGCGGCTGCTATAGCGCGGGAAGTTTATGTTGAGCATTTCAAAGCAGATGTTTCACCATCCGGTAAAGCAGCTTTCATTAAAGAGCTGCAGGCACAAGGGAAGATAGTAGCAATGGCAGGCGATGGGATAAATGACAGTCAGGCACTTGCCACCGCCAATGTAAGTATAGCTATGGGAAAAGGTACAGATATAGCAATGGACGTGGCGGGGATGACGATCATCTCATCGGACCTCACCTATATTGCCAAAGCCATAAGATTGTCCCGGAGTACAGTCCGTGTGATCCATCAGAATTTGTTCTGGGCATTTATCTACAACATCATTGGTATACCATTGGCTGCGGGCATCCTCTACCCTATCAATGGCTATCTGCTCAACCCGATGATAGCAGGTGCGGCGATGGCGCTGAGCTCAGTATCTGTGGTGAGTAACAGCCTGCGGCTAAAGTGGAGCAACATCTGACACAAAGCCAACTGAATAAATTTTATCAGCTCAAAGCCAATGCTGTAGAGCTTTTTAAAAATATCAAAAATTATTTTTCGAAAATAATTTTGGAAAATCAAATTGCTTGCTGTTACCTTTGCATCAGTTCTTTAACAACACTTATCAAGAAAGGCAGAGGGTCATGGCCCTGTGAAGCCTTAGCAACCTCTCTCCGAGGCATCGGAGAAACTGGTGCTAATTCCAACCTCGCTAACAAGCGGGGACAGATAAGTCAGACGCATTTGTTTGCTGATATTTCGTTTTAATACGAATTCATATAACTAAAGCTCCTCTGATTTATCGGTGGAGCTTTTTTATTTTCCCGAACTCGAGACCGGGAAAACAGGAAGGCATCACCGATGATCTTTTTTGGTAAGTGGTACAAAAGACTGTGTAAAAATTCTTTAACCATTTAAAACCAAACTAAGATGAGCAACGCAACCAAACTGATACATAGCATTCCTGTAGATCCATTAACAGGTTCCATTTCCGTCCCCATTTACCAGACATCTACCTTCGTACAGGAAGCACCAGGCGAGAACAAAGGCTACGACTATGCCCGCAGCAACAACCCTACCCGCGCAGCACTGGAAAAAATAGTGGCAGAGCTGGAAGGGGGAAAAGCAGCATCAGCATTTGCCAGCGGCCTTGCAGCAATAGATGCAGTAGTAAAGCTATTGGAAAGCGGCGACGAGATACTGGCTGTTGACGATATTTATGGCGGTGCATTCCGCCTGTTCACCCACATCTATGCCAAATTCGGCATCACTGTGAATTATGTGGACACGACCGATGTGGTGAACGTGCTGGACGCCATAAACAGCAAGACGAAGCTGGTATGGCTGGAAACACCTACCAACCCTACCCTGAAGATAAGCGACATAGAAGCCATAGCTAAGATAGCGCGGCAGAATGGGGCGCTGCTATGTGTAGACAACACCTTTGCATCCCCTGCCCTTCAACAGCCTATTAAACTTGGCGCGGACATAGTGGTACACAGCGCCACAAAATACCTGGGCGGCCATAGCGACCTGATAGCAGGTGTGGTAGTCTGTAAAACACAGGAACTGGGTGATAAGATAAAATTCATACAGAATGCAAGTGGCGCGATCCTTTCTCCGCACGATAGCTGGCTGGTGATACGTGGCGTGGAAACCCTGTACCTGCGCGTGAATGAACATTCTAAAAATGCACAGATAGTTGCGGAGTTCCTGGAAACACACCCTGCGGTGGATAAAGTCTACTTCCCGGGACTAAAGTCGCATCCCAATCATGATATTGCCGCAAAGCAGCAAAGTGGGTTTGGAGGCATAGTATCGTTTACCCTGAAGGAGGACACGGAAGAAGCTGCAAAACAAGTAGTTTGCGGAACCGAACTGTTCAAACTGGCAGAGAGCCTGGGCGGGGTAAAAAGCCTGCTGTGCCACCCGGCAACAATGACCCACAAAAGCATACCTGCTCAAAAACGACAGGCTGCCGGAGTAGCAGATAGCCTGATACGCCTGAGCGTAGGACTGGAAAACGCCCACGACCTTGTGCAGGATATTGAGAGCGCCCTGAACAAGGTGAGCGTTATTAAAAAAGCCGCAGCTGCCCTATAGAGTGCCATTTACAAGCATCCCCATTTTCTCACTTTTCAATTATCTCAACATGTCTATACAAGAACAACAAACAAAACTGAACATTGGCCTCTTCGGCTTCGGCGTAGTAGGAGAAGGATTATATAAAGTACTGGAGCATACCCCAACACTGAATGCACAAATAAAAAAAGTATGCATCAGGCATCCCCATAAAAAAAGGAACGCCCCGGCAGAATTATTTACTACGGATGCAGACCTCTTACTGAATGATGACAGCATAAACGTGATCATAGAGCTTATAGATGACTCGGCAGCTGCATACAATATTGTAACGACTGCACTACGTAAGAAGAAAGCCGTAGTGAGCGCCAACAAGAAAATGATAGCTGAGCATATAGAAGAACTGATTGCGCTGCAATTATTATTCGATGTGCCATTTCTCTACGAGGCAGCTTGCTGTGCCAGTATACCCATTATCCGCAACCTGGAGGAGTACTACGACAATGACCTGCTACAGGGCCTGAGCGGCATAGTGAACGGATCTACTAACTATATACTTACCAAAGTATCAAAGGAGCGTATCAGCTTTAATGATGCACTAAAGCAGGCGCAGGAAGCCGGATTTGCTGAAAGTGACCCATCACTGGACGTGAACGGGATAGATGCTGTTAACAAGCTGAGCATATTGCTGGCTCATGCCTACGGCATCATCACCCCACCCGACGCTCTAATCCATACAGGCATACAGAACCTGAATAATGACGATGCAATATTTGCCAAAGAAAAGGGATATGAGATAAAACTGGTGGCACAGGCCCGTAAATTAGCCGACGGCAATATTGCGGCATTTGTCGCCCCGCAATTTATAGAAAGTGACAACCAGCTGGCATCTGTGAAGAACGAATATAACGGTGTGGTAATAGAAAGCAGCCTGGCAGATAAACAGTTCTTTTATGGCAAGGGAGCCGGCGGCTTCCCTACTGCATCTGCAGTGCTTAGCGACTTGTCTGCATTGCGATATAACTACAAATACGAGTATAAAAAGCTACGCTACCAGGTGCCGTCAGCGCTCACAGATGATTTTTATGTAAAAGTATGTATCAGCTTCAAAGCCTTGCTACAGGTACCACACGAGCGTTTTGATAAGATACTGGAATGGAGCAGTAACGAACAAAGATGCCATGTAACGGGCATCCTGCATTTCTCTGAGCTGGTAAAAAGCAACTGGTGGAAACAGCCTAATGTATCTATAGTATTCTATCCAGACGCTATAATAGATAATTATGTGCCTGAGAAAACGGGAGTATTGCAGGAAGAGTTTGTAGAGCAGCTATGCTAAGTATCTATTCGCAGGTATATGGTCATATCATATACCTGCGAATATTATTTCACAAGGGTATAAATTCTTGCAGCTATACTGTCGGCATAATAGTTCAACCCCTCAATATGGCCGTGCTTTATTTCGTAAAATGACTTGGGTTCATTTGCCCGGGCAAATAGTCTTTTGCCCATAGATAGCGGTGCTACTTTATCTTCAGCGCTATGAATGATCAATATTGGCTTGTGAATTTGCGGAACTGACTTTATAGAGCTATAGCCCTGCTTCATCAGCAATCTGCCGGGGAATCCGAACATACGCCCTGCCATATCTTTGTATGATGTTATAGCTCCTTCCATTACTACTCCATCAATTATTGCTTCATTCCGTACTGCTGTCACTGCAGCAAGCTGTCCACCCATAGATGTTCCGTATATCACCAGTTTCGTTCCTTTTACATCATCTCTTTTACTCATCAGCTGCAAGCCATGCTCCACATCATTCAACACACCCATCCTGCATGGCTTTCCTTCTGAGAAACCATATCCCCTATAGTCAGGAATAAATACCTGCATGCCTTTTTTTACCAGGGGAAGCACGGCAAAAAAGCTACTTATTATACTACCTCCATTGCCGTATAGGAATAATACGGTAACCTTTGTATTGGCTTTATCTTTGGGTTGTATAAACCAGCCAACGATATTATCGTTTTGTTCATTTTTGAAGTTGACACTTTCAAAAGTGTAAGTAAGAGGTAAAAGCTGACCTTTGCTATCAGTAAATGTGGGTTGAAATGTTTTGTCTACATTAATGTAATTAGTATCTTTTGCTGCTGTTACAATTCTCAATTGCTTAAAACCAACCGGTACTTTATCAGGCTGATATACCCTGCTGTTAAATGCGCAGGAGCTAAAACACATCATTAATAGGAGGGCTCCGTTGTAAAATTTCATCATTGACATTTAAGTAGAATTAAAAGTAATAATATTATTTAATGCTTACAACTGAAATAAATGCAGTTATTTGTTGAAGATCAGGACACAATGTCCTGCACTATTTGAATTATATGACATAATTTCCTATAATTATTTTTGGAACGTTTTTTATGCAGTTAGGAAAAGGATAAATAACAACACATGAATTTAAACAACTTTACCATAAAGGCTCAAGAGATCGTGCAGGCTGCACAGCAACTTGCTTTCAACGAGCAAAGCCCTGCTATTGAAACAGCCCATATCCTGAAAGCACTGCTGAATGATAACGATGGGCCTATCGCCTATTTATTGAAAAAGAACAATGTCAACATAAGTTTTGTAGAGCAAAAACTACAGGAGCAGATGAAGCGCTTGCCGAAGCTGCAAGGCGGCGAACCAGCTCAAAACATAGGCAGGGAAGCCAACAATGCACTCCTCCGCACAGCAAATGTGTTGAAAACCTTTGGGGATGAGTTTGTAACACCGGAGCATATGCTTATTGGATTGCTACAGGTAAATGATGACACAAGTAAATTACTTAAAGATGCAGGCCTTACCGAAAAAGGACTTGTTGCTGCTATAAAAGAATTACGCAAGGGCAATACTGTAAACTCGCAAACATCCGACACGCAGTATAATTCCCTCCAACGTTATGCAAAGAACCTGAATGAGCTGGCCCGTAATGGCAAGCTGGACCCGGTAATTGGTCGTGATGAAGAGATACGTAGAACATTGCATATCCTTTCCCGCAGGTCTAAGAACAACCCGATACTTGTAGGTGAGCCGGGCGTTGGTAAAACAGCTATCGTAGAAGGCCTCGCACACCGCATAATCAATGGCGATGTACCTGATAATCTTAAATCAAGGATCATTTTCTCACTGGACATGGGTGCGCTGATGGCCGGAGCAAAATACAGGGGCGAATTTGAAGAGCGACTGAAAGCAGTTATCAAGGAAGTCGCAGAAAGTGACGGATCGGTAATACTATTTATAGATGAGATACATACACTTATAGGTGCCGGCGCTATGGAAGGCGCTATGGATGCGGCTAATATATTAAAGCCCGCCCTTGCCCGTGGTGAGTTACGCGCAATAGGTGCCACTACCCTCAATGAGTATCAAAAGTATTTTGAAAAGGATAAGGCGCTGGAAAGACGTTTCCAAAAGGTACTGGTAGATGAGCCATCACAGGAAGATGCTATATCTATCCTTCGCGGTTTGAAAGACCGCTACGAAAGCCACCACCAGGTACGGATAAAAGACGAAGCGATCATAGCTGCAGTAGAACTATCCAGCCGTTATATGTCGGACCGCTTCCTGCCTGACAAGGCCATAGACCTGATAGATGAAAGCGCAGCTAAGCTAAAGCTGGAGTTGAACTCTATGCCGGAAGCACTCGATGAATTGGAACGCCGCATACGCCAGTTGGAAATAGAGAGAGAAGCTATAAAACGTGAAAATGACGATGACAAGCTGAAAGAGCTCGGACAGGAAATATCCATGCTTACTATTCAGCGCGACACCCTGAAATCAAAATGGCTGGAAGAAAAAGAAATAGTAGATAAAATCAACAAGGCTAAGAACTCCATAGAGCACCTGAAACTGGAGGCTGAACAGGCCGAACGCGAGGGCAATTATGGCCGCGTAGCAGAAATAAGATATGGCAAAGTGCAGCAGGAAGAAGCTGTAATAGACGAACTGTCCAAACAACTGGATGAAATGGATAGCCAGCATAAACGCCTGCTGAAAGAAGAGGTGGATGCGGAAGATATAGCTGAGAACGTAGCAAAGGCAACAGGCATACCGGTGCAGCGCATGCTACAGGGTGAGCGCGAAAAACTGCTGAATCTTGAAGACGAACTGCACAAACGTGTGGTAGGCCAGGAAGAAGCCATAACAGCCGTATCTGATGCTATACGCCGTGGACGTGCAGGCTTGCAGGATCCACGTAAACCGATAGGCTCGTTCATATTCCTGGGCACAACAGGAGTTGGTAAAACGGAGTTGGCTAAGGCATTGGCAGAGATACTCTTTGACGACGACAGCATGATGACCCGCATAGACATGAGCGAATACCAGGAAAAACACAGCGTAAGCCGCCTGGTAGGCGCACCTCCCGGTTATGTAGGCTATGATGAGGGTGGCCAGCTTACAGAAGCCGTGCGCCGCAAGCCATACTCTGTGATATTGCTGGACGAGATCGAGAAAGCACATCCGGACGTGTTCAACATACTATTACAGGTACTGGACGATGGTCGCCTGACCGATAATAAAGGGCGGGTGGTCAATTTCAAGAACACCATCATCATTATGACCAGCAACATGGGCAGCCTGATCATACAGGAAAACTTTGCTGACTTAAAAGATAAGGATATAGATGAAGTTGTGGATGCCACTAAGGAGCAGGTAATGGAAGTGCTGCGCCAGAGTTTAAGGCCGGAGTTCCTGAACCGGATAGATGATGTGATCATGTTCCACCCGCTGATGAGGAAGGAGATAAAAGGCATTATCAGGATACAACTGGAACTGCTGCAAAAACAGCTATTAACGCAAAATATCGACCTGCAGTTTACAGACTATGCGCTTGATTACCTTGTAGATCGCGGCTTCGACCCTCAGTATGGCGCAAGACCATTGAAAAGAGTGATACAGAAAGACATCATCAATATGCTTAGCAAGAAGATAATAGGCGGCGAGATAGATAAGACAAAACCTGTGCTGATAGATGTATTTGACGGCGTGGTGGTAATGAGAAATGAAGTACCTAATGAATAATAAATAGATTTAAACAATAAATAGAAAAGCACGGCCTATGCCGTGCTTTTCTATTTATGTACTTATGTTATCGGGATCTTAGAAAGATTTCACTTTAATAAAATGCGCTGTATCGGAATAGAAAGAGGGGTTATTGATGTTTCTTGTTATTTTCCCACGCACCTCAGCAGGTTTTGTCACCTCAGACAAAGTACTATCAGCCACATTAGCGGTCATTATCTCATTTCCTTCCTCATTCACATCTATTATTTTCAGGAAGAAATACCCCTGTACCGATTGGTAATAGTATTGTACATTAAGGAACCTGAAATTACCTACCCTTGAAAGGAATGCTTCAAAATCTTCATATTGCTTATGAGTACCACCCTGGTCCATATAAGTAATGGAATACTTAAAATCATCTTTCTTCTTGACGATAAAGTAGTTAGCCCTTGACGTATCCTCTTTCATTGCCCACTTACCCAGCAATGAATTATCTATTTTTACTCTTGCAGGATCGTCTATAGGATATTTTGATATCCTGTTACACCCTATAGTTAATGCGACAAAAAACACTGCAATTACATAGAAAATATTTCGCTTCATATTAATGATCTGTTAGTCATTGAGGTTAAAGTTACTATTTTATTTATTTCTCGGGAATATTCGGCTTTTATTGGGTTACAACGCACAAAACAAGCCATTTCTTATACTCCTGTATGTTTATGTACCAAAATCATCAGTGGCCATTTATAAAACAGAAAAAAAGCCTTATTTTTCAAAATTATTTATAAAGGAACGTTGACAATAATAAATGGCTAACAAACAAAATAAAAAACCGATCGCTAATACGGCACCGGAAAACAAAATAATTGCACAAACACAGGCTGAACCTAAAGCAAAGTTCAGCCTGGAGCTAAAGTCATGGCCTGCACTCACCCCTTACCTTCCCGGCCTTATATTGTTTTTTATTTTTCTACTTATCGGCTTTACCACCTACCAGGATTACGGCATTTGCTGGGATGAAGCTTATCAAAGAGCTCCGGGTGTTTTAAGCTACGATTATATTTTCAATGGTAGCCAGGAGTTATTCAATACTGCATCCGATAATCACGGTGCCGGCTACGAATTATTACTGGTCATCTTTGAAAAGGTAATGGGACTTACCGACACACGGGACATCTATGTTATGCGCAATTTCGTTACCAATTTCCTGTTACTGCTGAGCGCACTGGCTGATTATGTGCTTATTGTTCGCTTGTTCAAAGACAGGTTC
>JAOQAP010000219.1 GCA_025963465.1 Flavipsychrobacter sp.
CAGTGTACCGTTTATAGTAAATGCACCGTTGTTAGGATTCGGTGTGAGTGTAAAGCCGCCGGTAGTATTACCTATTTCCCTTACGCTTACACCGCTACTGCCACCTACCTTGATGCCAATACCGCCGCTTATCGCTTTGTCAGGAGCAACACAATCTTCGCTTGATACTACAGAGCATTTTACTATGTCACCATTCACCAACTTGCTGGTAACGAAGGTCACCTTTGTTTCGCCCGGTAGTGCTACGCCATTCAGGTACCACTGGTACACGGGAGCTACACCTGCATGCGGGGCAACAGCAGTAAATGTATCGCGCTGGCCGGCACCTATAGATAGCTTGGTTACTTTAATGGTTATTGAGTTTACAGCAGGTGTGGTAATGGTCATTGTTACCGGATTACTGTTTGCGGTAGATGAGGTAACGCAGCTATAATCGCTTGTAAGCATACAGCTGATCACATCACCATTGGCAGGGGTATACGCATAAGTAAGGCCGGTGCCTACTGCAACAGTATTCTTCGACCACAGATACTTAGGTGCTGTACCGCCAAATGCCGGTATCGCGGTAAATGTAGCCAGCTTACCTGCGCATAGTGTAGTGCCAGGTGTAGTGGTAATACCTATGGTAGGTGTATGCAGTGGGTTGATGGTCATTGTTACGCTGCTAACCGCAGTATCAGGGAATGCACATGCTGCATTACTTTTCAGCAGGCATTTTACCACATCGCCGGTTGCAGGTGTATATATGTATGAATTCGTTGTAGCTGCAAGCGTACCATTTACATACCATCTGTATGCAGGAGCGCTGCCTCCATTTATGGCAGTAGGTACAAATGTAACAGGAACCGGACTGCTGCATAGCGTAGCGCCTGGACTTACAGCAAGTGATACAGAAGGAATGATAGTGAAAGTAGTGCTGACAGTAACTACTGTTGTAGAATAGCAACCGACACCCAAAGCATAAGTGATAGTACTGGTACCAACTGACAAGCTGCTGACAAGACCCGATGAGCTGCCTACCGTAGCCACCGCGGTATTGCTGCTACTCCATGAGCCTCCAGGGGCAGCATTGTTCAATGTGTTAGTAGAACCAACACACATACTTCCGGCTCCCGTAATAGGAGATGTAGTAGAGCCTACGTTAACTGTGGTAGTAGTGAGACAACCCGTAGGCAGCGTGTAGACGATCTGTGAAGTACCAACTGCACCACCTGTTATTACCCCGCTGCTAGTACCTACTGTGGCAACAGAAGTATTAATACTTGTCCATGTACCGCCAGTAATTGCATTAGTAAGAGCCGTTGTAAAACCAACACATACACCCTTTGTACCCAGAATGCCGCCAGGTAGTGGATTGACTGTAACAGGAGCAGTAACTACGCAACCGCCCTGTGTGTAAGAAATAGTAGCTGTACCCGGGCCAGCACTGTTGATGATACCACCTGAAGTAACTGTAGCCACAAAGTTATCAGAGCTGTTCCAGAAACCACCCGGTGTAGCATCTGTCATTGCTGAACCGGCACCATTGCATATAGTAACACTTGATGGAGTGATAGCTGCAGGAACTGGAACTATATTAACAGTAGCTGTAGAGATACAAGTGCCAAGGCCGTAAGTCATAGTAACAGTGCCGACTGCATTACCGGTAACGGTACCGGACGTAGAGCCGATAGTTGCCGTTGCAGAATTGCCGCTGGTCCATAAACCGCCACTTATAGAAGCTGATAAATTAGTTGTGGCACCGGCACATATGTTTGTAGTAGTTGGAGAAAGATTTGCAGGTCCTACGGTAAGCGGATAAGTAGCTGATGGGTTACCGTTTACTACTACCTCTACCAGGTACGGACCATCAGGCAGGCCGGCAGGCAATGTGAACTGTGCTGTATCAGGGGCTGAGCCTCTCATTACGCCTGTGCTGTTCCAGTTGGTAGTACGTGCATAATATACATTAGGGCCAGATTTAAGCCTAACCAACGGATAGTTAGTAAAGTTCTGCCAGTCATCACCATAGCATGCACCTTCAGATATACCATTGAACAAAGTACCTGTGATCGTAAATTTGGTACATGTATTTTCTATAATAGTATTGATCGTAGGCTTACCTGCAGCCAGTGCCGGGGTACCCGGATCAAACTCATAGTAAGAGTCATCACCCTGCTGGCCATAAAGTATCTTACCGTCAGGCAGTACAAGCATACCAGTAAGATAGCAAGGCATTACAATAGTATCTCCTACCGAACCAGCTGGTGGAGCAACTGCAGTATATGTATTGGTCAGGTAGTTAAATACTTTAAATACTGTTGAATCAGGAAAGTGATTGGCAGCATAGGGCTCAGGAGAAAGCGCCATTAATATATTTCCATTCACCATCATAGCAGAGGCCGCATCAGGTGCTCCCAATGCCCCTGGAACAGCAGGTCCTGCAGCCCATGTGCCCGGAGCAGCAGTACCCGATGGAGTATAGTAAGCTGAAGTAGGCCTGGCACCAAGGAAATAAACCCTTCCGTCAGGCAATAAGAAACCACCGCCTGCTTCTGAACCGTACAGGTCATAAAGAGAAACGGGAACAGTACCATCATTTACCCAGGTATTGGTAGCAGGTATATATCTTTCAGAGGTTGTACCATAATTGTCAACGAACAGTACACTTTCGTCAGGCAGTTTTACCCATGATGCTTCGTTGTCTGTGCGGAGGCAATTGGCTGTTGGTGTGTATGTATTGGTAGCCGGATCCCAGATATAATTCTTTTTAGTGCCGGCGCTTACTACGGCCTGCAGTATCCTGCCGTCAGGCAGTACTTCTGAGTTTGCGTCAGATATTCCAGGAAGGCCGGCGATAATTGAAGGACATGGCGTCCATGTATTGGTTAACGGATCATATACTTCGCTATTATCTCCACCAGCACCGTATTCTCCACCTGCCACATAGACGCGGCCATCTCTCAGCACGTTTGACGAAAAGTACAGCCTGTCGTCAGCCATCGGAGCTATGGTACTCCAGGTGCCATTTACATAGCTACCGGTTGCATTAGGGGTTAGTTTGTCCCATCTGTTTCCTTGCCCCGGACCCGAAGATGTTTTGCACAGTACAGTACCATCGGTAAGCAAGAGCATTACTCCTGCATTATAGTGCGGCGCATTAGTAGCTATCGGGGTCCATGTTTGTGCATGACTTTGTGTGCCAACTGTGAGCAAACAGCAGACTGTCAATAACAACTTATTCACAAATCTTCCTTCTCTTAACAAAGATGTAACCTTTTTCTGATCGCGCGCACGCATATAAGTAATGTGTTGTTCCATTAATTGAGGTTGTGGTGTTATGAATAACGGTATGCACAAATATAGTAGAAAGTTTATTAATGGCATATATAATTACGTGAATTGTACCTGTTATTTTTACACACGTTATTATATATACCCATTTTCATTTTTTATATAAATCTATAAATATGGATTTTATTTTAATTGTCATATAAGTCAGACAAACAAGATCAATCCCCATTGATTTTTGTATTTTTGGCTACATTGAAAAAATTATGGGTCATATTACTGCTAGTGGTCATTGCCAGTTCCTTTAGTTTTAGGTCTGCAAAGACAAATTACAGTAATTTTTATGCAAATTCAATCAATGACTTTGAATCCCAACAGCAAAAACTGCTTAATAAGATAAAAAATACTGATATATCTACAACAGATGGTATAAATGTAGTAAAAGAGGAAATAGAAGTATCGAGGTTAAAGCTGAAGGGAATAGATATATGGTTACGGTACCTGCAGCCTATAGCTTATAAAAAGATCAACGGCCCATTACCTGTAGAATGGGAGAATGAGGTATTTGAAAAATTTGAAAAACCCTATAAAAGAGAGGGTGCAGGCCTTATACTTGCAGAACTGTATCTGGATGAAAAGAACATTACCAAAGACTCGCTGGCACATCTTATACAGCTATCTATAGATGGCATCAGAGTATTTCATGACGATTCTGTCATTAATCAATTAGATTCTTTCGACCACTTCCTGCTCTGCAACAGACTGTACCTGCTGAACCTGTCAGCTATTTATACAACAGGCTTTGAATGCCCGGACAGTAAGCATATAATACCCGAGCTACGGTCTATGATAGGCGCAGTAAAGAATATCTATGCCAATTACAACATGGGTTTCCCGGCTACGCCGATCACAAAGGAATACCTGGAAATGTATGACCGTATGGCCGACTTCGTATCCCATCAACCAACAGACCCGGAACAGTTCGACCATTTCAGCTTTATTAAAGACTATGTCAATCCATTATTTGCTCTTAACCAGCGAATGATCAACCAGTACAATGTGGTATCGGTAAGCACAAACGATTTTACATTGAGCAATAGCTGCAATTCTATTTTTGATAAATCTCTTTATACACCGCAGAATACCAAAGGTATATATTCCCTTATAGATGACCCGGAGGTGCTGGGCGAGATAAGAGCTGTAGGGAAAAAGCTTTTTTATGATCCTCTTCTATCAGGCAACAATGCCCGCAGCTGTGCATCGTGCCACAAGCCGAAGGAGTTTTTTACCGATACTTCTTTTGCTACCAATCTCCAGTTCGACCAAACGCAACGCCTGGCCAGAAACACGCCATCACTGGTAAATGTGGTATATAACCATATGCTGATGCTTGATGGTAAGCACATATCGCTGCAGGGCCAGGGTGGCGCTGTAATGACAAATCCGATAGAAATGGGAGGCAATGAGCAAGAGATCATAGAAAAGGTACTCACCTGCAAAGAATATAAGACTTCGTTCAGGAAATTTCTGAAGTATACACCGGAAGAGAAGAACATTACCTTTAACCACATTATCTCAGCTATCACTTTCTACTACAAAGATTTCAGCGTTTATTACAGCCCGTTCGATGAGGCAATGAACAACAATAAACCGCTGGACAGAGCCTCTGTTCATGGTTTCAACCTGTTCATGAGCAAGGCCCAATGCGGTACGTGCCACTATGTGCCGCAGTTTAGCGGCATTGCCCCACCCTTCATTACTTCAGAGTTTGAAGTAATAGGTGTACCGGCCGATACTGCATATAAAAAGCTGAGTGAAGACAAAGGGCGGTACGAAGTAAATCCCGCATTCGAGACAATGCATGCGTTCAGAACAAACACAGTGAGGAACATGGAGCATACCAAACCATACATGCATAATGGTGTATTTAACACAATAGAGCAGGTCATAGACTTTTATGATGCCGGTGGTGGTGCAGGCAGAAAGCTTGCTATAGATAACCAGACTTTATCTGCAGACTCACTTAAATTGACACAGGTTGAAAAGAAAGAGCTAATTTCATTTATCCGATCGCTGAGCGAACAGGTGATTTTTGAAGAACCACCGGCACAATTACCTGTATCGTCGGTGAAAGAATATAATAACAGGAAGACAGGTGGGGTTTATTAATCAAACATTATGAAGTTCAGATATATTTTAACAGTATTCCTATCGGCTTTTTTATTTGTGCAATGTGGCACCCGTGATAAGATCACCTATAATATCCCTAGTGACTACCCTAAAGAACGGAAGAAAGAATTGCTGGCAGCACTGGATAAAGGAAAGGCACTGTACAAAACAAACTGCACCGAGTGCCACGGCATATTTACCAAAGGCAAAGACCAGGTACCCAATTTTACTAATACGCAAATAGATAACTATTCTACAAGGTTTATAATGCGCGACCGCAAGAACCACGCTGCAGCCATCAAAATGAGCCCTGAGCAGCTCAACCAGGTACTTGTCTTCCTGCGGTACAAGAGTACTAAGATAAAGGATACGACGGCCACACAAGCGGTAAGGTTATAAAATGACGGCTTTATAAATGATTAATAAGTTGACGATTGTGAAATATTTTTTATCTTTAACCTCTTAAAAATACTATTATGAGACTTAGTCTGCTGATCTTGTTCAATTTTGTATTCTTTTGCGCTACAGCAAGGGTAACTGTAATACCACAAAGCATTTATGACTTTAAGGTAGATGCGCATAAAGGCGGCACTATAGACCTGGCCCAATACAAGGGTAAAAAGATCCTGATCGTAAACACTACTGCCAGGGATGAATATAGTCGTCAGTATGAACAACTGGAAGCATTGTCTAAACAATACAAAGACAAACTGGTTGTGATCGGTTTTCTTATCGAGGACTTCGCTATTGAGCCGGGAACAAAACTGACCCCGATCAATCCTAACAAAGACTATTATGTTTCTTTCCCGCTTACAACAATAGTAAACGTAAAAGGCCCTGATCAAACTCCGGTATACCAGTGGCTGACACAGAAAAAATATAACCACCTGGAAGACAGTGAAGTAAAGTGGGATTTCCAGAAATACCTGATAGACGAAAAAGGTAACCTTGTTGCGATCTTCGATCCTAAGATAAAAGCCAACAATCCTAAGCTGATAGCAGCTATCGAAAAACAATAATAGAGTTATACAGCAGCAGCTGAATCTTATTCAGCTTATAAATCCTTCTTATGGCTACCCTTAAAATGTACGTAAGCATAGCTATTGTATTTGCAACAACATGTACTGTGCTAAATGCACATGCGCAAGAAAAAGGCAGGAAAAACCATAAGTCAAAAACGAGCTACAAAGAGATACTGCTACCTGACTTTTTAAATTATGAAAAGGTAAAAAAAGGCGATACTACATTCAGCTACGATTGTTACGACCACAACAATAAAAAGATCAATGTAGATACGATCAGCACTATTAATTCCGTTGATGATATCTTCTATTTCAAAAGCTATTACCAGCGTCCTTTCAAAGAAGGTTCTGCTATCAGCCCTCCTTACTTATCTAACAAGCTGTATACTTACGAAAGAACAAGTGAGACCACATGGGTGGGTTTTAACAGGATGACAAAAGAACGGACAGGATTGAAAGATGTGTTCAAAACAATTGTAAGAAAAGATACTGTAACTGTTACAGACCCAGGATCAGGTGTTGCACAAATGATCATTCACAAATACTACAAGACCGAACAGGTACCGTTCGAGTCAGTTCCTAATACGCACCACCATTAGGCAGCATGTGACCAATGAATTTTAAAAGAAAATTTATACTGCTTATTTCCCTGGTGCTCATAACCGGGTTTTCAATATTTTCTTTTCCACGTTATAGTGGTCTTGTCAGGCTTTACGATACGATCATTTTTTATCCGTTCCAGTCACTTCGCAGTATATTGCTTGGCTTCCTGCCTATTAGCATTGGTGATGTATTGTATGTAGCCGGGGGTATAGCACTACTGATCACCATTATACGCTGGTTACGTTACCTTTTTCATTTCAGGACACAGAAATCACAACTGGCATCATCAGTACTCAATACTGTTAACGCAGCTCTTTTCGTGTACCTGTTGTTTGTATGGGGCTGGGGGGCTAACTACTACAAACAGCCTTTGGGTAAGGAATGGGGATTATATATATCATCGGACGGCACAAAAGCCGACAAGCGAAAAAATGACTCAATTATGCTGGTAAGTTTTGATACCTTTCTTGTAACAAGGATCAATGCATATGCGCCGCATTACCACCCTTCTACTTTTAAGGACATTAATGAACGTGCAATAACGTATTATAAAACCTATACAGACAGTAAAGTAAGAATGCACGGACTTGGGCTAAAGCCAACCCTTTTCAACTACTTTCTCGAACGAACAGGTGTGGAAGGGTACTACAACCCGTTTACGGGAGAGGGGCAGATAAGCACCACCCTGCCCGCTTTTATCATGCCCTTTGTGGTATGTCATGAAATAGCACACCAGGCAGGTATAGCAGCAGAAGGTGATGCCAACCTTATGGCATATGCACTTGGCTCACTGGTAAACGACAGCACTTTTAATTATTCGGCCTACCTGAGTATATGGATGTATACCAACAGACGGCTGTATCGTCGGGACTCTGCAATGGCTAATGCATTTGAAAAGCAGCTGAATAAACTCACCACTGCGCAATTAGATACCCTTGACCAGATAAGCAAGCAATACGACAATGATGTAGCCCGCTACAGCAGCGACATCTATGACGACTACCTGAAGTTGCAGCAACAGAAAGAAGGCCTGCGCAGTTATGGCAATGTGGTAAGCAGTGCATGGCAACTGGAGCTGAGGAGGATGAATGGCCAGGAAACTACCATTGATGTGCCCTAGGTCATCGCCACGACCTACCCCTTATACTCTCCCCATACACCACGTAATGTATCTGCTATCTCGCCCAGTGTGCACAGGTGTTCTACCGCATCAATTACTGCCGGCATCAGGTTCTCTGTTGTCTGTGCTTTTTCTTTAATGGCTGCAAGGCATTTGCCGGCGGCTTCATTATCACGTTCGGCACGCAGTTTTGCCAGCTTTTCTGATTGCTGAATGCGAATTGAATCATCTATTTTGAATACAGGTGGTTTACTCATCTCTTCCGAGGTAAACTTGTTCACGCCTACTATTATCTTGCTACCATCTTCTATGGCTTTGTTATATGCATAGGCAGACCGTGCTATCTCATCCTGCAGGAAATGCTGCTCAATGGCCTTTACAGAACCACCCATAGCATCTATCTTTTCTATCAGCTTCCATGCGGCAGTTTCTATATCATTGGTCAGGCTTTCTACATAATAAGAGCCAGCCAGTGGATCTACAGTATCCGTAGCACCGCTTTCAAATGCCAGTATCTGCTGGGTACGTAGTGCCAGCGATGCAGCTTCCTCTGTAGGCAGTGATAATGCTTCATCATATCCATTGGTATGCAGTGATTGTGTGCCACCTAATACAGCTGAAAGCCCTTGTAATGCCACACGTACTATATTGTTCTTAGGCTGTTGTGCGGTAAGGGTACTGCCTCCTGTTTGCGTATGAAAGCGCAGCATCTGTGCACGAGGATCTGTTGCACCCAGTTCTTTGGTTATATTGGCCCACATACGGCGTGCAGCACGGAATTTAGCGACCTCTTCAAACAGGTTATTGTGTGCATTGAAGAAAAAGGAAAGGCGCTGTGCAAATACATTGATGTCAAGTCCTTTAGTAATGGCAGCCTGCAGGTATGCCTTGCCATTGGCTAGTGTAAATGCCAGTTCCTGCACGGCATTGGCTCCCGCCTCACGTATATGGTAGCCGGATATGGAAATGGTATTCCACTTAGGCACCTCTTTACTGCAATACTCAAAAATATCGGTGATAAGGCGCATAGATGGTACAGGTGGATATATATAAGTGCCCCTTGCAGCATACTCTTTCAGAATGTCATTTTGTATCGTACCCGATATTTTCTTTACATCTGCACCCTGCTTTTTAGCAAGTGCTATATAAAACGCCAACAGGATAAATGCTGTTGAATTGATGGTCATTGATGTGGAAATGTCACTCAGGCGGATGTCTTTGAACAAGAGTTCCATATCCTGCAGGGAATCTATGGCTACCCCTACCTTGCCTACCTCTCCTTCCGACATAGCATGATCTGAGTCATATCCTATCTGCGTGGGCAGGTCAAATGCCACGGACAATCCGCTTACCCCCTGGCTCAACAGGAAGTGGTATCTTTTATTAGATTCTTCTGCCGTGCTGAATCCCGCATACTGGCGCATGGTCCACATACGATCGCGATACATGGCAGCATGCACACCACGTGTGAAAGGGAACTGCCCTGGCAGCTCGTCCATTTTTACAGGCTGGCAATACAATTCATTAATTACAATTCCTGAATCGGTAGTTATTATCTTCTTGTCTGCAGACATCTATGTAGCTTTAGCGGATAGTATAGTTAATCAGATAGCACCGTAAGTCATTACCCTTCTTACGTCTTCGTTCAATATGTGGAGCGCAATATCGGTAGGTAATTCCCCATCTTCCGATGTTTTGTATACGTAATCCAGGATACGTGCATGCAATTCCTTCGCAGGCGCATCAGATTTTAATGTTTTGCTAATATTATGCACCATATTTATTTCCTGTTCTTTAACGTTTTTAACCGTTTCCCAGGCATTTTTGGATACATATATCTGCTGTGTAAGGTTGTGTTCATATTCCGCACGTATGGTCATCACAAGCACATGTTGCAGGTCCTGTACGGTCATGGACGAGTCGTATACACGCGGGATAATTTGTGTAGGATGTATACGCTCTATGAACATTACAAGCCGTTCATAAGCCTGCAGGCGAAGGCGCAGCGTAATATCCTGCGTGTCTTTGAAAAGCGCCATGTGCTTGCGCTCTGTATACGCGACCAGGAATTTTTGTACGATCAGGTAGCTCGCAAGTAAAACGATCAGTGCAGGCAATGTGTATTTAAGAATTTCAAGTAATGTTTGTATTGTTCCCATAACGCAGCAAAAATAAAGCGTTTTTTATGGAGAGGTGGCATAATTTTTAATGCAATCAATTAAAACTATCAATTTTATGGAACAGCACGAAGCAATAACCGATATTCTAAATGACCTGTTAAAGATCAATAATGATCGTATAGAAGGATATGAAAAAGCGATTAGCGAATCAAAAGGACTGGACATAGACCTTAAGGCCATTTTTGAAGGAATGATACGTGAAAGTAGCCAATATAAAGACGAGCTTACTCAAAAGATACATTTACATGGGGGCGAGGTGGAAGATGATACAACATCAGCCGGAAAAATTTACAGGGCGTGGATGGATATAAAGGCCGCTATGACAGATAGTGACCGTCATTCTATACTAGCTTCCTGCGAATTTGGAGAGGATGCCGCACAGCGCGCTTATGAGGCAGCCCTGTCTGCAGATTCATTGCTGGATGCCGATTGCCGAAAACTAATAAAAGAACAGCAAGCGGCGTTAAAAAAATCACACGATGTTATTAAAAAACAACGTGATGTACACAAGTCTTTGCAGAGTTAAGAACAAATAAATAAAGAATCACCCACAAAAACTAAATAATATGACAACGCAAACAGAAAATAAGACCGATATAAATACAGATGAGGTTCCATTTATGAACACACTTACCGAATGTGTAAATAAGGCCGTGAAGAACGGATACACCGATAATCTGAAAATGCAAAAGCAGGGACTGTTCTGTGACCGCACAGATAAAACATATAGTCCGGCAGACGTAAAGATCAAAGACTTCTACCGTTTTGAAGGACAATCTGATCCGGCTGATAATGCTATACTGTATGTAATAGAAACAGAAGATGGTGTAAAAGGTACACTTGTAGATGCTTATGGTACCTATGCAGATGAAAATATAAATAAATTCATGGCAGAGGTAGAAGAGATCAACAAGCAAAAAAGTATAAAATAGTTAATTGAGAAGTGCAAAAGCGGGTTGGCAGTTGTTCTGCTGACCCGCTTTTTTCGTAGAAGCAATTCTATATTTCTATTGGAAAGAATAACTTGAACTCTGCGCTCTTTTGCGGCACACCGTTAGCTATTATATAGCCTTCATGGTTGGCCATTATCCTCTGGCAGATGGCCAGGCCTATGCCCTTTCCGTCATATTCTGCCCCATCTGTATGCAGGCGCTGGAAGATATGGAACATCTTATCAATAAATTTATTGTCGAAGCCAATGCCATTATCCTTACAGGTGATACGATAGAATTTCTTGCTGGAAAGATTTGGATTAATAGAATACAGCTCATCACCGGTCATTATATCGCAACACAAGACAATTTCAGGAATGACACCTTCCCTGCTAAACTTCAGTGCATTATCCAGTAATGCCCTGAACAATAGCTTTAACTGGTTTTCAAAACCGCTGACTATAGCAAGAGACTGAACTTCCACTATTGCATTCTTTTCTTTCACCTTGTCGTCAATATCTATCAAAATGAACTGAAGTGTTCTGTTCAGGTCTACAAGTTTCCTGTTCTCGTCCAGTTTTATGAGGCTGGTAAGGCTCATCAGGTCAGAGATCAGCAACTGCATGCGGTTTGCAGAGTTATTGATCCTGCTCAGTGTTATCATGCTATCCTTATCTGTACTGTTCTTGTTTTTGAATAGCAGCATATTACTGAATACCTGTATCTTTCTTAGTGGCTCCTGCAGATCGTGGGAAGCTGCATAAGCTATCTCTTTAAGCTCATCATGAGATCGCTTCAAGTCTATCACTTTAGATTGCAGTTCCTGCTGGTAGCGCATTCTACCCCTCAGTTCTTTGATCATGATAAAGAAAAGAATAAGGGTTACAATACAGAATATGATCAATAACCAGGTGAGTGTGCTGATAGTGAGCTTTTGATAAAACATCTCATTCTCATACCTTACAGCGAGTATCTTATTTTCTTCTGCCAGCATTTTACGTATCCGCAACGAAAAATCCTTCATCATTTCCCGGCTATCGTAATAGAACTTAGATAATGCAGTGGTGGTAGTGGTATCTACATAGGTTATGTTTTCTCTTACTGCTGCAATACGAATTGCTGCACTGCTTTTCACCAGGGATATATTGTTCTGTTGTACCGGGTTGTCCTTCGTAATAATGCCGATTTCATCTATTACTGTCTGAACGCTGTCAATGGCATTATTCAGAAAGCGTATGTACATCGTATCACGTGTAAGCATATAACCGCGCTCTGTTCTGTCTATGTCCCGCAGGTATATCTGCGTCTGCAGTATCTTTTTTATGACAAGGTTTGTATGATCTACCTGGTCTGAATACGCAGTATAAGTAGTAAAGCGTTTCATGGAAAAAAGAGACAGCGCTATCATGGAAAAGAATGATATGCAAAAGGCAATGACAATTATAACCTGTCTTTTTTTCATTGGTGGTAATCAAAACTACGTGTTGTAGAACAAATTCCTCATTGTCCCGAAAAAAAATACACTATAGATATATGAATATACATCTATGCAACAATAAATATACCGTAAATCATTGTTTATTACAAATATATCATACTTAAAAATAAATATTCGACAAAAAACACAATTTGGCTCCAAGCTTGATTTATATGATGCAACACAATAGCACTGCCATGATCACTCAACAACAATCACAAAGACAAACACTAAAGATACTTCCACAGCAAATACAGCTGCTCAACCTGTACTTTCTGAATTCATTGGAATTGCAGCAACGTATAAAAAATGAGTTGGAAGAAAATCCCTTCCTTGATACGATGGAGGAAAAGGTTTCGGAAGAAACCGACACCCGTACCAAAGAAAGTGCACAGGATTTTGAGTCGTCAGAAGAGCGTATGTATGACGATACGCCGGATTACAAATCTGACTACCAGAATTACTTTGATGCAGAAGTAGCTCCCAATTCAGCAATTGTTGATGTTAACACCTTCAAGGAAGATGCAAAGCAGCAGTTACATATGCTGGAGGTAAGCCAGGAGGACATGGAAACAGCAGAATACATCATCGATATTCTTAGCTCGCAGGGTTTAATGGACCGTCCACTGGATGAAGTAGCTGATGATATGTCTTTCCATTTTCAGAATGTGATAGATGAAGAAAGGATTAAAAGAGGTTTGGCAATAGTACAAACGCTGGATCCGATAGGCATAGGCGCTACAAGCATACAGGAATGCCTGCTGATACAGTTGAAAGCAATGAATGTAAAGCGCCCCGATGTGAAATGTGCTATCCACCTGCTGGAACGTCATTATAATGACCTGATGCATCGCCAGTTTGAAAAGATACATCATGCGCTGAAAATAGATGACGAAGAGCTACGCGTGGTACTGAACCTGATAGGTAGCCTTAAATTCTACCCGGTTACGGAAGTATCAAGACACGATCCGAAGAACACCATTATACCAGACTATATTATCACTAATTATGGTGACAATATTCAAGTGAATTTATTCTCGAGCAGGTCAGGGTCTGTATTTGTGAACCAATCACTGCATGATCAACTTGCCAGCCAGGTAAGCCAGAAAGACCGGACTGCGAACCAATATATTAAGAGCAAACTAAGCAGCGCACAATGGTTTGTGAACGCGGTAAAGCAAAGGGAAGATACTATGATGCGCATTATGCAATGCATAGTAGAACTGCAGCATGACTATTTTATAGATGGTGATATACGCCTGCTGAAACCAATGGTACTCCGCAATATTGCAGACATGTCGGGCCTGGATATTTCTACTATTTCACGTATCACAAGCAATAAATATGCTGAAACTCATTTTGGCCTGATATACCTGAAAAAGCTGTTCAGCGAAGGTATTGCAGATAAGAAAGGTGAAGTGATCAGCAATAAGGTGATACAATCTGTAATAGGAGACGCAATAGAATCTGAGGACAAGAAACATCCGTATACCGACCAGCAACTTGTAAATTTATTAGCGACAAAGGGATACAATATAGCACGTAGAACTGTGGCAAAATACAGAGAGCAAATGCAGGTGCCTATAGCACAGATAAGGGCAGTATGGGCATAATATCTATTGCAGTTTACGACTATATTTATTATATTTGACACACACGCAACTAAAAGATAACCACACACATATATGCACAAAATACTCGTAGTAGATGATGATAACGACATGTGCCTGCTTCTTACCCGTTTCCTTACAAGAAATGGGTATGTAGTTGCGAGCGCCAATAGCGGACAAACAGCAATAGATTGGATGAAGAAAAACAAGCCGGACCTCGTGTTATGCGATTTCAGGCTTGATGACATGACCGGAGTAGATCTGCTTGGTAAGATAAAAGAAGCACATCCTGAGGCTTCTGTAATTATAATAACAGGTTACAGCGATGTAAAAGACGCGGTAGAGGTAATGAAGCTTGGTGCTTATGACTACGTTACAAAGCCTTTGTTTCCGGATGAGATATTACTGACCATAAAGAAAGCACTGTCGGAAGATACCAATGAAAAAACACCGACCAAGCCTGCTGCAGCATCTGCAGCATCTGGCGGTAATACTAAAACAAAGAACACCAATACAGGAAATTATATTACAGGGGAAAGCCCTGAGTTCGCAACAATCGTTAAGCAGATAGACCTGGTATCACCTACAAACTTTAGTGTCATCATTTATGGAGAAAGCGGTAGCGGCAAAGAAGAGATAGCGCAGCAGATACATAGGAAAAGCAAACGTGCCGGTAAGCCATTTGTAGCTATCGACTGTGGTTCGTTGTCTAAAGAGCTGGCTGGTAGCGAGCTGTTTGGGCATGAGAAGGGCGCATTTACAGGTGCCCTTAACCAAAAGATAGGCAGCTTGGAAGTAGCTAATGAGGGTACTGTGTTTCTTGACGAGATAGGTAACCTGTCTTATGATGTGCAGGTATCTCTGCTGCGTGTGGTGCAGGAGCGTAAAATAAGGCGTGTAGGTGGCAATAAAGATATAGATATTGACGTTCGTATAATAGTGGCAAGTAATGAAAAACTGTGGGACGCAGCCCGTGCAGGAAAGTTCAGGGAGGACCTTTATCACAGGTTCAATGAATTCAGCATAGAGGTACCTTCTTTGCGTGAACGCAAGCAGGACATTATGCTGTTCGCACAACACTTCCTTAACCTGACCAATATTGAATTAGGCAAGGATGTAAAAGGATTTACAAAAGAAGTGCAGGATGTACTCAATAATTATATCTGGTACGGAAACCTGCGAGAACTGAAAAATGTGATCAAGAGAGCTACCCTGCTCACTGATGGTGATCTTGTGGAGTCCAAATCCTTACCTTTCGAGATCAATAATTTCTACAAACTTCAGTTTGACTCTCTGCCACAATCAGGTGCGGCAAAGACAGATGGACAGGCTGCAGTAAATGCACCTGCAGGCTATGAGAATAAGCTAAAGACAGCTAACCTTGATGCCGAATATGAAGTAATACTGGATGCACTGAAGCAATCAAACTTCAATAAAAGCAAGGCGGCAAAATTGTTGAACGTAGACAGGAAAACCTTGTACAACAAAATGAGGCAGTTCAAAGAGTTTAATATGGATTAGGACACGATGGATGAGATAAATGAAATTGTGACGGGCAATAACGAAAGTAAAAGGTCACTTTTGGAAGAAACTTATTTAAAGTTTGCTCCCATGGGTAGCCCGGGGCTTGTTGCAATAATAAAGTCCGGTAATGGAAAGATATGCTTCGTCAACGGATCATTTGAACATTATCTGGGTTATAATAATGACGACATTGCCTCTGCTGATATTTTATTTACTGACATGCTGCATCCATATCAGCATGAGCGCCTTCTCAACCAGCTTGTAAATATTAAAGATAACATTGCGGCCCGTTCTCAATACCTCATATATCCTATTATAAGCAAAGATGGAATAACGGCCAACTATTACCTGTATGCTTCACCTATTGAAGATAGTAGTAATAGCGCGGAAGGTCAACTATACTATATTTTAATGTTCCCCGATCTTTCCAAATGGGGAATGCCATTTACATCATTCGAATCGAAAGAGTTATTTCTTGAGCAGTTTGACAGTGAAGATTTCGGAACATTCGAACGGAACCTTGATGCTGATAAAGTTTTCTGGTCAGCAGGCTTATACCGTATTTTCGAAGTTGACCCGGCGATGCTGGAAATTGACACGCAGTATGCCATGTCATTTATCCATCCCGATGACCTGGCAATGGCCAAAGAAAGCGCTAAAGCGGCCTTTGCACATGGTACAGATCTGAATATTGAAATAAGGATAGTAACCGCTACAAAACGCTCAAGGATCGTTCATTGTCTTGCAAGGCTGGTAAAAAATGTGCATGGCCAGCCAAGGTTATTTACAGGAAGTGTGCGGGATGTGACTGATCAGCGCATGATAGAAGAAGACCTGAAAAATAAGGTAGAAGAATTACATCTTTCTAACAGGGAATTGGAAGAGTTTGCATACATTGCCAGTCATGATATGCAGGAACCGCTGAGGAAAATAACTACGTTCAGCGACCGGTTATCTGAAAAATATAAAGACGTCCTTACCGGTGAAGGTGCAATGTACCTGGCCCGCATGAATGCTTCGGCAGAAAATATGCGGAACCTGATAAACGATCTGCTTGACTTTTCAAGAATAGCGAAGAGCGTATTACCCTATGAGCAGGTAGATCTTAATAAAATACTACAACAGGTATTGACAGATCTGGAGCTGATCATTGAGGAAACAGGAACAGTGATACATACCGTTTCATTGCCCGAGATAGATGCAGTGCCATCTCAAATGAAGCAGTTGCTGACCAATCTTATCAACAATGCGATTAAGTTTCATAAAGAAGATATAATCCCGGAAATTACAATTACAGTTGGTATTGCGACCGCTGACGATCTGTCAAGGTCAGAGTTAACACTGAATAAAGCCTATTATAAGATCGATATAATAGACAATGGTATAGGATTTGAAGATGAATATGCTAACCGTATTTTCCAGGTCTTTCAACGATTGCATGGTAAATCTGAATATCCCGGATCAGGTATCGGTCTTGCGATCTGTAAAAAGATACTGGAATTCCATCATGGAGACATATATGCCGAGAATATACCTGAGGTGGGCGCTCGTTTCACTTTTATAATTCCTCACAATCAGCAGACTGCTTAAAGAACCAAATATGAGCCTGTTAAACTCTAATGCAAACATATTAATAGTTGATGATGACGAGGATGATTTTATTATCACAGGCGAATACATAAGATCTATCCCTGGTAATTCATTTAAAATAGACTGGTCTAAAAATTATAAAGACGGGATGAAACGCCTGCTAACAGGCGAATACAATCTTTGTTTTGTAGACTACAGGTTAGGCGCCAAGTCAGGTGTTGACTTTCTGAAAGAAGCCATGCAGAACAATTGCGAAGACCCGATTGTATTGCTCACAGGAAAGGGCAACTATGAAGTAGACATCCAGGCTATGCAGTTTGGCGCGGTAGATTACCTCGTAAAGACAGAACTATCTACAGAAAAGATGGAGCGCTGTATCCGTTATGCATTAGAACGTGCCGTAACGATGAAAGCGCTAAAATCAAATGAGCGTAAATATAGAAGCATCTTTGAAAAATCAAAAGATGTGGTTTTCGTTGTAGACTACGAATTGAACTTTAAAGATGTAAATGAAGCGATAAATAACCTGCTGGGATACGAGAAAGAAGAAGTGCTGAATATGAACCTTTGCGACCTGATAGACCAGGCACAGCATAAAAAATTCCTGCAGCAATCAACATTGCATCATAATGAAGTGAACGACCGGGAAGTGGTATTGAATACGAAAGAAGGAGAAAAAAAGTATTGTATTCTAACCTTAACACCCGAAGACAGCACGAAAGAAGATGGCTATGTGCAGGGTATCATACATGATATTACAAACCTGAAGAAGGAAGAGAAGGCTACTCTGCAGGGAGAAAAGCTGGCAGCAGCAGGAAGGCTGGTGCGAACCATAGCGCACGAGGTGCGCAATCCGCTCAATAACATCACCTTGTCTGTAGAGCAGATGCAGCAGGACATACAGGATGAGAATATGCAGCTGTATATGAACATTAT
>JAOQAP010000224.1 GCA_025963465.1 Flavipsychrobacter sp.
AGCGCCGAGGAAACCCATTTTTACTTCACCAAGTTCCAGCGGCTTATTTTTCAGCCTGCCTTTTTCATCAAGCAGTGCAGCATACTGTACTACCTTACTCCCTTCCAGTGATTGATACAAAATGATGATCTTGTCTGAATAGGAAATAAAACGGGTCTGGTAGATCTTTTCAGGAAAGAAGTCAAGCAACACTGTTGCTATCTTGTTCATGGAGTCGTCATAGGCATCCAGCATGGCGCCGTCTGATGAGTTGCGATAGTTGTATAGCCTTCCGCCCACCATGCCAACCACACCGTAGTCGCCGGTACGGAAATCGTATTTATCATATTGAGAGTAAATGACCTCCTGCGCCTGTATGGTGTGATTTGTCCATACACTTAGCATCAATAGGGCCAACCTTAGATATTTCATCCTTCAAATTTAGGAAACTTGACAAACAAAACCTTATAAGAACCGTTCTTTCAATTCAGGTGTCGGTATCATGCACTCGGTTCTCTTTCCGAACCATTTATACCTGTTCGCTGATATCCGGTTATAGATGCCATCCCTGATAAAGCGGGGGAGTATAATGCCGGCGTATAATACAGGCCACAGGCCATCTAAATGCCGGGCAATACGAAGTGCTGCAGCAGACCTGGTGTAATATTTGCCTTCCTCAAGTAATATAATGCTGTCCGGAATAACTGTATCAGTAGCTTTCATGCCGGTCAATGCGGTCTGTCCGTGTTCAGATTGCAGGGAAGCGAAGAGGAAGGTTTTCTTTTTATCATGCCTGATGATGAACTGTACCGAACTGTTGCATAAGTTGCACATTCCATCGAAGAATATAACAGGCCGGTCTTTATTGTCAGGCATTACATGGTGTTATTTGACTGTTGTATGGGCTGCTGTGTCCTTTGCCTTGGCTACAGTTGTCGCATTTACGGCAGAATCACTCTTTATCTTCATTACATTTAATATTGAGTCAACCTTTATTTTTACCTCTATTTTCATTCTGCGCTGCAGGTCTTGCTGCGCCATATTGTCAAGGTCTTTTATGCGAATGGTTGTAATTGAATCAATTTTCTTACTGATCTGCTGTTTGGTCAATGGCACTTCAGTTTCCTTGATGCAGGAAGCAAGCCCAGTTGTAGCACTCAGTAATATAAATGTTATTTTTTTCATTTGTGGATGCAAAGTTATTACAATAGAGAGAGCAAAGAACGTGCCGCTAAGCTTTTAATAAAAACATTAACATTTTATAGTTATACTTTCCAGTTGTATAACGCAGTTATATCCAGATAAATTGTCCGAAATTTACAATGGAATGTATTGTTCAAAGTCATTTATATGGGTAATGTTCATGTTGCTGGTCGTTACCGGTAGAGATGGGTTTGCCCAACGTTCTGTAAATGATACCCTGCCGTCAGGCAATGATACTATAAGGCTAGGCGCAATAACGGAAAATGGCAAGGTGTACCCGATGGTGTTGCTTCCGGAATTTGAGAAAATAGCCGCATTCCTTGACGTAGAAGAGCGAAACCGGAGGTTAAGGCTCAGAAATGATGTGTTTATTACCTATCCATATGCCCTGGCTGCAGCTACCATATTCCGGGACGTAAATGCGCAACTGGACACCATGGACAGGCGAAGGGACAGGAAAAAATACCTGAAAACCATTGATAAGCGGCTGGATAAGATATTCAAAGATCCGTTGAAGAATATGAGCATTGACCAGGGGCATGTGCTCATAAAACTCATCAGCAGGCAGACAGGGCAGAATTGCTACAGCATTATCCGGCAGTTTAAAGGTGGCTTGTCGGCGATGGTATGGCAATCGGTAGGCGTGTTTTTCAATAATAACCTTACCCATGAATATGACCCTGAAGGGAGGGACAAAGAAATAGAGGCATTAGTGAAAGACATGGAAGCCTCTACCACCTATCGTTACCAGCTATACCAGCAGGATGCGATATTGAGAAAAGCCACAGGGAAGTAGGCACAAAAAAAGACACCCGAAGGTGTCTTTAAATATGTTTAGAAGCTATTACAGTTTCGCATACAGTGCACGCAGTCTTTCATACGTCATGATCGTCTTCCAGTCTTTACCCAGGGCATTTTCCCAAAGAGGGGCCATACCCAGCGATACGTTGATCATTATATCGAACTGCTCTTCTGTAAGGCCTTTGGTCACTCCCTCAGGAATGAAGATGTTGTTCTTCTTTACCATTTTATGGAATGTCTCCACACCTTCAGGATAGAACTCCTGCAGGTGATTGAATACGATACAATTACCTATGCCGTGCTTTGTGCCCAGCAGATAGCCAAGGCCATAACTTACTGCATGAGCTACACCTACCTGTGAATAAGCAATACTCATACCTCCGGCATAAGATGCCATCATCAGTTGTTCATCGCTTTCGTCATCCCAGTTGTCTTTGTGCAGGAATACTTCTTCGCACAGGTCCTGTGCCTTCTCGCCATATGAGCGGCTGAATTCATTGATATAAGTGCCTTTCAGTGACTCTACGCAGTGAATGAAACAATCCATACCAGTATAGAAGCGCTGGTTAGCAGGAGCATTCTTTGTTAATTCAGGATCAAGTACTATCTGGTCGAACGGTGTGAAGTCCGAATTCATACCCAGCTTGCGCGTAGGGCCTGTCAGTACTGTAGTACGTGAAACCTCTGCGCCAGTACCTGAAAGGGTAGGAACACCAACCTTGTATACAGAAGCATGCTTTACGAGGTCCCATCCCTGGTATTCATGTGCCTTGCCGGGGTTGGTCATCATGATAGATACTGCTTTTGCGAGGTCCATAGCAGAGCCGCCGCCAATGCCTATGACACCGGAAACTGTGCCGTACTTGGCCTTTATCTGGTCAGCGAGTTCATCTACATAGGTAGTCTTCGGCTCATGGTCCACATCTGCATCTATCAGCATGTCATTGCCCTGCAGTGGTATACGTGCTTTCAGCGCTGTATCATTCTGGAAATAATGGTCGAGCAGGAAGATCATGGGTGCGCCATCCTTGCGATGCGGTGCTATTATTTCGCCAAGCTGATCGAAACAGCCACGGCCATACACTACATAATCTACCATTTTAAAATTGCGGAACTTCATATAATTATCGTTATTGGTCTGAGAATAATTGTAAATGTGTGCGTGACAAAAGTAATGTTTTAGGTTTAAACAGGTTATTCCCAGCCATTCTTTTCCATCAGTTG
>JAOQAP010000227.1 GCA_025963465.1 Flavipsychrobacter sp.
CTGGAAAGAGGCATAAAAGAAAGTACTGCTAATGGCTTGCTGGTAAAAGTAAACCAGATAGGTACGCTGAGTGAAACAATGGATGCAGTGGCGATGGCGCAGCATAACCGCTATAACACGATCATGAGCCACCGTAGCGGTGAAACAGAAGATGTGACCATAGCTGATCTGGCTGTAGCGCTGAACTGCGGACAGATAAAGACAGGATCTGCAAGCCGTAGCGACCGTATGGCGAAATATAACCAACTGCTGCGCATAGAAGAAGAGCTGAAAGGCAATGCTTTTTATCCGGGTAAGTTGCTTAAATTTGGTAAATAGTTAAGTGCTGTAAATATACGATATGAAAAAGGTGGTGAAGGTGCTGACAAATAAATACTTCCTGGTTACATTCGGTTTTGTGTGCTGGACGGTATTCTTTGACCAGAACGACTGGATGAGCCTGAAGCAGCGCCAGAAGGAACTGAATGCTGTGAAGGATAATATTGCCTACCTGAACACTGAAATAGATCGTATGAACGCAGAGCGCGAAGGGCTGATGTCTGATCCGCATAAGCTGGAAAAATATGCAAGGGAGCATTACAGGATGAAACATGAGGGAGAAGATGTGTATGTAATAGAACAAAGCACAGCCGAACCACAGCCTGCACCTGCCGCCCAAAAATAACAGAGAAGAATAACCACCCGGAAAGGTGGTTATTCTTTTTTTATGCTATCATGCAATTGTCAATAGACTTTCGCTATTCTGTGATAAGTATAAAGTTGACCTGGTGACAAGGGGGTAGTGCGTTTTATTTGACAAATAGTCCTCACCTTTGCTACCTCATGATCACAATAATAGCATGCACGAACCGCGCAGACAGCATGACCCTGCGCACAGCCAATCTTTATCACCGGATTTTGTCTGAAAAGACGGACAATGTGCGCGTCCTTTCCCTGGAGAACAGGCAGGTATGGGAGCGTGGCGCAGATATGATCAGTATGGAAGAAGAATACCTGGTACCGGCACAAAAGTTCATTATGATCATGCCTGAGTATAACGCCAGTTTCCCGGGCATCTTTAAACTGATGCTGGACAACAGCGACATAAAGAAAAGCTGGTGGCATAAAAAGGCTGCACTGGTAGGCATATCAGACGGACGGGCAGGTAACCTGAGAGGGCTGGAGCATATGACGGCTATACTGCACTACATGAAGGTGAATGTACTGTACAATAAACTGGTAATATCTCGTATCAACGAAGAGATAGATGGCAATGGCCTATTGCTGAAGCAGGAAACCGGTAAACTGATCAATGAACAAATAGAAGAATTCCTGAAATTTTAAAAATACCACATCATGAAGCTTAGGCTGCTGATCATTCTGAGTATAATAGGCTTAGCTGAGTACTATAGTTTTATTGTGGTGCGCTCTGCAGTACGTAATATGTCGCCGGTATGGCGCACCACACTTACAGTTGTTTATTTTCTATTGACAACACTGAGCTGGATGGGTCTGATATTGTTCCGCCAGATAAACTGGGCCAATGTGCCGCACCTGCTGCGTAATGTGTATGTGGCATTTGTGCTGGGCTTTGTAGTGGGCAAGATACTGATACTGCTGGTGATGCTGGTAGATGACATACGCAGACTGGTAACATGGCTTGTGAGCTCACTGGTGTACCGCAATTCTCCTGCGGGTGAGCAAGTTGTAAGTATAGAACGTTCACAGTTCCTGAAAACAACCGCATTGGTGCTGGGTGGTTTGTCGCTGGCAGGGTTTACTTATGGTATCACCAACAGGTATAAATACCGCGTACGTAAAGTGAAGCTGAAATTTGCATCGCTGCCTGCTGCATTCAAAGGACTGAAAGTAGTGCAGATATCAGACATCCATACAGGCAGCTTTGACAATCATAGCGCAGTAGCACATGGTATACAGCGAGTGATGGACCAGAATGCAGATATCATCCTGTTTACAGGAGACTTGGTAAATAATCACTCTGAAGAGGTAGATGCAAAATACCAGGAGATATTTTCCCGTCTGAAAGCGCCTATGGGTGTATACTCTACTCTTGGCAATCATGATTACGGAGATTATGTACAATGGCCGTCGGCTGAGGCTAAGGTTGCAAACCTGGAAACACTGAAAGGAATACACGCATCTATGGGTTGGCGGTTGCTGATGAATGAGCACGTGGTGCTGGAGCGTGGCGCTGATAAGATAGCGCTTGTAGGTATAGAGAACTGGAGCGCTAAGGCAAACTTCCCAAAGTACGGCGATATGCGCAAGGCCTATGAGGGACTTAAAGAAAAGAATATTCCTTTCAAGATACTCTTGTCACATGACCCGTCTCACTGGCATGCACAGGTTGTGCCTGAGTATAAAGATGTGAACCTGATGCTCAGCGGACATACACATGGTATGCAGTTTGGCGTAGACAGCAAGTGGTTCAAATGGAGCCCTGTACAGTACATGTATAATGAATGGGCAGGAATATACACTGAAGGCGAACAGCAACTATATGTGAACAGGGGCTTTGGTTTCCTTGGTTACCCCGGCAGGCTTGGTGTATTGCCGGAGATCACTGTTTTTGAGTTTGTGTAGCAGAACGAACGATGTTCTTACTTCTTTTCTTCAAAAAAACGCTTTGCAGCCTCTGCTCCATTATTGAATAATAGTTGTTTCTGCTCCTTTGTGATGTGTCTGACCCTAGGGCTTAAGTTGCTGGTGCTGATGTAGATGGTATGCTTCTTTTCTTCGGTATAGGGAATGCATTTATTGAGCTGTTCTATGGTGAGGTTATACAAAGCGCTAAGATAGCCTGTGAAGGACTGAATGTCGTAAGGTGCAATACCGCTATTGTTTTCGTACCATGCTATTTGTTCTGGCCTGTCGAGCTTTAAGCCTAACGTAAATTCATTTATTGCGTCTCCCGTATTTTCGTGGTTGCTATTAAATATTGTGATAGGATAGTTGGCGAGCAAGCCTCCATCTGCAAATACGTTATAGTGACTGTGTTTATTGGGGTGCTCAATTATTTTACCTGTACTATCCATAAACACAGCGCCGAAATATAAAGGTATAGATACGCTGGCACGGACTGCAGTCTTAACGGGCATATCGGGGTAGGTTTCCCAACTGAATATCTCAAGGCGTTGTTTGGTGAGGTTGGTCGCGGTCACATACATATCTTTGAATTTGCTGTTCTTTTGAGCGAGTAGATGCAACTGGAGAAAAGTTGTGTTGTCATTCCCTGTTTGTTCTTTTATTTGTTTACCTATCCATTGCTCCAGCTTATTGCCCCTGTACCAGCCATAATTCTTACGTACCCGTTTTTGGCCACCAATGAAGTAGCCTCTTCCATCGTTGAAGGTTTTTATGTTGAGGCCGAACATAATGTCTTCCATTTGTTTTGCTGAATAGCCTAAGCAAAACAATACTCCTGTAATAGCGCCAACTGATGTGCCAGCTACTTTCTCTATGTGAGGAGTGATGTTTTGTTCTTCCAATACTTTTAATGCACCTGTGTAGGCAATACCACGTATGCCACCACCTTTCAGTACAAGGTATTTGTACTGTTGTGCAGATAGTATGTGAACATGGAGTAGTAGTAATGCGATAGCTAGGAACCTGAACATGTAATCAAGTTAATACAAAATGTAAAAACAACAGGAAATAAAATTACCAGAGCAGTTATGGAATGTGGCCTGTTCCGCTTCTTATTAATAAACGCACTATTATGGAACAGACTAAAATATTGCACGCAGACTACCTGGACATTCTCTTTGACCAACGCAATAAAAAATACGGCAGCTACGAGCTACGCAAGCATTATGATCAACGGGTGCGGAAGGCAGCGCTGTTCATAGCATTGGGTGTTAGCGCGTTCGTAGGCCTGGCATTTATTACAGCTGATCGTGGTGGTGGCATACGGCCACATGTTGTTGTGACGGCACCTTCTATAGTGGACATAAAACCAATGATAAAACCGGAGCTAAAGGTGATGAAAGAGGTCGCTCCTCCTCCTGCGGCCAAACAAGTAAAAACGAAACTATTTACAGATCCTGTAATTGACCTGACAGACCATGTGCCTGATGATAAGCTGATGACGCAAAATAAGGACCTGAAAGATGCTCATACCGGCTTGACCACACAAACAGGTGATACTGTTGATATAGTAAGCACTACACCGAAAAAGAATACTGTGATCGGGACTATAACAACTACCGAGAATAATGCACCTAAAATATGGGTATCGCAGATGCCGCAATTTGTGGGTGATATGGAGGCTTATATAGCTGCTCATCTCAACTACCCGGAAATGGCACGCTCTATTAATATTGAAGGGACAGTGATGGTGCAGTTTGTAGTAAATGAAGATGGCAGCGTAAGTAATACAAAAGTGGTAAGGGGTATAGGTGGCGGTTGTGATGACGAGGCCCAGAAAATGGTAAAAGGTATGCCGCACTGGAAGCCGGGCAAACAAAACGGTACTCCTGTAAAGGTATTCTTTACCCTACCCATAAAATTCCTGCTTAAATAGGCTGTTTGAAGCAGTAACCACGGTTTATTAATGCCATATTGTGATGGTTTCTATTTGTAGTGAAATATAATTTGTTTTGATCAGGTTATTTGGCTTTTTCACCCATCAAATTAGCTGCAAATTACTTAGGTTTGCACCCTCAAATCGATAATATGTCGCAATCTGTTTTAGAACAAATGCAAAGTATGGGCCATGAGCAGGTAGTATTCTGCCAGGACCCGCACACAGGACTGAACGCTATAATAGCTATTCATAACACTACGCTGGGCCCGTCACTGGGTGGAACCCGTTTGTGGAACTACAACAGTCATGAAGAAGCACTGGTAGATGCGCTGCGCCTGAGCCGCGGTATGACCTATAAATCTGCGATAAGCGGACTGAACCTTGGCGGTGGTAAAGCAGTACTGATAGGCGACGCCTCTAAACTGAAGAATGAAGCATACTGGCGCAGGTATGGCAAATTTGTGAACAGCCTGAACGGTAAGTACATAACAGCTGAAGATGTAAATACATCATCAGGCGATATGGAGTACATAGGCATGGAAACAAAGTTTGTGACCGGTAAGCCTGAGTACATGGGTGGCAGTGGCGATCCTTCACCACTTACTGCTTATGGTGTATACATGGGTATGAAAGCTGCAGCAAAGAAAGCATGGGGCAGTGATAACCTGAGCGGTAAGAGAGTATTGGTACAGGGCGCAGGCAATGTGGGGCAGTACCTGATGGGCCACCTGGTAGAAGAAGGCGCTGTATTGTTCATATCGGACATTAATGAAGCTAAATTAAAACAGGCATTAGGCAAGTACCCTAAGGCTCAAGTAGTTGACAGCAAGGATGTGTTTGAAAAAGAATACGACATCTATGCACCATGCGCACTGGGCGCAACTGTGAATACAGAAAGCATCAACAAAATGAAATGCCCTGTAATAGCCGGTGCTGCAAACAACCAGCTTGCTGATGAAAATGTGCATGGCCCTATGCTGATGGAAAAAGGCATCATATATGTGCCTGACTTCCTGATCAATGCAGGTGGTATCATCAACATCAGTATAGAAATAGATGGCTACAACTACGATCGTGCTATAAACACAGTAGGTAAGATATACAACCGTACACTGGACATCTTTGATATAGCAGAGAAAGATAAGGTACACACACAACTGGCAGCAATGCGTATGGCTGAAAAGAGGCTGAACGACGTAGCTAAGCTGAGAGTAGGTATCTAATGGAAACTTATAGAGATAGAAAAAGGGAAGCAATCATATTGCTTCCCTTTTTTGTTAATATTTGTCATTAAAACTATTTGTCGTATTTCAATACAATAGCTGCCGGGGCATAGTCCTGCTCGTGGCAGTTGCAATGTATGTCTTCAATGTAGATGGTCACATTCGGGAAGTCCCATTCTTTGATCTTCTGTATCTGCAGTTCTGTGAAGTCTACACCGTGTGCGTAGAGCGGGCCAAAGAAATCGTGGCCGGGCGCCTGGAGCGATAAGGAGAAACCTGCTATCGCGCATGGTGAGTCGATAGTCAATTTAGGATTTGACAGTATCTCTGCACGGGTGGTCATGTATGAATTGATAGTGCCGACCCTTACGATAGGCTTTGCCGGTTCTTTAGTAGTTGTTTTTTTCTTTTTATTCTTATCTCCTGCATAAGAGTAAATGTAAGGGCTAAGCAATAATATGGTAATGATGAGCACCAGTTTTTTCATGAATAAAATTTTACTAAAGTTACAAAAACAAAGGTAAATACAAGTCATTTTACTGTTACATATATTGGCCTGTATAGCTTCCTTTTACTTTCTTCAATCCGCCGGGGACTCCCTCGTAGAGTATATGTCCGCCACCTATGCCTCCTTCAGGGCCGATGTCTATAACCCAGTCGGCGCTTTTAACTACGTCTGTATTATGCTCTATGACAATGATAGAATGCCCCTGGTCTATAAGCGCATCAAATGATTGCAACAGCTTTTTAATGTCGTGCATGTGCAGGCCGGTAGTAGGCTCATCGAATATGAAGAGCACTTTATCCTTCATCTTTCCTTTGCCGAGGAATGAAGCCAGTTTTACACGCTGTGCCTCACCACCACTAAGGGTATCGCTGCTCTGGCCCAGCTTTATATAGCCAAGGCCAACATCG
>JAOQAP010000242.1 GCA_025963465.1 Flavipsychrobacter sp.
CCTGCTTCCGTGTGTATCTCCAGGTTGCTATTAATATCCCTTGCCCTGTACCTCATGTTCTCTATGCCATTATGCACAGATGGGTCTAATGTGTTCATATCAAAACCTTTACCGTCGTCAGCTATAGTTATTGTATACTTATCTCCTGCATTTTGTATCGTAATTTCAAGTAAACGCGCCTGTGCATATTTAAGGGAGTTGGCTATTGCCTCCTGGCATATCCTGAAAAGGTCAAGTGCTTCAGACGGGCCAAGAATGATATTTGTGCCTATCTGCTCATCAAACACCAGTTCTATTTCAGGATATATCGCTAATTGCTTTTGAATAAAGCCTTTCAGTTTGTCTGCAAATTCTTCCAGTTGTATCTGCTGTTTGTTCAGCGCCCATATGGTCTCACGTAAGGTGGCTATTATATCACGTGCTGCATTATTAACAAACTGAAGCTTCTCTGATTTTTCAATGTCCGTTATCTCTTTTAAAGGGTGCGTTACCCATTCTATATTATTGCTGATAAGGCTTAGCTGTGTGCCCACAGTATCATGCAGGTCGCGGGATATACGTTCCCGTTCAAACTGTATCTTCTGTTTCATTTCCAGCGCATGTATCCTCCGCTTATTCTGCTGGCGCTGCACTAACAATACAATACCTGTAATACCTGCAATAAGCAGCAGTAACATCAATATCCTGAACCACAGCTGTTGCCAGTATGGAGGCACTATCTCAATGACAATAGTAGTAGGTTCGTTTTGCCAGACGCCATCATTATTAGCTGCCTTCACCTTAAAGATATACTTGCCGGGCTGCAATGCCGCATAGCGCGCGAACCGCTTATTACCCTCTGTTATCCATTTCTTATCTACGCCCTCCATCATATAGGCGTATTGATTTTTCGCGGAATTGGTATATTCCAGCGCGGCAAATTCAAAGCTCAGGCTGTTGTCTGTATAAGGCAGGGTAAGTGTATGTATATTCCAGGAAGCAGAATCTGTTTTAAGCGGAATGTCAAAAAGTTTTATGCTGGTGATCAGCACGGCAGGTATATTCTTATTATCGAGTATCTCCTCCGGATAGAAAGAGTTGAACCCATTGATGCCACCAAAGAACAGCTCACCGTCTGCAGCCTTAAAATAAGCCCCGGTATTGAACTCATTAGATTGCAGCCCATCTTCCCTCGTATAATGCCGGAATGACTGTGATGCAGTTTTGTACACGCTTATACCCTTGTTGTGGCTGAACCACATATTGTTGTCATTGCCCCGAAGGATACCATACACAAAACGATTGCTCAGTCCATTATTTTCTGTATAGTGCTGCAACACCTTATTATTTGCATCGAGCACATATATGCCCTTTATTGTACCTATCCACATATTACCTGCACCATCCTGGCTGATCGTTTTTATCAGCTCTGCCTCAGGCAACAATACTTTCCTCACAACTTTTTTTTCTATGCAGTACACACCATAAGTAGTGCCTATCCATATCCCATCTTTATTGTCTTTAAAGATGCAGGAGAGCCTCTCGTCTTTAAACTGGTGTACAATAGCAGGCTTTACATTGGGCCACGAAGAAATATCAAATGAGACCAGACAGTCATTATAGTTGGCATAAATAATACTGCCTGTTTTCAGCAGGAACGGGTAAACATTGGTAATGTGCTCAGCGTTGGGAAATAATTTTTCCAGTGCAGGGGCAAGTGTACGCCGTTGACCAGACGATAATGTATATAAGCTGATCTCGCCATTACTTTGAACTACCAGGTTGTTACTATCAACCGCAGATATAGCGTATACGCTATTAGTGCCTTGCAGTGGTCTGCTGAATATCACCTTCTTTTTCCAGCCATCTTTCCTATCGAAAATATCAAACCCGTTTGCGAAGTATCCGGAGTACAGGTTTTTGCTGTCAGCATATATTGCCTTTACCAGGTTTCCATCATCGCTGTATGTGGTGTACAGTTTGAAGTACTTATATGGATTCGTCAGTTTTTTTAGCCCGTCCCCGTTTGTGCCCTGCCACAAATTGCCGGAGCGGTCTTTGTAAATGCATTGTATAAATGAATAAGATCGTTTTTTTCCCTGTTCAAAAGACACTACCTGTCGCTGCAGCTTCCACGTACGTGTATCGATATACGAAAGACCGATAGCGCTGGATAAGATGACCAATGATGGCGATGCTACCAATACGTCCGTAATATTTATTTGTTGCCCTTTACGTAATTCTATAGGTATTGATTTATGCTGCAGGCTGTTTTTATTATAGATGATCAATCCATCGGGCGTGGCGCCCAGTAACTCTGAATCATTGAAATTTACTATTCTGAAGTTTGGTTTGGTACATACGGTATCAAAGGTGGAGGTATTGATATTATAAACGTAGGTAGATGATTTATTGCCCGCCATCCATATTCTGCCATTAGCTACCAAACCTGTTTGCGAAGCGCTTTGCGCAATATGGCCTTTGTAATATTCATTATTTATTCGCTCCGCTTTATGAGATCGTTTATCAATTTTTACCAGACCGTAAGAAAGTATGCCGACCCATATATATTGTGCATCTTCCCCAAAAACAACATTGTAATTGGCAGATACGTGCAGATCCTGGTTGACGAGCACCTGCTGAAAATTGTCTTTTATATAGTTGTACAGGCTAATGCCATTCTGGGAAATGACCCATAAATTACCGATACTATCTACATAGATACGGAAGTATATACCACCTACAATGGTAGTAGAATCTGTGGGATTATTTCTGTACACAGTAAAGTTATACCCATCGAAACGGCAAATGCCATCGGCAGTGCCCATCCAGAGAAAACCATTCTTATCCTGTGTTATATTCCAGATACTGCTTTGAGGCAGGCCTTCGTCGGTACCATAAGAAGTGAAGATGTCATTTTGTTGTGCATATACCGGCACAGCAAAACAACACACCAGCAACAGGATCTGCAGGAACAGGATACGCATTCCGATAAAAATAGTATTTATTACGATGCGAAAGTAGTAAAACCAATACAGCACAAAATACCGCATTTGCTGTATTGTGCCGGCTAAAAGTGGAGATGCCGGAGGGATAGCTCAATGGAAATGAACAACATATGGCTAGCCGCAAACTGATACGCCCCTGCTTTGGCAGGGGTGTTGTCATTTAAGACCTTAAAGGTCAGAACTTAAAAGAAACGATCTTTGAAATAGCGTTCTTGGCGTCAAAACTGGAAAATTTATCCCTGTTGCTTAAAGCCACACCAGCCACCATCAGTATCAAAGATGCTCCTACTATTACCCTTTGTGTCAAAATAGCCTGCTCGTGAGGCCGGTATGTTTTTCTGATCATATGCGTGTGATTGAGTAGTTTCTGCAATTTCTATGTACAAGAATCATGCCGTAAAACAAATAAGCAATAAAGGGTAACCTAAGCGTAATACCCGGCAACCCTTTATTACTATTTCAAGTTACTTAATGCCGTTTTGGCTTCCTGGCGGGCTTATTGTCATTTTCTTTAAAGCCTGCTTCCTTTTCCTTGCGGCTGTCCATATCATCACGTATGTCAGGGCGGGGTGTATTTACGTGGCCCTGTTTGCTCTGGCGGCTTTCTTCTTTTCTTGAATTTTTCATACAATTAAAGGTTTGCTGTATGCATACAAAAAGCGTTCCGCCAAAACAAAAACGCCTCCCGATCCGGAAGGCGCTTCAGATATTTTAAAATACAACCTATTTGATCAATGTCTTTATCTCGGTACTGCCACCTAAAGAAGCAACCACTTTTACAAAGTAAACACCCTTTGCCACCTCCGGCAGCGACATAGCGCTGTGGTTGTAGCCCTTGTTTACCTGCCATGGTTTCATGCATACCAGTGCGCCCACCTCGTTATACACATACACGTTCAGGCGCTGTGCTTCTTTGCCGGTATAGTCCAGCGAAAAACTGCCGTCATTAGGATTGGGAAACAATGCACAATTCAGCTTACCTGCAGAAAGCATAGGTACGGAAATAGTAGCATCCTGCACGGCCAGCTTCAGCGCACCATAAGCGTTTATCTTGCCATGGCCCCAGTCGTTGGTACCTGCAGTGGGCAAGGTGCCAGTATATACGTCTACGATTGCTGTCCTGAAGATATAGTCCTTCACCTGCGCGGGGTCCAGCGCAGGATTGACCTGCAGCAGCAAAGCTACTATACCCGAAGCAGCCGGTGCGGATGCTGATGTACCTGAAAACTCTGCATAGTAGTAATTTTTGCTTGACGCCGGATCTGTGTACTTGAACACTACACTGGAGCTGCTGGCACCGCTTTCTGTATAGTCAGCATCATTAGAATTGGTAGCAGTAGCTATTGTCATGCCCGGCGCATTAATGTCCGGCTTTATACGGCCGTCTATCATAGGGCCACGGCTGGAAAAGGGCACAAGTTTATTATTCCCCACATACCCTGAATAAGACCTGCCCGTGCCATTCACATCAACATAAGTATTCTTGGAACAGTAGGCCCCAACCAGCAATACAGAGTTGGCGCTGCCCATATCACTTACCGTAGTAATGGTATTGCCGCTTACAGCTGTAGGATCTGACAGGCTGTCGAATGTGCTCTGGAACTTGTATGGAAAGCCGTAATAGTAATACTCGTCCCACATATCTATAGAACCATCATCACCCTTTACAGTAACACCTATGCTATCTGTCGCCTTGTTATACAGGTTCACGGTTATCCTTGGCTTGCCATTTTCTTCTGCTGCCGAGGTAATGTATTCCACAAAGCAGGTATCCAGGCCATTGTCGCCTACCAGGAAGGTGTCTTTGATCTGGTCATTGATACACATAAAGTCGGTTGTCTGTCCTGCTACGCCATTGTGATACAGTGTTGTGCGGGCGCAAAATGTCTTGGATGCCTGTCCCCATATATCTACCCATGTACGGCGGTATGTGTAGGGACTGAATGTGAGGTAAGTGCTGATCTGGTCGCCGGGAGACTTGAATGTTTTGGACAGGAGTATCTTATCTGTACCCTCATTACCTGCGCTCATTACTATTATCTTACCGGGGCCGGACAATGATTCGCAGGCCTGGTTGAACAATGAAGTACCATCATGCTAGCCCGACTGTGAGCCCCAGCTGATGTTGACCACCGCAGGCTTACCTACAGAATGTGCGTAATTAAAGATATAAGCTACCCCATCGAGAAAGTCGGAGAAACTGCCCTCCATCCACTGGCCGCCTATAGAATCGCGCCTTACGCCTACCAGCGCTATATCTGCCGCATAGGCCATACCACGATATTTATTGCCGGGGCCGCCAAAGCCTGAGCCTGCTGCCATGCCCGCTGTGCCTGAGCCATGTGTTTGTACCGCATTATCAGTAAGCGCAGCTTTTATGGCATTGGTATCGGTTATCTCTTTACCATAGCTGTAACCTGTGGGCGGTGTGCCCGTGCTGTTCATTTCCCATACGGTCTTTATTCTGTAGCCGGCACCTGTGGTATCGTAAAAAGTAGGATGGTTGTAATCGAATCCAAAGTCGATAACACCTACTACTACCCCTTCGCCGCTATAACCCTTTGGGAGGCCATAGCCTGCCTGTGCAGAATCTACACGGGTGGTCTTGCGGGCTACGTTCAGGTCTTTCTTTACCGGCTCGTCCAGCTGTATGTAACTGATGCCGTCCAGTTTGGTAAAAGGCACAACGTTTTCCATAGGCACCTTTACCGTCCATATCTTTCCTGCCTTAGTACCTACAAATGCGCCTAAGTCTTTCAGCCCTTCTGCGGCTACTTCAGCATCACTTACTTTTATCAGTGCGCTCAGGTATACCTTACCATCTGGGCGCTTGTTGTATATATAGCCCGGTATCTTTTCCCCCTGCTGTGTTTTGCGTACCTGCTGCAGGTAATGACGGGTGAGCGGAGATAATTTAGGCGTAGTAGCCTGCCTTGCCTGCTGTGCGGTAGCTGCAAAGCAAACAAATAGTAGTAATACAAATGAAAATTTCCTCATACTCAAAGTTACTTAATCTGGGTCAGAATTAAAGTTAGTCTGAATCATAATTTTCAGGATTTGAGAATTTTCAGAATGGAACCTGGGGAATTTAGCCCGAAGTGTTCAGGTGTTTAGCGTTAAGTGTGTAAACGGGCTGAACAGTAACGCATTAAGTCGTGGCGGCATAATTTTGATATATTAATTCCACTTTAATTTCTAAGTAGGGTAACTTTACTGTTGTATGTAGGTCTCTGCTAAAACAATTAACTATGCAAATAACAAAAGTAGGATCCAGGCCTTCTGTTAAAGGGCCGGAAGATTGGTTTACCGGGGCTGTGCGCATTGATCCCTTATTTGAACCGAATGAGGCAAGACGCAGTGCGGCGGCAAGCGTAACATTTGAGCCCGGAGCAAGAACAGCATGGCATACTCACCCGCTCGGGCAGACGCTAATTATAACCGCAGGTTGTGGTTGGGTACAAAAAGAAGGAGGGCCGGTTGAGGTGGTCCACCCCGGAGATATTGTGTGGTTTGAGGCAAACGAAAAACACTGGCATGGTGCTACTGCCACTAATGGTATGACCCATATAGCCATACAAGAGAACCTGGACGGTAAAGTAGTGGATTGGATGGAACAGGTAACTGATGAGCAGTATAAAAAGTAAGGAAGGTCATGAGAAGCACTATCGCATTATTACTGCTTTCGCGGTGATCAGTTGCAACAACAATAAACCCGGGAATAAAATGTCCTTAAAGAATGATACTGTTTCAGACCAACACGAAAAACAAAATACCTTTATAAAAACAGAACACCATGCAACCGAAAATGATATGGGCCAACCTGGCCGTAGACAACCTGGAGCGGACAACAAAATTCTATGCCGACCTCGGCTTTAAGGCTAATGGCGCACCTAACGACCAGCTGACGAGTTTTATTGTTGGAGACAAAGGCTTCGTGATACACTTCTTCTTAAAGGAAGTATTGGCATCTAATATGAAGATGGAGATAGTGGATGCACGGCCTGCAGCGGAGATACTGTTTACCATATCTGCAGAAAGCAGGCAACAGACCGACGAGTGGGCAACAGAAGTAACAAAAGCGGGAGGAACATTACTTTCTCAACCGGAAGCATTTGGCGATGGTTATTACGGCTTTATGTTTGCCGACCCTGACGGGCACCGGTACAATGCGTTTCACATGTAGCGTTCAGGTGTTCGTTTTGTTCAGGGTGTTAAGTGCTATACGGCTGAACACTTGTAGTATTGGGAGAGCGTGACGTACTGCCTGCCTGCATGCAGCGGAGTCCTTGAAAAAGGAGACTCCACCGGGACATAGTACCTTTACGAAATAAGAAAAGTTTAAAAGATACGCTGCAATATGCAAGTTTATGCTGCTCTTACTGACAGGTTAAAAACACAACACCTGGCCATTGAAAATATTCTGTTGACAACTACTGCCAACCGGGTGGTCATAAAGCCCGAACCAGATAAATGGAGTATTCATGACAACATTGCTCATTTAGCAAAGTACCAACCGGTTTTCAGCGACAGGATCAGCCGGATATTACTGGAGGATGAACCATTTTTTGACAGGTATGTGGCGGAACTCGATCCGGAGTTTGAAAACTACCGGGCTTTGGATACAGACATCTTACTGAAACAATTAAATGAGGACAGGAAGAAGATATATGATCTGATAACCACCCTGGATGATGCCAGACTAAACAGGACCGGCATACACAAAAAATACGGCTCTTTAACTATTGTTCAATGGACAGAGTTTTTTCTTTTACATGAAGCGCATCATATCTTCACGATCTTCCGGTTGGCATACGATAGCGATCTTCCGGAATGAACTGCTTTCCACCTGCTTCACGAACATCTGCAATAATACCTGGCAACAGACCAGTTACACAATAAGGCTGAACTCTTATTTCTTCAATTCTTTTTGATAAACTAAAAATATAGTTTAGCTTTGAACTATAATTATAGTTTCATGAATAGCTCCAAAAAGATCCTGACCACTACCCTGTTGTTATTACTGACCATAACTACATGCTGCTTTGCACAAAGCAAAGTGCAGGTACAGCAAAAAATAAAACAGCATAAGCTGGTAAAAACACAGGGCACTAATGAGTATACCGCCGTTAACTGCGGACTGCAGGACAAAGCAGGAAACCTCTGGTTCGGCTCAAATGGTGAGGGCATGTATAGGTGCGACCCCTCCGCTGCATCCAAAACCGGCCCCATAACCTTCACCAACTACACTACCAAAGACGGGCTGGGCAGTAATACCATCCTGTGTATCCTGGAAGACAAGAGCGGCAACATATGGATCAGCACAGATTCGGGACTATATATCTATGATCCATTGACAGCATTAAAGAAGGGCTCAGCGATGTTTACAGCTATGCCCATCCATATGAACGGCAGCAACCTGTACCCGTTCATAGAAAAAAGCTCAGCAGGTGCAAACGTGGCCATATGGAGCATGATGCAGGACCATACGGGAAAGATATGGATGGGCACCTACAACTCAGGTGTATATTGTTACGACCCCGGCACTAAAACATTCAGCCGTTTCTTACAGGATGGGCAGGTGATCAATAAGAACAAACTCTATCTGGGTGCAGTAAGATGCATTATGGAGGACAGGAAGGGCAATATATGGTTTACCACATGGTTCGAAGGGCTATGCCGCTTCGATGGTAAGGCCCTGACCAACTACAAACCTAATAACGAAGTATGGTACAGCCGTATACTGGAAGACAGGCACGGGAACATATGGATAGACAGGCGGGACAAAGGTGCATTACGCTACGACCCTGCTACAGAAACATTTACCAATGTGCTGCAACATGGCATATTTGACTCCTGCGGGTCTTCACCCGTACTGGAAGATAAGGATGGCAACATATGGTTTTGCGCTGAGCCCGGCAATATGACCCTGAGGGAAACCCAGGGAGGCATATGGCGTTACGACCCGAAGGCTGCTGCTAAGGGAGCAAATGCATTTACCAATTTCACAAAGAAAGACGGCCTTACTCACATGACACCATTCTGCATAGTGCAGGACAAAACAGGAAGAATATGGTTTGGTACAAGGAATATGGGACTGTGTAGTTACGACCCTCAGCGGTAGTATTGTTTAGTGTTCAGTTTGTTCGGGGTGTTTAGTACTGAATGGGTGAACAGTTATCGCTTCACTATTTTACTTACTGTTCTTCGTCCTTCATCATCTGTAAGATCCAGCATATATACCCCATTCGCTACATTCTTCACATTTACCACACTCCTCCCATTATCCACAATACCTTCCATCACCACACTACCCACCATATTCAGTAACCTGTAGTGCATGTCACTTTGCAGGCCACCTATGTTTATCACATTAGTTACTGGATTAGGATAGATGCGCAACACCTCCCTCTCCTTCGGAGAGGGCTGGGGAGAGGTCACCCCCACCGTAGGCACCTTCACTATATGCGGCGCACTTGTAGTGCTATCATAGCAGCCGTACGTAGCAGTACTCACTACCCTTGCTGTTATAGTATCTATACCCGCAGCTTTAGTATAGGTTACAGAGGGAGTAGTAGTAGCAGCAAACTCCACACCCTTATTCATCCAGTGCACAAGGTAGCTGCTACCTGCCCCTGCTACTGTAGCTGTTACGGTTACGGTAGTTCCAGCTGATGGTGTTACAATACCTGTAAGGGAAATGGAAGGAATAATAAAAGGATAAGTGACTTTCCGTATGCGCCTGTTTGCAAAATCTGCTATGTATACATTTCCACAATTATCAATACCTACGTGCTCAATATAATTGAAAGTCGCCGCCGTTGCCGGGCCACTATCGCCGCTAAAACCCATAGCGCCTGTTCCAGCTATAGAAGTAATGATACCTGAAGTGTTAATTATTTCAACGCGGGAATTTGCTTGATCCGCACAATAAATATTACCTGAAGGATCGACCGTGATACCTAACGGCCCAATATGACAGGAAGTAGCAATGCCACCTCCTGAATAAGGGTTAGTTATGTTGTCCCCTGTGCCTGCAACTCTTGTAATTATTCCTGTACTTATTTCTATTTTACGAATTGCGCCAGTTGTATCAGCAACGTATACATTTCCTATCGCATCAGTTCCTATTCCAGCCTCAAAAATATTTGTAGAGGTTGCAGGAACTCCATCTCCGGTACTACCAGGTAACCCTGTGCCTGCTACTGTGGTGATTATACCAGTAGCATCGATTTTCCGCACCCGGTGATTGTCTCCAAAATACATATTACCTTTATTATCCACGCAAGTAAATCCGCTAGCATTTATTTTTGCAGAGGTAGCGCTGCCCCCATCTCCACTGTAACCCTGAATGCCTGTACCAGCATATGTCGATATAATATTAGTAATGGCGTCTACTTTACGAATTCTATAATCATTACAATCTGTAATGTAAATATTGCCTTTAGAATCAATACAGACACCAGCGGGATATTTGAAATGAGCTGCTGTAGCAATAGTTCCATCTGGACTATATCCTAATGTACCATCTCCAGCAATTGAAGTAACAATATTCGTTATTGCATCAATTTTACGTATTCGATAATTTCCAGGATCAGCAACATAAACATTTCCCATTTTATCTACAACAATAAATCCGGTACTGCTGAATTCAGCTGCGGTGGCCGGACCACCATCTCCCCAATACCCCCCGTGTCCAAATGTGCCACCTGCTATAGTAGTGACTATCTGGCCTGTAACATTTAGGCAGGTAATAGCACAGAGTAGAACAAGCAGTATCTTTTTCATCATATCGACTTATACAAATCAAATTAAAGATACACATCATTTTACATATACAAGTCGGCTTGAGTGTTCGTTCACTTAACACCCCGAACACTCTAAACACCCTGAACACTAAACACCCATAAAATTCCACGCTCATATCTTCTTTCCTGGCGAGAAAAAACGCTCAAAAACGGACTTGAAAAAAAGTGGGGGTAGTGATAACCTGTAGCAGCATAGTTATCAGTGCATTAGGCGCAAAAAAAGATCTGTCATAAGACGGTAGCTGTAGTATGATAAGACGGTAGCTGCTTATCACAGATAGCCGTTTTGTAAAGGCCGTTTTCCTGTTTCATCTTTGTGCTCTAAACAGTTAAAATCACCATTATGAACAAGTATTACAAGCCGGGGCAGGCACCCGCAGCACCCGCACAGCAGCAAGCTGAGCACCCACAACAACCATCTGCACCACGTGGCGAACTGACCGCAGAACTGATACGGGAAGAGATGGAAAGACTGTCAAACCTATTTAAGGAACGTGATCCCGGGGTGATACGTATGCGCACAGGGGGAAACACCATGGAGCATAGCATGGGCCTGCCTGCTCCGGCCATGCTCTTCAGCGAGTTCTGGCACGAGGGTGAGCTGTGTATCCTGTTTGCCGATACCAACCTGGGCAAGAGCATACTGGCAGTGCAGATAGCCGACAGCATCAGCCGTGGCGTGCCGGTACCGGGCTTTAAACTGGAGGTGCCCCCGCAGGTCATCATCTATCTCGACTTTGAGCTGTCCGACAAACAGTTTGCTAACCGCTATACCGGGCCCGACAGCTGTCACCCGTTCAGCGACAACTTTTACCGGGGAGAGCTGAACCCCGATGCCGATATGCCGGACCACTTCGGTACCTATGAGCAGTTCCTGTTTCGCAGTATAGAAGAGGCGATCATGGAGACCGGCGCCACCGTGCTTATAGTAGACAACATCACCTACCTGCGCAGCGAAACCGAAAAGGCAAAGGATGCACTACCCCTGATGAAGGAGCTGAAGGGACTGAAACAACGCTATAACCTGAGCATACTGGCGCTGGCACATACTCCCAAGCGCAATAACTGCATGCCCATAACCAAGAACGACCTGCAGGGCAGCAAGATGCTCATCAACTTCTGCGACAGCGCATTTGCCATAGGCGAAAGCAATACCAACAAGCATGTGCGCTACCTGAAACAGATAAAACAGCGCTATACAGAGTGCGTGTATGATGCGAACAATGTGTGCGTATGCATTACCAACAAACCGGACAATTTCCTGCAATTTGAGCTGCAGGGCTATGCCACCGAGCGGGAACACCTGACCACCGATGATGCAGGCAGGGACCAGCGCATAGCACAGGCAAAAGATATGAGCGCACAGGGCATGAGCCAGCGACAGATAGCCAAAGAGCTGAACATATCTGTAGCCAGCGTGAACAGCTACCTGAAGAAGTAAGTGTTCAGGATGTTAGAGGTATTCATGCACTGAACAGTGAACAGTAAACGCAAATTCCAGATTCTAAAATCTAAATCCCAAATTCACTTCATGCAAAAATAAAGGGCGATAGCTGATAGTACCTGGATGCAGAACGCGAATGAAAGTTTCTTGAGGCCATTTATTTTGGAAGGGATATAAGCGACAAGCGATAACAGGTATATGCCCACTGCCAAACCTGCAACAATTAACAAGTTCGGACCTTCAGGATCATTGAAAAAGAAGAACAGCATCCTGGAGCAAATAATGGCAGTTACTCCCAGTATCAATAACGAGCTCTTTTTTGAAATGAAATACCGACCTGTGATGCTATCACCTGTATCCATAAGATGAGGATGTTTACAAATTTAATTATTTAACAGCAAACACACTTTTTCAAATCCCAAAATCCAAATCCAAAAATCCAAATTCCAGAATCCAAATTCCAAAAACTCCGCGGCACGGGTTTGTTATCAGTTACAGCAAACAACAACTGTATGCAGAACGATAATAAAGATAAGTCGTATCCCGGTTACCCGCACTACCCTGCCGGTGAAGATATAACACAGAGCAGCAACAATAACGGCAAGCAACCGCTGAAGGAAGATGGCACAGTAGTGAACAATAAAACTGACCACCTGAATGACCGTGAGGCAGATACAAGGTTCGTATCGGGCACAGACGCAGATGTGACCAACGAAGACCTGATGAACCTGGATGCCGCCGAAGAGAACATGGACCGCACAGACAGCAACAACCTGCAGCAGGCCCGCCTGGACAGCACCGACGAAGATGGTGATGCCCTCAACGAAGATGACCTGGACGTGCCCGGGAGTGAAGATGATGATGCCAACGAACAGATAGGCGAAGAGGACGAAGAAAATAACTACTACAGCCTCGGCGGTGACAACCACGAAGGACAGGAGGAGAATAAGGGCGATTGAGCAATTAGCTGATTTGATAATTAGCTGATACTCGTGCTGTTGTACGAATACATAAGTACGAATTAGCTAATCAGCTAATTATCACATCAGCTAATCGACTTCAGCTTACTATGCTTGGCGCCATATACAAAGTATACCGCAAGGCCCACCAGCAGCCATATGAGGAACCGCTCCCAGTTGGTTGTGCCGGACTCTGACAGCAGGTAAGAGCAGCACAGGAAACCCAGTACAGGTATGAGTGAATAGTTCTTGATAAAGGAAAGAACCGTAGTGACAATAAATACGATACCGAACAGCAGGAACGGCACTTTACCACGCACCACGTCCCATGTTATATTGCCATGAGCATCAGTAAGATTTACATAGCCCTTGAAGCCACCGGGATAAAAGATCTGGAATGATACCATAGCTATAATGAACAGTGCAGGCACTATCCATTTACCATTTACATAGGGTGTCTTGAATTTGCTTTGCAGCCTGTTGGGGTCGTTCTGCAGTTTCAGTATACCACCGCATACCAGCACGAAGGCGAACAGCGTACCCACACTGGTCAGGTCTACCACCACGCTCAGGTTCAGGAACAGGGCAGGTATACCCACCACAAGACCTGTGAGTATAGTAGAGAATGAAGGTGTTTTGTACTTAGGATGTATGCGGGCAAATATAGGTGGCAGCAGTCCGTCACGGCTCATGCTCATCCATATACGTGGCTGACCAAGTTGGAACACAAGGAGGACACTTGCAGTAGCTATTACCGCACTTATAGATATGATGCCCGCTATATAGTTGGCCCATTTGCTGTTCATTGTGCTGAACACGTAAGCCAGCGGGTCACCTACATTCAGGTGGGTGTAGCTGGTCATACCCGTAAGTACAAGAGCAACAAGCACATATACCACTGTGCAGATAATGAGGGAGTAGAACATGGCCTTCGGCAGGTCACGCTGCGGGTTCTGGCATTCCTCGGCAGTTGTAGATATGGCATCAAAGCCAATGTAAGAGAAGAACACCGCCGATGTGCCGGTAAGCACCCCGCCTATACCATTTGGCAGGAAAGGGGTCCAGTTATCGGTATTCACATAAAAGCAGCCTGCTACCATTACCAGCAGTATGATGGCCATTTTCAGCATCACCATTATGTTCGTTCCTTTCCTCGACTCCTTAATGCCTATGTATATGACCCAGGTAATGAGTGCCGTGATCATAAAGGCAGGAATATTGCAGATGAACCTGACATTGCCCATCAGAGGGGCATTGGCCCATGCCAGCTTTGCAGCAGCGGTCACACCATCTCTGGCTGTCCAGTAGTCGGTGGCCAGGTATTCGGGTATATGGGCATGAAAGCTGCCTATGTGTATGCTGTTGACCAGTGATGTAAAGTAATCGCTCCACGATATGGCCACGGCTATATTGCCTATGGCATATTCCATCAGCAGGTCCCACCCTATTATCCAGGCTATTATCTCGCCAAAGGCTACATAGGAATAAGTATATGCACTGCCCGATACCGGCACCATACTGGCAAATTCGGCATAGCAGATAGCAGAAAATCCGCAGGCCACAGATACGAACAGGAAAAGAAGAATGATACCCGGCCCGCCATCGAAGCTGGCCTTACCGATAGTGGAGAAGATGCCTGCGCCCACTATAGCGGCAATACCCATAAAGGTAAGGTCGCGTACGGTAAGCACTTTGTTCATGCTGCTGCTATGGCCGTCTACGCAGCCTGCAGCTACCTCTGCGTTAATATGCTCCAGCGTTTTCTTACGGAATACATCCTGCTTCATAATACACTCCCAACCCTAAAGGGCGTTTCCCGGTGAAAAATTAGGTAGACAATTAGTGATTTGAAGTGCGTTTCAGTATACCGCCCGCAGCTTCCTTAATTGTGTTTGTAAAGATAAAGGCTTTAGGGTCTATATTGTACACTACATTTTTCAGTTTGCGCACCTCCAGGCGGGTAATGACGGTGAATACAATGTCGCAATCCTGGCTTACATCATAGCTGTGCTTCATAAAGCCACGCTCGCCTTTGTATATAGTAATACCCCTGCCCAGCTGCATCACCAGCTTCTCTTTAATCTCCTCGCTCTGGCCCGATATGATGGTGACCCCGGTAAACTCTTCGATACCATCTACCACATAGGCAATGGTCTTGGTGGCCGCATAGTAAGTGAGCATGGCATACAAAGCAATAGGCAAGCCAAACTTAACGGCCGATATCAGGAAGATAGCTGTGTTGATACCTAGTATGATCTCGCTCACTGTCAGGCTACTGCGCTTCAGTGTATATACCACCAGCACCTCTATACCATCTATGGCGCAACCGGAGCGCATACACAAGCCTATACCTATACCAAGGAAGAACCCACCAAACAGGGACACCAGCAGCTTATCCTGGGTAATAACGGGATAGGTAACGAACTGAAGACATAGCGCCAGGCCTATCACACAGGCAAGTGTTTTGTAGGCAAATTTCCTGTTTACCTGGTAAGCGCCCATTATGATAAAGGGAATGTTCACTACAACGATTAGGATGGCAAGATTAATGTGCCACAGCTCATGGATAAGCAGGCACACCCCTGTCACACCCCCATCTAGAAAAACGTTCGGTATAAGAAAGCTCTTCAATCCGAAACCTGCAAAGAAAATGCCTAATACAGTATATAATACATCCTGAACACCATGTGGTAAATGGCTGAGAAATTTCATGGGAATTAACTGTTTGTTTATTGATGTTTGTGTAGCAATGAAATAACCTTTTGCAGGTTCTCGTCTTTCTTTGCTTTTCTGAGCCTTATAGCCGTGTCTGTAAAGTAGTGATGTTTTTTGAGGAAACCTACCTGCATATTGTTCCACTCGTCCTCGCTGTTGATCATACCATATACCTGTAGCTCTGCGTACAGGTTATTACCTATGGTAAAGAAGTCGTCGCGGCCCAGGTAGTCCAGGTCGGCATCGCAGATGATCTTTTCGAGCAGGTTATGAGGCCTTTGCGGTATCTGGGTGGCCATTATCATGCCACATATACGTTCTATTTGTTCAGGGGTATAACCAAATTGCGGCAGGCTTTCTCTTGCAATATCGCAGGAGATACTTTCATGCTCTTTTTGCTGTAGCAGGAAGCCCGAGTCGTGAAACAATACCGCTGTAAGCAGTAATGTCAGGTCTATGCCCGTAACACCTTCGTGCGCAGCCAGACTTTCAGCAGCAGTATAAACATCTTTTATATGGTTAACACTGTGGTAACTAAGATGTTTTGCCAGGTCCTTTTTAAGCCTACCGAAAATGAACTTTTTGGTCTCTTCAAATTGCATAATTACAGGAATAGTTTGCTAATGTAACATTTTTTTTAATTCCTAGTTATCAAGTTTTTATTGATATAATCATTGAGGTACTTTATTACGATATAGCTAATATAAAAAACGAGCCCGGACTTTACATTTTCAAAAATTAGTTATCATTTGTTTTTTCTATTTATTACTTTAGCAAACAGAAATGAAAAAAGGAACAATGACCCGCTATGCTATTTTAGTACTGTGCTTTTTTTGTTTTAATGCCATTGCGCAACCTACACATATTATCAATAAGCCATTTGCAACAAAACTGCAATATATTGATTCCCTGTCCCGTAGTTTTGAAGGAGTCAAAGAATCTGATGCCATTTATAAAATAGACATTTTACAGACCTGGGCAGAAGAGCACAACGCACCTGAACTGGCGGGGGAACTTACGCTACTTAAATTCCACAGGTATCCTTACAAAATAAATCCGGAGTTCAGGGAAAAGACCTTAAAAGAACTGGTAGCATCTGCACATGAAGCAAAACTGGAATACCTGGAAGCAGATGCATTGTTCCAGCTGGGCGAATACTACTGGAACAGCACCCAGAAACAGGACGTAGCCCTGGAGAATTATATAGCTGCCTACAAGCTGTATAAGAACTACACAGCCGATGAATTCCCGTCAAAACAAAGATACGTATACCTCTTTGGCAGCGCCTACCTGAGATATGGAGATATGGACAACGCCATAAAATACCTTAAAGAAGCTGCAGGAACAAAAAAAGGGACGCTGGACATTTACCTTACTATCTACAACTCACTGGGCCTGTGCTACAGGAAAACAGGAAAATATGATAGTGCAGAGTTCTATCTCAGGAAGGTATATAACGAAGCCATACAAAGAGGAGACACCATATGGCTGGGCATAGCCGGAGGCAATATAGGCATCACATACTACCTGCAAAAACGGTATGCTGAAGCGATACCATTGCTTGAAAAGGATATTGAGGTAGGCCTGTCGCACCATGTGATACAGAATGCGGCGGGATCTATGTGTACGCTGGCATCTATCTACTTTGCCAACAACGAGCCGGACAAATGCGAGGCGACAGTACTGAAAGCATTAAGCATTTGTGAGAGCAAACCATTCTGGCCAAACTACAACCTTGCAGAGCAGATGTTTACCCTGCTATACAAAGTATACGCCGCAAAAAACGATATGCGCCGCGCATACTTGTATGCAGATTCTGCCATCATGGCCAAAGACAGTGTAGCCGCACGGCTAAACAGCCTTAACCTGACGAAAGCACAGGAAAAGTCAGCATTCGATCAGCAGAAAATAGAAGCCGAGAAACTGGAGATAAGCCAGATAGCGCTTGCTAAGAAACGCAATGAGAATATCTTCTTTATAGCGGGCATAGTCATTATGCTGGTTGTCATCATTATCATTATCCGGAATTACAGGCTGCTATCTGCTGAAAAACACAAATCAGAAGAACTGCTGCTGAACATATTGCCTGCAGAGGTAGCTGAAGAACTGAAGGAAAAGGGCGCAGCTAATGCCCAGCAATATGACGACGTGACCGTGCTGTTCACAGACTTTGTCAACTTCACAGAGGCAGGAGAAAGAATGACCCCGCAACAACTGGTGAACGAACTGGACACCTGCTTTAAAGCATTTGACGGTATACTGGGCAAATACAATATAGAAAAGATAAAGACTGTGGGTGATGCTTACCTGGCGGTATCGGGTCTGCCAAGTGCTAACGTTAACCATGCTACAGATGTAGTATCTGCGGCCATAGAAATAAAGAACTACATGCACCACAGAAAGGAACAACTGGGCGATACCACTTTTGGTATACGCATAGGCATACACAGCGGCAGCGTGGTAGCAGGCATAGTGGGCGTAAAGAAATTCGCCTACGATATATGGGGTGATACTGTAAATACTGCAGCCCGGATGGAACAAAACAGCCGTGACGGGAAAATAAACATTTCAGAAGCAACATATACCCTTGTGAAGGACAAGTACGAATGCGAGCACAGGGGCAAAATAGAAGTAAAGAACAAAGGCGTAATAGACATGTACTATATTGTACAATGATCATGATAACGTGGCTGGATAACTGTGATGGTATTATCTTTATGCCCTGGTAACTATTAAAAACACAGGCGAATGCGCAAAAATCTGATCGCACGAATTATTATTCTTTCATTCTTAATCATCACTGCAGGCACTTCATTTGCTGCCGTAGATTCACTGGGACATAAATACCCAAGGGTGTTGTTGGTGCAATTATTTGCAGAGAAGAACAGGCTGGAAGCCCTCGAAAAAGCCAGGAAATACAAAGACATTGAAGAAGTGACGGAAGATGCAAAACGCACAATGGAGGTAACGGTCAATGACTTTCGCGACCACTTTACTTACTGTCCCGTGTATTACTTCATAGACACTAATCTGGAAGCGATAAAGAACAAGCAATTTGATGGTGTGTTGCTCAATGCTGATATGTCTGTAGTTACAAACCCGACCATAAAATCAACCAGCACGGACTACGTTATTGTATATTATGGCTACCCTAATGCACAAAAACGATCCGAACCTAATACCGCAGGAGTGATAGGAGAAAATGCCGGGCAAAGGCTGGTCATCCTTAACGACAAATACAGGCAAATGACCTACCTGAGCGGAGGCTCATTTGATGGACCTGACAGGCGTAACAAGAAAGTAAAATACGCCTATACATCCCGGCATTTTGATTTAAAGTATCTTCCTTTTGCAAGGCGTTTTTCATACTTACTACAGCGCCACCCCTCTTTTAAAAACGGACTTCAGAGGAAGAAAAAGATCCGGTAACAACCTGCCCGCAAAGGTGATCAACTACAAAGATTCTGTTTAGAAGATAAGACTAGTTAAATCCATAACGAAAATGCCGGCACGTAGCCGGCATTTTCGTTCAAAGAACAAAAAACCGCACAGGATATTACCCTATGCGGTTCTCAAAAACTTAAGTTACAGGTCATTATTTCAATGACTCGTATTTCTTCTTCATCTCCATAGACTTGTCCATCTTGCTCTGCCTTGCATAAACCTCTTTCAATGCCAGCAATGTAGACTTGTATGTCTTCATATCCTCACCTTTCAGGTCGCTTTCTCTTGCAGCCAGAACAGACAGTGATTTTTCAAAATAAGGCATTGATTTACCAAACAAACCATCACGTTTAGCTTTCAGCTCGTCATATTTTTTCAGGTCTGCAGCAGAAGATCCGGTAACAGCATTCATCTGGTCATTTACTTCTGTAGCCTGGTTGAAGTACAGTGCGCCAAAGTTGTAGTTGTATCCTGCATTTTCAGGAGCCTTGGCCAAAGCACGCGTAAAAGCAGATTCAGACTTAGTGGTCAGATCAGCAGCATTTACAGGCTTTTTGCCATCTTTGGGGTTGGCCATACCCAGGTAGGTAGTAGCCAGGTTGAACTGGATATCAGAATTGTCCGGTTCTTTAGAAGCGGCTTCTTCCAGTTTCTTCAGCAGTTCATCCTGCTTGCCCGACATAATGTAATAGTTCAGCTCATAATTCCTGAGCGTAACATCCTCCGGGAAATATTTGCGTGCTTCTGTGATCATTGCAAAAGCTTCTGCACTGTTCTTTGTACGTGTATAAGCATCTATCAGGCACTCATATACGGTTGCAGTCTTCGTTATCGGGTTGTTCTTTACATTCACCAGCAGTGGAATAGACTCTTCGTACTTACCACTGTAGTATGCTGCATTAGCAATTGTCATAGTTGCCTGTGCTGATACTGTGTCAAATGTTCTCTTGTCAAACCTTTTACCGCCACCCAGGTCATGTATCTTAACTACATTCCTCATCAACTCGGTAGCCTCATCAAATTTCTTATCATTGCCGGCCCTTACACCATCGTTGAAATACATGTAAGCCGTAGACAAAAGCAACTGATCAACAGAGTTCTTCTCAAAATCAGGCTTTACTTCCACCAGCTTTATAGCAGCCTGTGCCGCCTCACGGTATGGGTTTGATGATCTGTACTTATCTGTGTTCTGTAATGCATAGTATACCTGGGCTTTGGAGAACAACGCTTTTGGCTTTTCCTTTGTATCAGGACTTGCCATCGCCTTGTCTATATTTTCTTTGGCTTCATCGTAGTTCTTTGCATTCAAAGCTACATTCGCAGAAACCACATATTTCTCCTGGGCCATACCTGAGAAAGAGATACCCACTGCTGAGATAATTAAGATCGCTTTTTTCATTTAGTTTTTGTTATGGTTGCAATAATTGTTTTATAGTCAATTTTATTCTTCAACAACAGGTGCTGCGTCAGCTGATGGAGCTCCTTCCGTGCCTTCTGTAGTATCTCCGCCTTCTTCACCAGTAGCATCATCTTCACCATTCTCCCCTTCCTGCTCTGCTATACGTGCTATTGCGGCTATCCTATCCCCTTCATCTATATTGATCAGCTTTACACCCTGTGTAGCCCTGCCAGCCTCACGGATAGCAGACACCTTCATGCGGATGGTAACACCGGATTCGCAAGTGATCATAAGGTCATCAGACTCTTCCACACCCAGCAGACCAACCAATGAACCTGTCTTTTCAGTTATGTTCATCGTCTTCACTCCCTTACCACCCCTGTTGGTAACACGGTAAGATAATAAGTAGTCCTGTCCGTCTATCTTTATCAGGTTATACGGATCGTTCTCTGCAGCTTTATCTGCGTCCTCTGCTTTATCTTCCACCTTCTCCAGGAATGGCGTACGCTTGCCAAGGCCTTTCTCAGAAACCACGAGTATCTGCTTGGTAATATCTTCCTTAGATACACACAGCATACCAATTACCTCGTCATTGTTCTCATCCAGTTCTATACCGAATACACCGATGGCACCACGACCTGTGGCACGCACTTTCTCCTGCGGGAAGCAGATAGCACGACCGGACTTTATGGCCATCATTATATAATAATCCTCTTTGGTAAGGGCTACATCCAGCAATTCATCACCTTCTTCAATGGTGATGGCAATGATACCATTAGCACGTGGACGGCTGAAATCAGCAAGCTTTGTTTTCTTGATGATACCCTTCTTGGTACACAGCATTACAAAATGCTCATTTACGAACTCTTCGTTGTCCAGTGCAGGTACATCTATTACCGTACGTATCTTATCGTCCGGTGGTATCTGTATCATGTTTTGTATAGCACGTCCTTTTCCGTTCTTATCAGCCTCCGGTATTTCGTATACCTTCAGCCAGAAACAGCGGCCCTTCTCTGTGAAGAACATAAGGGTATGGTGGGTAGACGCTACGAACAGGTGCTCAATAAAATCAGCTTCCCTTGTCTTGCCACCCATAGCACCACGACCACCACGGCGCTGTGAACGATAGTCGGCTGAAGAAGTACGCTTGATGTAACCTAAGTGAGAAACTGTGATCACCACATCTTCTTTCTCTATCAGGTCTTCTATGCGCATTTCATCTGCCATGTAGTGGATCTCGCTCTTACGCTCGTCACCAAATTTCTTCTGTACATCCAGCAACTCATCCTTAATGATCTGGAAGCGTTTTTCACGGCTGCCCAGTATTTCTTCAAGGTGACTGATCAATTTCATCAGTTCAGCATGCTCTTCGCGAATCTTTTCACGCTCCATGCCTGTAAGGCGCTGTAAACGCAATTCCAGCACTGCCTTTGCCTGGATATCGCTCATACCGAAAGAGGTGATCAACCCGTCCTTTGCAATATCCGGGTTAGCAGAATTGCGGATGAGCTTGATCACTTCGTCCAGATGATCCAGTGCTATCAAATAACCTTCCAGTATATGAGCACGTTTTTTCGCTTCTTTCAGCTCGTAGTTAGTACGACGTACTACTACATCATGACGGAACGCGATGAACTCTGAAATAAGGTCTTTCAGGTTCAGCGTACGTGGACGGCCATTTACCAGGGCAACGTTGTTAATACCGTATGATGTCTGCAGCTCGCTGTATTTGTACAGCTGGTTAATGATCACCTGTGCCACAGCATCCCTGCGTATTTCCACAACTACACGTGTACCTTCTTTGTTAGATTCGTTACCCACATGGGTAATGCCATCAATTATCTTATTGTTTACAAGAGCGCCTATCTTTTCAGCCAGCGCATCGCGGCTTACCTGGTAAGGCACCTCTGTAATTATGATCTGTTCTTTACCGTTCTTTTGTGTCTCCACAGTCACCTTACCACGCAGCACTACCCTGCCCCTGCCGGTATGAAAACCAGCCTTGATACCCTCTATGCCATGTATAATGCCTCCTGTAGGAAAATCAGGAGCCTTTACAAACTTCATTAACTCATCGATCGTGATCTCGTTATTGTCAATGTAAGCGATGCAACCATCTATAACCTCAGTAAGGTTATGCGGCATCATGTTGGTAGCCATACCTACGGCAATACCTGATGAACCATTAAGCAACAGGTTTGGTATACGTGTAGGGAGAACAGTAGGTTCTTCCAGCGTATCATCGAAGTTTAGCGAGAAGTCAACTGTTTCTTTTTCGATGTCCTCCATCATTGACTCACCAAAACGCAGCATACGTGCCTCTGTGTAACGCATTGCAGCGGGGTTGTCACCATCCTGTGAACCGAAGTTACCCTGACCGTCAATCATCATGTAGCGCATGCTCCATGGCTGTGCCATACGCACCATAGCGTCGTAAACAGATGTATCGCCGTGCGGGTGATACTTACCAAGCACCTCACCCACTATACGGGCACATTTCTTATGTGGCTTATTGAATGTATTACCCAGCTCATGCATGGCGAAAAGAACACGGCGATGTACCGGTTTCAAACCATCACGAACATCAGGAAGGGCACGGCCTACGATCACCGACATAGAATAATCTATGTAGGCGGTCTTCATCTGCTCCTCAATATTTATTTGTATGATCTTATCACTCTCAGGAAGCTCCTGCGACGTTTGTTCTTCGTTGTTTTGATCCATATTCCGATATTAAAAATAATATGCGCAAATATAACGTTTTAGGGCGGCATTCGGGGCTTAAAACACAACAATTCTATAGGTGTAAATAACCCATGTTAATAACTATGTGGATTACATGAACAGACTACAAAAGATCACGGAATTTGGCAATAAACAAGCATTAAATATGCAATATTTAAATATTAAAAAATGAAAGCTTTAAACAATCAGAAACCTATTTGTAATAAAATAAAACATACAATAAATCAGGATAGTTTGCCAAATCTGACATCGATTACTGACCTGCGTGAGTATCTACGTTTTTTTGCGAGAGTATGAACGAAACAATGTATGATATTATAACCACAACAAGCGCCCCAACAACATTTAGCCAGAGGAATGAAACAATATCTAACATATAGATAATCACCACACAACACTCGGCAATTACAGCAGCTGTAAATACTGCATTGCCATTTGACCGTTTCATATAAAATGCGACAAGGAATATACCGAGAATGGTGCCATAAAATAATGATCCTAGGACATTGACTGCCTCTATCAATGAGCCGAGACGGGCGGCGAACATGGCCACGCAAATACAGAATATACCCCAGCACAGGGTATGCAATCTGCCATAAGTGAGTTCCTTCTTTTGCGACATAGGTGGCTTGCCCATCATCTGCACATCCATTAGGGATGAGGCGGTAAGTGAGTTAAGGGCGGCAGATATAGAGCCCCACGACGCAAGTATAATAACGGCAAACAGCAGACCAACAATACCCTTGGGCAATGCGGTCTTTACAAAGTAGAGGAAGATATAGTTAGTGTCGTTCTTGTCGGGACTGTAATGCTGTGCTGATATATTGGCCGATACACTATCCCGCAGTGCTTGTATCTGCTGCTGTGTATGGCTGAACTGTTGCAATGCAGGCGATAATACAACCTCATTATTATCCTTTCTCAGCCGTGTAATGGACAACGCCTGCTCTTCATACTGGCGATGCAGCTGCAGGTACCGGCTTTCTGCTATGGATGCGCTTTGCGGTTCACGCTCTTTCAGTGTATTATAGGCACTGCTGTTGAAATAGAGCGGCGCAGGCTGAAAGCTGTAAAAAGCAAAGACCAAAGCGCCTATCAATAGTATGAGGAACTGCATGGGTATCTTCACAAGCCCGTTGAGCAGGAGGCCGAGTTTGCTTTCCCGTTCATTCTTACCTGTAATATACCTGCCCACCTGGCTCTGATCTGTACCAAAATAAGACAAGGCAAGGAAGAAGCCGCCTATCAGTCCGCTCCATATGTTGTACTTATCCTTCCAGTTAAAGCCTGTTGTAATTACATTAAGCTTGCCTGATTTACCGGCTATATACAATGCATCTCCCATGCCTACCCCTGCGGGCAATAAGTGAACAACAAGATAACCAGCAACACCCATGGACGCGAGGATAATAAGGAATTGCAGCTTTTGGGTATGCGCTACTGCCTTGGCACCACCGGTATAGGTATATATGAGCAGGAGGCCGCCCATAATAATGTTGGTGATGTAGATATTCCACCCGAGAATGGAGGACAGTATGATCGCAGGTGCATATATACTGATACCCGTAGACAGCCCACGTGACAACAGGAAAAGCAATGAAGTAAACAGCCTTGTCTTACGGTCGAAACGACGCTCCAGGTACTCGTAGGCCGTGTAAACATTCAGTCTACGGAAAATGGGAATGAACGTGATGCAGATGACCACCATAGCTATTGGCAAGCCAAAGTAGTACTGCACAAAGCGCATACCATCTGTATATGCCTGGCCGGGAGCCGAAAGAAAGGTAATGGCACTTGCCTGTGTAGCCATGATACCCAACAATACCACGTACCATGGCATCTGCTTATCTGCCAGCAGGTATGACTGCGCACCGCTATGTCCACGCCCCTTGTGCAGACCATAAGCGATCATGGCGATAAGAGTAGCTAATAGTACGATCCAGTCGAGCGAGCTCATTTAAAATAGCAAGTGAACCAGTAATATACAGCTATCTGGAAAATGAGTACCAAAAGAACTGTTAAATACCAGAAACGGTAGGTGTGTTTATTAGTTTTCATGTAAGATATTTAGTGTGGTTTAGGTGCATAAACGTCCGAAGTTTCATCGAATGTATGTGCAGAAGACCACATTACAGATCTATCGTAAATGCTATCTGTCAAATAATAGTAATAGAGGGTATCCTTATGATACGAAGCTCCGCTATTACCTGCACTGGAATTATCATAAGTATATAAAAACCTATTGTTTAAAGAGTCTAACCGTTCGAAGTTAAAGTAGTCATATAACGGTATCGGAGCGGCAGGATTATACGTTATAGCTATATTTGAAATCCCTACGTATGGTTTTATATTTAAAGTCCCGCTTAAATATAAAGTATCTACGCTGTATACCATATTAAACATAGAATCCAATGTGTCGATCTCACGTATAAAGCGCCCTGTCCATGGCCTAGTGACAAACAAGTTTTTTAAAGAATCGAATACCGTATGTGTCGTCTGAATTGCAGGATCAATAATTATTGTTTGGGTCTGTATTTTCGTTACAATCTGTTTTTTGCAGCCAATGAGTTGCCCCGCGATGGCAATAATAAAAAACACAAACAATAGATAGACGCTGCGGTATCTCATAACAAAAGAGTAATAGATTTATTAGATGTCCTAATTGTACGAAACGTATACAACTTCATCAATATAAATTGAAGCATATCGATTACTTGGATAGTAAACGCTGTGCAACTTTATAGTATCTAATGATATATTGTATACAAGGTACATCCTGCCAATATAATTTACATCCGGACTTTGTCCAAATAACACCGAAGTATCGGAAGCGTATGATGGTAAATAGGTTAAGGCCTTGCCATACACATAAATAGTAGTGTCGTTGAGAAATGTGATAGGAAAAGATGTATCATTGTGGCCATGCCATGAACGCATCCTATTCATCTTACTCAGATCATATTTCAGGTACGGGTCTGTACTGTTAGGGTTTAAGTGGTACTGATATACGGTGTCTATTATGTACCTCGTCTCTACACTACGCTTACAGCTATACTGCTGAAACAGCGCGACCGGTACCAGAAGCAGAAGCATGACAAATTTTACAGGGTTGGTTTTCACGTACGGTTTATTATATAATAAAAATACGAAAAACATTTTGAATATCTATTTTCCAATACTCAGCATATGAGCAGCCAACAAATGACTTTTAGCAGACAGGCTTAAATTACATCAATAAGTTATAAAAGACTGATAATAATAATGGTAGGGGTCAGACTCCCGGTAGATATATGCCACACTGTCTATTTTCGTGAAATATACTATACTACCGCCAAGGGGATCATAATGATCGTGGTAATAGTGCTCATATGCGACCCCAAAATAATAGACATCTTTTTTGCTGTTCACTGAATCATATCGCAGGCCGTTCACAGATCTGTCTCCCGCAACAGACAATGCGAAAGAAGTATCAAAACGATAGGTAGTGTCAAAACTGGGGTGTCCCATATAGTGGGCCGATGAATTATGATACATATGCCATTTGCGTTGCTTTGAAAGATTAGAAAGATCTGGAGTAAATGACAACTTACTCTTCTTACAAGCTGAGAAGACAACAATAAAAATGATCAATAATGAGCAGGAGCATTTCATAGGTTAGTATATTCATATCATCGCTCAACAATCATACCAAATTATTTTCCAATACTCAGCATGTTCATCAGCAACCGTATAGCACCCTTATTACCGGCTGGCAACTGGCGGGAGAATGATAATGACGTATAAATATAGTTGCCCTTTCCTAGCTTAGTGTAAAGCGTACCACCCTTTAATGGCTGTTCGCCTTCATCATGCATGGAGAACAACGGTGTGTACTTATCATCCCATTTAGATGCAAAATAAAGACCGCGCTCCTGCACCCAACCGGCAAAGTCGTCATCTGTTATTTTGTTCGGGTAGTTGAGTATCCTGTTTGCCGGATCGAGGAAGGTGATCTTTGCGTCTTCTTCCGTCACGCGCTGGTCTGAGGCGAGGGTCAATGGATAAGGGCCGAGGTTAGTGGTGGCCATATCCTGGGTGGTATTATACTGCATTACGAGGGTTCCGCCATTGCGTGCATACTCTAATAGAACAGGCATCCAGTAAGCCATTCGTTTTTCCACATTTATAGCTCGTATGCCGGTAATAATGGCGTCATACTTCTTCAGCTTTGCTGCATTGGTAAGGTCGCTTTCTTTGAGCACATCAACTTCCAGCCCGGCCTGGCGGAGCATAGACGCAACCAGGTCGCCGGCACCTTCTATATAGCCTATGCGCTTAGCGGTGCATTTCCAGTTGGCACGGAGCACTTTGGCATAAGCAGGATTGAAATATTGCAGTGTAGGCAGGTGATTGTACTGTATCAAGTGCTGCGACTGATTGTAGGTCTTTCCATTAGCAGCCAGCTCTACCGACAGATAATAGTCGCCACCCTGGGCTGCAGATGCCTGCGCTGCTATTTTTACCGGGATGATCGTATCCCCTGACGCTGCGAGGTTGATGCCTTTCAAGCTGAACACTTCTGACTTTGTGCCTGATACGGCGAGTGTAGCATTTTTCAGTTCTTTGAACGCATGTACACGCACATTTGCCTGAACAGAACCATCTGGCTGGGTAATGAGCAATGTGCTATTGAATATCACAGTAGCATCAGGCACTATCCGTAGTTGTTCTACAATGTCGCCCTTTACAGGATCTAATTTCTTATAAGACAACGGTACCTTTACTGAGAAGGGCACACCATTTACAGACAGTTGTATGGTGGCATTCAGGTTGTTTGGTGTTTCAGGAAGGCCTATTAATGTATCATTCGGTATCATGAACATTTCTGTACCTGGCTGATGGCCATTGGTCAGCCAGTATGGTTGCGTAAGCGGCGTGTTGGCTGCTATAGCTATTGTATGTTCAAAAGAACGAAGGGTATCATTAGATATGAGCAGGTTCATAGTTGTGTCGGCACCACCCCACTGTATACCACTCAATACCACCGGAGTTTTTGACCTGGCGATAACACGAAGGGTGAATGGTAAGGTGACACCACCTACAGCTTGTGGCTGTTTTGTATAAAGCTCAGCAAGCAAGCCTGTACAGTCCAATATTGTTTGGTCTATTTCGCCCAGCTTTTCATTGCGCCAGTATTCGTCTTTTACTGTTTCTATTTTCTTACGCACGGCAAGCAGTGCAGGTATACTTGCATCAGGATGTCTGAAATCGTAATCATCCTCTATCTTTTTCAGGTCTTCGCCGATAGACGGCATTCCTACCCTGCCCCAGGTAATGTCTATACCATCAAATAAGGATTGCGTCAGCGTATCTCCTTCTATAAGTTTAAAATATTCTATCTGTATGCCCGGCACTGATGGCGTACCCGCACCCTGGCTTTTATGTATGCTGCGACTGAGGCCTGCAAGTTCACCTACCCCCATACCCATACCAGGTACGTACTGACCAACAGCCTGTTTGAACTGATCTTCGGAAGTGGTATTCCGGTCGCCAAAGCGGTAGGTGTTCTGTAATAATCTTTTAGGCTGCCATGCAGTGTAGGTATGCAATTGCTCTGTATACTGCATTTTATCGCCTACCTTTTTATAGGCTTTTGCGGCTATGATAGCTGATGCGGCATGCTGACCGTGACCAGCCATAGTGTTTGGCGGGAAGCGGCAAATAACCACATCGGGCCTGAACTTGCGCATGACCCAGACAGCATCATAGGTCAATTGATATTCCGGCCAGTGCTTAAAGGTTTCTTCATTTGTTTTAGAGAAGCCGAAATCTATAGCGCGGGAAAAATACTGCTCTGCACCATCCAGCTTACGGGCCTCCATAAGCTCATGGGTGCGGATAAGGCCCAGTGCTTCGCCCTGCTCACTGCCCAATATATTCTGACCACCATCGCCACGGGTAAGGGAGAGATAACCGGTACGTACATTTTTATCATTGACGAGCCATGCCAGCAAGCGGGTATTCTCATCATCGGGGTGAGCAGCCACATATAGTACATTAACCAAATGCCTGAGTTGTGCTATCTCGTGATATATCTTGGATGAAGTAGCCGGGCGCACCTGCTGTGCCTGTGTAACTGAGGCCGTGCTTATTAATAAAAGGGAGGAGAGTATCTTTCTCATGTGCAATAAAAAACGGCAATTAATTTACCGGAGTTCAAATGTAAGACTTACATAAAACTTTAGTAAAACTAATTGCCGTGTTATTGAGTATAACAATACCTCAATAGATAATAGTATAGTATCGATTAAAACAGGTGGTACCTGGTATTAATCATTTACCTGCTTCCTTGGTTTTGATTTGCTGATGTCGTCTATCAGTTTCTGGTTATTTACCTGGTATTCCCTTTCGTTGGCAGTACCCTTAGCCAGTTCCATTGATTTCTTAGCAGCTGCTACTGCATCGTCATTGTGGCCCAGCTTCTTTTCTATACGGGCTTTCAGGTACCACATGTAGAATGCCTTAGGATCTTGCTCAATAGCTTTGTTCACATATTTGCTGGCAAGGTCATATTTCTTGTCAGATTCGAAATAGTAATTAGCAGCCTGGAAGTAAGGAAGTGTAGCAGGATGGCTTAATGTTTTTTCAATGTTCTCATCTATGCGGTCGCTATTATGAGATACAACAGGTATCACTATCTTGGTTCTTTCCCACGCCAGTTCCAGTTTGCAGGTAGTGAACGTGATATCTGTGATCTGTATAGTGAATGTCTGAAGGTTAGTTTCCATTACAGCCGGCCTGATCCTGAAACGAGCCACATCAAGGTCTTTTGCAAACCCTTCAGGGCCGATAGGACCTGTGCCTGTGCTCAATACTACTTCCCATTCTGTTTTGCCCGGTACGGTGTATAATGTATACTCACCTGCCTTTACTTTCTGTCCGCCTATTTCCAGGTCTTCACCTATTTTGATCCTTGTGTTTGCATTAGCACCTGTGCGCCATGCCTGACCGAAAGGGATCATTTCTCCGAATACTTTACGGCCACGCAAAGAAGGGCGGCTGTAAGAAACGTCTATTGTAGCTGTAGCGAAATCCTGTGAGAACTTTGCGTTCGGACTAAGTGCAGGAAGTTTCAATGAGCTTTGCGCATCAGCTACTATAGCAGCAGCAACAAATAATACGGAAAGAAAAAAATGCTTCATGAGTTTGTTATGATTTTTGAATCTGCAAAATACAAACTAAGTTGGTTATTATGGCAACATAAGCGTTTTAGAAATTCACAAGTGTGTATAATCATTGTGATAAACAGAAAAGAAGAATAGAAAAAAGTCAACGACAAGAACTAAAAATTAACTGCACTTTTTACAAAAAAAAGTCCCGACACACCGTGGTATGTCGGGATAGGACTGTGCTTACTAACCCATCGTTAGTATAGCAAATGTCACAAAAAAGATCGGCACTTTAAAATAAATATTTATCTTATTTAAATTAATCATTTTGTTTGAAGAGATACATATACAAGATATCTACTGCTCATTAATAATTGACGAATATTTAAAATGCAACAATGATATTCATAGCCAAAAAGCAATAACATTAAATTATTATCATATAAATTAATCATAACAAATCAATTAAAATAATCTTATATTTGGGGTGTACGCTGAGGACATGTATCATGGACAATATTGAACCTGATACATGCCCTTGGTTAAGCATGTCCTTATGAGAAAAATAATTTTACTACTTATATTATTAACCTGCTTCCGATATGGTTATAGCCAGAGCCTGAGCAGTTATAGTTTTAATGCTTTCAGTTGTCCCTATGATAGCCTGACTACTAGTTTTATTGCTAAGTCTGGAAACACACCCGGCGGCGGCGGACCGTATGATGACTGTTACTATAATAGTATACCCATTGGCTTTAACTTTGACTATTGCGGCACCACATACACCAGCTTATCAGCATCTTCCAATTGCTGGATCACCCTTGGACAAACATTGCCATTTTCTTCTTCCCTGATAGTAAACACATACGATTGTGACTTGTCAGGCACCAGCACATCCGGTCTTGCATTTCCCTATAACCTCCCCCGCCCAATACTTGCTGCATTGTGGATGGACGTAGTAACTACAGGCCCTAATGTACGTTACACCACAAAAGGAACGGCCCCAAACAGGGTATTTGTGATAGAATGGACGAATTGCGGTTTTTACAGCTTTACCGGAGTATATCCTCCACATATAAATGTAGAGATCCTACTCTACGAAACGACCAACAATATTGATTTTACATACAGTACCATATCTCCGGGTTCATCTAATACCGGGCTGGAAGCAATAGGAATAACCGGGGGTGCGGGTGCATACCCGGTGACAGGCACACAACCGTACTGGTCGCTAAGTGATGCAGGGCCATCGCCAACAGCAAGCATGACGGTAGAGACAAGAAGCATACCTACCCTGCCGGCTACTGACCAGGTATACAGGTGGTCTTACCAATGTGCGGGGAAACCGGAAGCGGGTAACATTAGTCCATCTATATCGAGTTCATGCAGCTCATTCTCATCAACACTATCGCTGGAATGTACATCAAGCAAAGGTGCGGGTATCACCTACCAGTGGCAAAGCTCGCCGGACAGCGTGACATGGACCAATATATCAGGCGCGAAGGCAGATACCTATGCGGTAACTATAACAGTAAACACCTATTTCCGCTGTATACTTACCTGTACGAATTCAAACCTGAGAGACACGACGAACGGTGCAAAGCTACAACTCAACCCGCCACCGGCAGCAATAACAGGCACGGCAATAGTCTGCGCAAGCAAGACCACAACACTTACTGACGCAACCTCAGGAGGCTTCTGGAGCAGCAGCAATACTACAATAGCAACAGTAAGCGGAGGTGTAGTAACAGGCTCAACTGCAGGCACCAGCACGATAACGTATAAATTGTTAAGCGGCTGTTTTGCAACCAGGACAGTAACCGTAAACCCTATGCCGGGAGCAATAACGGGAATAAAAACTGTATGTACGGGGTACACGACGCTACTCTCTGATGCACTGACCGGAGGTACCTGGAGCACTGCCAATACAAGTATAGCAACAGTAAACTCATCTACAGGACTTGTAACAGGAATAAGTGCAGGAACTGCGCTCATCACCTACTCCAAAGGTACCGGCGCCATATGCGAGGTATTTACAACAGTGACCGTAAATGCTACACCGCTCCCAATAACAGGTGCAAATTCTGTATGTGTAGGCCTGACCACATCCCTAAGCAGCGTTACCGGTGGTGGTACATGGACGAGTTCCAATACGTCAGTGGCAACTATTAATCCATCTACAGGGCTTGTAACAGGGATAATGGCAGGAACATCTATCATTTCTTACACATTAAGTACAGGTTGTGCTGCAAGTATTATCGTAACGGTAAATCCACTACCATCAAATATTGTTGGCAGCAACAATGTGTGTATAGGACAAACAGTAACCCTCGCTTCACTGGGCGGTGGAACATGGACGAGCGGCAATACCACAATAGCTACTATAGGAATAAGTTCCGGAGTAGTTACCGGCATTTCAACAGGGTCGACAACCATAACATATACATTAGCTACCGGCTGTATAACCACAGTGGTAATGAATGTGCATGCAAACCCGGCAGCAATAACCGGAACAACCATACTTTGTACAGGCGGAACTACTACGTTAAGTGACGCAACACCGGTAGGGTTATGGAGCAGCAGTAATACTACTGTAGCAAGTATCGGATCTCTCACAGGTTTTGTGACAGGCTTATCCGCGGGAACGACAACTATCACTTACCTGAGTACTGCAGGATGTAAAGCGACTACTACAGTCACCATCAATCCTTTGCCACCTTCAATAAGTGGTGGCCCCGGTGTATGCTTAGACAACTCTATAACCCTTAATGATGCCATAACGGGCGGTACGTGGACCAGCAGTAATACCAGTATAGCTGATATTGATCTTTCTACAGGGGTAATGACGGGGATGAGCACCGGTACGGCGACTATCACATATACCCTGGCCATACCGGGTTGTGTTATCACAACAACAGTAACGGTAAATCCACCGCCTGCACCTATAACAGGCCCGACAGCTGTGTGTGCCGGAGCAAGTATCGCCATTACCGATGCCACACCCGGTGGTACATGGAGCAGCAGTAATACAACAGTGGCGATAGTCATTCCCGGCGGCACGGTATTCGGAAGTACAAACGGAACGACAACGATAACCTATAAAGCACCGGGTACCGGGTGCATAACTACAACAACTATTACAGTAAGCAGTGCACCCGTGGCCATCAGCGGGGTCACCAAAACATGTATTGGCTCAACGACCACACTAAGTGACCTGGTAAGCGGTGGCACATGGACCAGCGGCAATACAAGCATAGCAACAGCGGGATACACTACAGGTGTAATAACAGGTATGGCAGCCGGCACAGTGACCATTAGCTATTCACTCGGCGGCTCGTGTATCGTAACAATAGTAGTAACAGTTAATACCTTACCGCCTGCAATAACGGGAACAACAAATGTGTGCCCGGGAGCTACGACTACGCTAACAGGTGGCGGCGGTGGTATATGGAGCAGCAGCAACACAACTATAGCCACAGTAAATACAAGTACAGGACTGGTAACGGGAATAGTAACCGGAACGGCAACAATTACTTATACAGTATTATCTACAGGTTGCTCCATAACGAGAACAGTAACTGTGAGCCCTGTGCCTGCTGCCATATCGGGAGCAATGACGATATGTATAGGTAATTCGTGGACACTAAGCAATACTACAACCGGGGGAACATGGACCAGCAGCAATACCGGCATAGCCACTATTAGCCTATCCTCAGGTCTCTTATCGGGTATTGCAACGGGTACTGCTTCGATCACCTATACTGCGCCTGTGACAGGATGCTCTATTACAGGTACAGTAACAGTGACACCTCCCCCACCGGCAATAACAGGAATAACTAATGTATGCCAGGGCAGCACAACAACCCTGAGCGATGCAGCGAGTGGTGGTACATGGAGCAGTAGTATAACAACCATTGCAACCATTGGAACTTCGTCAGGTGTAGTAACCGGCATAGCGGCAGGCACGACAACTATTACTTATACACCGCCATCGGGCTGTGCAATTACCACAGTAGTTACAGTAGATCCATTGCCATCTGCAATATCAGGCCCTTCAGTTGTATGCGCAGGCGGCACGATGACATTAACCAATTCAGGCGGCGGAACATGGAGCAGCGGTAATACAGCTGTAGCAACGATCGGCGTATCTTCCGGTCTGGTGACGGGTGTGGCATTCGGCACAACAACTATTACCTATACCTTACCAACAGGCTGTGAGACAACAATAACCATAACGGTTAGCCCGGCACCGGTAAGTATCAGCGGATCGACAAGCCTTTGTATAGGAACCACAACCAATCTTACAGATGCAATAGTGGGCGGTACATGGACGAGCGGAAGCACAGCAATAGCTACAGTTGGATCAGCATCAGGTATTGTAACAGGTGTTGCACCCGGAACAGCTAATATCATTTATTCATTAGGCACCGGCTGTACAATAGGCACTACTGTAACAGTAGGTGCCAGCCCTGCTCCAATAACAGGAATTACCAATATCTGCATAGGTACGGCAATGTCAACACTTAGTGATGCAACTACGGGCGGCACATGGACCAGCAGCAATACGGCTGTAGCTACCATAGGTCTTAGCTCCGGTAATATATCGGGAATAACAGCCGGCACGGCAACGATAACCTATACTAATGGCTGCACGACTATTACGACCGTAACTGTAAACCAAACGCCAACTGCCATAACAGGACCGGGGAATGTGTGCCAGGGATCTGCGATCACATTAAGCGATGCAGTAACAGGCGGAACATGGACGAGCGGGAACACGAGCGTAGCTACGACTCCACTAGGATCTGGCAACATTTCGGGCCTAGCAGCCGGTACAGCAACCATTACTTATACATTGGGATCAGGTTGCGCTGTTACTAAAGTAATAACAGTTAATCCTGTTGCCCCGATAACAGGCAGCACATCATTGTGTACGGGAATACCCGAAACACTAAGTGATGCAATAACAGGCGGCACATGGACCAGCAGTAATACACTAGCCGCGACCGTAGGCCTGACAACGGGTACCGTGACGGGACATATAGCAGGAAGCACTGTGACGATCAACTACAGATCGCCTTACGGATGTCTGTCCAGTATTATTATATCAGTCAATTCTGCGCCGGCAGCCATAACGGGTATTACTAAAGTGTGTGCCGGGCAAACAACTACACTTAGCGATGGAACAGCAGGCGGATCATGGACCAGTAGTAATACGACCATTGCAACTGCAGGATCATCGTCCGGTGTTATTTCCGGCATAGCGGCGGGTACTGCGACCATAACCTATTCATTAGGCTTCGGCTGTACTGTCACAACAATAGTTACGGTAAACCCGGCATCAGCAGTGATAACAGGAGCCACCGGAGTTTGTGCGGGATCGTCAATAACAATAAGCAACAGTTCGCCGGGCGGTACATGGAGTAGCAGTAATACAGCAGTAGCTACCATAGGTGTAACTAGTGGGACTATATCGGGGTTATCTGCAGGCACGACTATTATCACTTATGCATTGACAGGAGGGTGTTCATCAACAAGAACAATTACAGTAAACCCGTTACCGGGTCCTATATCAGGTGGCGGCAAACTATGTGTGGGGCAAATGCTCACGTTATATGAATCAATGACCGGAGGCACATGGAGTGGCAGTTCAACAGCCGTTGCTACTATAGGTTCCTCATCAGGAGATGTAACCGGTGTAAGCCCGGGGATATTCACAGCTGTATATACTATTAACGGCTGTACGGCAAGCACAACCGTGACAGTAATACCTTCACCTTTACCGATTACCGGTCCATCCAGCGTATGCGTAGGGAGTACAACAACACTAAGCAATGGCACACCCGGAGGCATATGGACCACCAGCGGAAAGTCTATTGCGGTAATTGATGCTGTA
>JAOQAP010000249.1 GCA_025963465.1 Flavipsychrobacter sp.
ATAATGCCTGCTATAATTAATATGCTGCGCTGTTTATTTTCGTTTTTATAAAAGAAGAATATCAACGGCAGGATAGCTAAGAACGTAACCACTGTTTCCTTTGATAAAACAGATAAGAGTAGTAAAAAAATACCTGTAATTAACTGGTATAGCCTACCCTGCTTTACATAATCAATGAATAGATTAAGGGCAAGGAAAGCAAAGAAAAAGCACATCAATTCATCACGGCTCTTGATATTTGCAACTACCTCTGTGTGTACAGGATGAACTGCAAATAATAGTGCCGCAACAAAGGCTACCAGCAGCTTTCGGCCGTCAAAGAGCTTATTAAGGAATAAGAATAACAATACCACACAGGCGGCGAAAAATACAATATTGAAAAAATGACCTTCTGCAGCATTTAGTCCGAAGAACTGGTACTCAATAGCAAACATGACCAAAGAAAGGGGACGATAGTAGTCTGACACCTTGTTGGCACCAAATCCTTCGAGGTGATGGGTTGTGAGTAATTCCGGGATGCCTTTTATACCCTCTTTTACGAGACGGTTCTCCGTTATCATCATCACATCGTCCATTACATAGTCATTACTTAATGTATTTGCATATACCAGGCCAGCAATAAGCGTGAGGATGATGCAAAGTTTGGTCAGCAATGTAAGCGGAAACAGAGACTTCATGTTACGGCTAAAGGTAAGGTGGAATTCGATATTATTATATAACTGCAAGTCCGTATTTAAAAACCTTAAAATATTCAATAATGTGATGCAGGCAATATAAAAAACCGAACTTTAGCCCAAAGAAAGAAAATAGTGCTGTTAGACAATCATGGCAGGGTAATCAATTATTTGCGACTGGCAGTAACAGACCGGTGCAACCTGCGTTGTTTTTATTGTATGCCGGAAAACGGCATAGACCTGCTCCCTAAAAAGGAGCTGCTGACCTACGAGGAAATGCTGCGGATATGTGGCGTCCTGGTAAAAACAGGCATAGAAAAGATACGTATTACCGGAGGTGAGCCTTTTGTGCGCAAAGACATGATGTCATTCCTGCACGACCTGTCGAATATAAACGGGCTAAAAGAGATCACTATTACAACCAATGGTGTGCTAACTGCCCCCCTGGTGCCGGAACTGAAAAAACTGGGGATACGCTCCGTAAACCTGAGCCTGGATACGATAGACAGGAACCGCTTTTTTGCGATAACACGGAGAGATGAACTGCCTAAGGTATTGCACACAATGGACGAACTGCTGCGACATGGAATAGAGGTGAAGCTGAATGCGGTAGTAATGGAAGGCAAGAATACGGAGGATATTATACCACTTGTAAACCTGACGAAGGACCTGCCGGTGAGTGTGCGCTTTATAGAAGAAATGCCATTTAACGGCACCGGTGCGTATTACCCCAGCCTGCACTGGGACCACCTACAGATACTGAATACTATAAAAGAGCACTACCCGGAGATAGAGAAGATGCAAGACCCGCCATGGTCAACATCTTATAATTACCGAATACCGGGGCATAAGGGCAGTGTGGGTATTATAGCCGCTTATACACGTTCTTTTTGCGGAACCTGCAACCGAATACGTATAACACCACTGGGCATGCTGAAAACATGCCTGTATGATGGAGGTGTGCTGAACATAAAAGATATAATGCGCAACGGGAATGATGATGAATACCTGCGATCAACAATAATAAATGCGATCAACAACCGGGCGAAGAATGGCTGGGATGCAGAACAAAACAGCCCTCACGAATCGATGTCGAGCATAGGAGGGTAAAGTTTGAACCTTGATTAAAGGATGTAAGGATTTTCTTGATGTCATATTTACGATTATAAAGATCATACATGATAAGTGTAGCTGAGGCAGAACAAATAATATTCCAGGAGGTACGAGATTATGGTGTAGAGGCTGTTCCTTTGGAGCTAGCTTTGGACCGTGTTCTTGCCGAAGATATACTTGCTGAAAGGGACATACCTGCCTGCAATAAAGCTACTATGGACGGTATTGCTATTCTGTACAGTGCTTTTGATAAAGGGCTGCGCTCATTTAATGTAAAAGGAATAATAGCTGCAGGCAATACACCTATAGTAACTGAAGCGGATAATGAGTGCGTGGAAATAATGACCGGCGCACCGGTACCTGATACACAGGATACTGTGGTACGTTATGAAGATGTGGAGATGAACAGTGACAGTGCAACAATAAAAATTGACGAGATAAAGAAGGGACAAAATATACACAGAAGAGGCAGAGATAAACAGGAAGGGGATATTGTTGCTAGAGGTAATCAACGAGTAGATGCAACAATAATCAGTGTGGCGGCATCAGCAGGCAAAAGCAAATTAATGGTTCGCAAGCTACCTAAAGTGGTCGTTATGACTACGGGCGATGAACTGGTATCGATAGATACACTGCCTACTCCATACCAGCTAAGAGGTTCCAACAACCATATGATAAGGGCCGTATTGCAACAATATGCTGTGACATGTGATATGCTGCATATTCCGGACGATCCTGACGCAACGAAAGATCGTATACAGCAATGCCTTGATGAATATGATGTAATAATACTTACGGGTGGAGTATCTATGGGCAAGTATGACTATGTGCCGCAGGTGCTTGATGAATTGAAAGTAGTAAAGCAGTTCCATAAGATAATGCAAAAACCCGGCAAGCCATTCTGGTTCGGGAAACATACAAGCGGAGCTTTGGTGTTTGCTTTTCCCGGCAATCCTGTATCTACATTCCTGTGCCTGCACCGGTATTTTATGCCGTGGTTAGAATTGAGTTTATATAGGAGGGAGAAGAAAAGAAGTTATGCAGTATTAAACAGCGAAGTAACATTCTCCGCAGCACTGCAATATTTTATGCAGGTAAGCGTAGCCGTAAATGAAGATGGGCAATTGATAGCCAATCCAGCAGAAGGCAATGGGTCCGGGGATTTCTCTAACCTGGCTGATTCCAATGCATTTATGGAATTGCCCGCTGAAAAAAATATTTTTAAAAAAGGAGAGGCATACCGTATATGGCCATTTAAACAAATTGTATAGATGTGGACACACGTGAAATATGGGATTGCCGTTATCATCTTTGTGCTAATATTAATAGTATTATATGGAGTACATCTTATGTCTACTTTTAATGGTGGAGCGGGAGCTTTATCCACCTATAAATACCCCATTACAAAATACGAATTGGAAAAAGCTGTCAATAGTATATTAAAGAGTTATCCAAATATATCAAGAGACTCAACTGTCTCTTTTGTGTCATATGACTCAACAACGCAAGTAACCACATACTCCCTTGACTCAACTAATAGTGCCAAAAGAGAAATCGACTATTATAACGATGGCATTTATACTTTGAGGATAAAAATCCGAAAAGACAGTATTTTTCATGAGTATTTTATTCGTTACTATGGAGACAGTTCATCTTGGAACAGGTCTGATGAATCAGAATTAGGTATTACTTACGCAGATGGATATAGTGAAGGTCAACGAAAACCAGACAATAAAATTCGAGAAAAATTGATAGCACTATTTGAAAGTGATTTTATTGATCGGGTTGACAAAGAATTAGGTATAACATGCCTTAAAAATGAAAAATAAAATTTAAAGCGATGAACAATTTTACACACCTGGACGAAAAAGACCAGCCTTCAATGGTGGACGTAGGAGAGAAAGTATCAACGCTACGTATAGCTACTGCAAGAAGCATAGTAGTGATGCCCGATGTGGTGATGGATAAATTTGTGGACGGAGACATACAGTCTAAAAAAGGAAGCGTATTCCAGACCGCTATAATAGCCGGTATAATGGCTGCTAAGAAAACAGGGGACCTGATACCGCTATGCCACCCGCTGGGACTGGACAATTGCAAGGTGAACATTCATGTAAACGAACAAAGAGAAGTGGTCATTGATTGTACAGCAAGCATAACCGCTAAAACAGGCATAGAAATGGAAGCACTCGTAGGCGCAAGTATAGCTGCGCTTACCATCTATGATATGTGCAAGGCACTAAGCCATGATATAGTGATCAAAGAAACAAAGCTGATGGAAAAAACGGGAGGTAAAAGTGATTTCAAAAGAACACAATAGTTCGGCGGCACCTGTATTATACGGACTTGTACTGGCCGGCGGTAAAAGCGTGCGTATGGGGCAAGACAAAAGCATCATGCACTGGCACGGAAAAGAACAACGGTATTATATGGCAGATATGCTGCAAAGCATTTGCACAGATGTATTTATCTCATGCCGGGCTGAACAAGTGCATGAAATAGACCCTGCATATAAAACACTTACCGACAGCTACGAAGGTAGCGGGCCACTGATCGCCATCCTCTCTGCATTCAAAGAAAAGCCCGGTGCAGCATGGATGGTGGTTGCATGTGATCTGCCTCTGATGGATAAGGACACACTACTATACCTGCTTCAAAACAGGAACACAGACTGTATAGCCACAACATTTGAAAGCCCATTTGACAAGCATCCCGAACCACTGATCACAATATGGGAACCTGGAAGCTACGAGGTATTGCTGGCTCATATGGCAGATGGATTTAAATGTCCGAGAAAAGCCTTGATCAGGAATACAGAGCGGGTAAGGATACTTATTCCACCAGATCCTAAAGCACTGATGAATGCCAATACACCGGAAGATGCTGCAACGGCAAAGGAATTACTGAGTAATTAAGGGTGCGCCGCCACCCATACGGCCCCATCTTCAAAAAATTCTTTTTTCCAGATAGGCACGGTTTGTTTCAGGGCATCAATTGCATATCGGCACGCATCAAAGGCTGCATCGCGGTGGGCTGCAGATACAGCGATTACAACCGGCACCTCACCTACCTGTAGTTTACCTATGCGATGGTGAATAACGATGCTATGAACAGGCCATTGGATCATTATTACTTCCGCTATACTGTTCATCTCTTTGATCGCCATATCTTCATAAACTTCAAATTCCAGCCACAGCACCTTCTTACCCCTGGTCTCATTTCTTACAGTGCCAATAAAGACATCAATACCACCGACATCCGGCGCCATTACGCGGTTGATACAGGAAGCAATATCAATACTATGTTCTGTTATCTGTATGTCTTTCACTATTGTGTCATTTACCCCCCGCTTACCGGTGGTATTATTGCAACCTCATCATTTGCTGAGATAACTGCCGATGCCTGCGCATACTCACCGTTAACAGCGATCATAAAGGATGTAAGCTGTTTTAAAGCCGGGTATTGAGCTACCAGCAATGCCTTTAATACCTCTACAGTTATATTTTCGTCAAACACAACATCTATTGTGCTGCTATTACATATTTCTCTCGCTATACCGAAAGCTAAAATCCTGATGCTCATAAAAAAAAACCTACGGGATAAAATTACTCCTTTTGCTGTGTAATCGCGTCGCATATTAAAATTGCATTACTATTTTCATATTATTCTATTAAATTGCATGATATAAATTACAATAATGAAAAAACTGATCCTGTTCGTCCTATTACTGCCCTCACTCGTCACGGCACAAACAATAAGCACAATAGCCGGTACCGGGAAGCTGGGAGATAGCGGATATGGAGGTATGGCAACTGCCGCTGATATGCACTACCCTATGGGCATTACCTATGACAGGGCAGGAGGGTTTTATTTTACCAATCATGACCATGCTAATTTTTGCATCAGGAGAATAGATCCGGCAGGCATCTATACAAAATATGCAGGCACCGGGCTATTAGGACATACCGGCGACGGCGGGCCGGCAACAGCAGCAACATTCAACGACCCGTTTGGCTTATGCATTGACAAGGCAGGCAACCTGCTTATTGCCGAAGGAGATAACTCAGTAATACGCAAGATCAATACGACAACAGGAATCATTAGCACAGTGGTAGGCAAAGCGACTATGGGATATAGCGGAGATGGCGGACAAGCGACTGCAGCAGAATTAAACAGCCCATCAAGCGTAAAAACGGATACTGCCGGCAACATGTATATAGCAGACCAGCTAAATAATGTGGTAAGAAGAGTGAGCAAGACCGGCATTATAACCACAATAGCAGGAAACAATAGCCTGGGAGCCGGCTACAGTGGTGACGGAGGCCCTGCAACGGCCGCCCAGATGAACTGGCCTGCTGATGTAGCGATAGATACCGCAGGCAATATATACATCTCTGACTTTAAGAACAACGTTATCCGGATGGTGGGCAAGAATGACACAATATATACCGTGATAGGTACTACCGCCGGTGGTATACCATATGGTGGTGATGGTGGCCCGGCTACTGCAGCACATCTATGGGGGCCGTTAGGTCTTGCACTAGACAGTACAGGCAACCTGTTAATAGCCGACAGCTATAATAACCGCATACGTAAAGTAACGCCGGGGAAAATAATTACTACTGCTGTAGGCACCGGCGCCGGCTCTACTTCGTCTATTGGTTATTATTCAGGTGACGGCGGGCCAGCTACTGCAGCTGAAATATACCTTCCCACAAATATCACCATAGGTGCTGCAGGCAGCTTTTACTTTACCGACGAAGGAAACAATGTGATCCGTAAAGTAGATACAGTAACACCTAAGAACCCGTTGGCTACAGAACAGACCCATTTAGCAGTTACAAACAACATTGTCATATCACCAAATCCTAATAAAGGCTGCTTTACAATTCAGGGTTCATTATCATTAATAACTGATGAGACAATAGTTGTAAAAGTGATAAATATTTCAGGTCAAATAGTATATCAAAACAGCATAGTCACAAAGAAAGGAGTAGTCAACACATCAATAACACTTAAAGAAGACGTGCGGCCGGGAATATACCTGCTGGAATTAAAGGCAGGCGACACTCATTCCGTTATACATTTCCTGGTAGATAAATAGGTTTATTTGAACCATGGCAGATGCTTTATAAGCACTTCTGTACCTGCCGCAAAAACCAGCACTGCGGTAATACGGCGAACGATAGCATGATCGAACCGCATTGCGCCCACACGCGAGCCGATCTGCCCACCAATGAATACAGCAGCACATAGCAGCCCGATATGGGTGTAATTAATATCGGCAGGTATAGTAGATAATTGTCCGGCTATACCTGAGACAGAATTCACTAAAATGAACAAGGATGCCGTAGCTGCTATCTTTTTAGGGTCATCCCATTTCATAAGATTGAGTAGCGGAGACAGGAAGATACCGCCGCCTATACCTACCATACCTGATAAAAACCCTATAGCAACACCTAATGCGCCATCACGCATATAATTTGGTTGACCGAACAGCACATCTACATTTTTCCTTGTCTTTATCCAGAGCAACACCGCAGCAGTGAGCAAACTGCAGCCAAGAATAATGAAGAAAGTATCCACGCTCAGTTTCATTCTCGCACCAAAAAATGCCATAGGTACACTCACCAATACAAGCGGAATGATCTTTTTCCAGGCAACCTGTTTACTACTTATATAGATGGCTGTGCCTCCTGTAACCACGATAATATTGCAGACCAATGCGGTAAGCCGCATCTCCGGAACAGGCAATGCATATAGCGCCAATATTGCAAGATAGCTGGAGCCACCACCAAAACCCACAGAAGCATAAACACCTGCAATAACAAAAAAGAAAAACAGAAGTTCCCAATGCTGCATAAAAAGAACGATACCCGTTGGGTATCGTTCAAATTTAATCAATCATTTGATTTGCGGCCTATTCTTTAATGAACCGTGCAGACAGATCGCCACAGCGAACAACATATACACCGGGTATTAAAGTCGTCGTATTCAACAGCGTATTGTTTGTTTTAGAAGGTATAATGCTCTTCACTAACTGCCCGGCAACATTATATACTTGTATTACTGCAGCCTCATGCGATGCCGGCAATGTAATTGTGAGCATATCTTTTACCGGGTTCGGATAAACCCTGAGCTGCTGCACCGGGTTAAAATTGACCGGCGCCTGTGTGGCAGCATAATTGCTCACCTTCATGCCATTACCAAAACTGGACACCCACATTTCACTTTTATTGAACGGATTAAAATACACCCGCTCCGGCTGACGAAACTTGTAAGAGGTTACAGGCGACCATGATGGTGTAGCCAGGTTCATATCATTGCTCATGAACAGCCCCTGCGTTTCTGTTGTCAGGTATGCCTTATTATTATTGAGCGGATCGAAAGTGATCGAAGTAACCCTGTCAAATGTAGTGCCTGTAAGTTTTGTCCACACGCCGCCACGATTCGTTGTCTTATATAGCCCCCCCTGACCGCTGGCTGTAGTGCCCCAGTTAGTGAACACACATACATACCATGTATTCTGTGTGGGGTCTGAAGGATCAAGTACTACGTCTTTTGTCCAGTAATGCATATTCACGGCACTTACATCGCTCCATGTGCCACCTGCCGGGTCATATAAAAATACTCCTGAACTCGCGGTAAATGTGCTACCTGATGATATACGGCCTGAATAGGTACATAATAACTTACCATCGTTCAATACAATAAGGCTTGCAGGATGTCCTTCTGTGCGTGGCGGTGCTGCAAGTTGAGTCCATGTACTGCCTGTCAATGCGTTAAGATTACTGGTCCTCCATACGCCGCCAGCCGATCCTGACCCCGCATTATTTATTACACTTGCATACATGGTATTCGTATCATTTGGATCTATTGCCAACCAGAATACCGGGTGACCAAAGGAGTGCAACATGGTCCAGTTGGCACCACCATTTGCTGAATAAAATATTTTTCCATTAGCATCAGCGGCATCCAGCTGCGCATCTTTCAAACGTGTACTCTGGTACATATCATGTATACCAGATGTACCTGCGAACATTGTCCCCCCAGGGGTCTCTGTAACACGATATACTGAATTGACACTCATACCACTGGCCGTATAGCTCCACGAATCTCCGCCATCAAGGCTACGGATACCACCAATATCACTAAAGCACGACATCATGTTCGTGGCGCTATGCGAGTGTATATGACAGCACGTGGTATTTTAGAGCCCGATGGAATGATAGTTTGCGCCGGTTGGTGTTGCCGCACCCTTAGGGTGTGCATCTGCCGTCTTTACATAAGCCTGCTGCCATGTAGTGCCCCCATCACTGGTGAGATGCACATCGCTATAGCTACCAAACATTGCTTTAGCAGAATTATTAGGTGCTACAGCGATACCAAAAACCGTTTCTCCCCAGCTCCATGCCTTATCGCCACTTTCACCTTCCCAGCCGGTAACAATGTTCGCATTGCCCATAGTGTTGAATACCTTATTCCATGTGGTAGCGCCATCTGAAGACTTATAGACAAGCGGCGCACCGAACGCCCTGTCTTTGCCTCCGAGATAAATGGTATTTATATCGTTCTCTGCCATCCCCACATACATCAGGTTGTCATTGGTGAGAAATATAGTCCCGGTCTTATTCACCCATGTGCCATTGGCGTTATCCATTGTGTACACACCTGCAGCCAACCCTGTGTAATCATAAGGCATCACCCCGTTGTACACATATGCCGTAAGACCAGCTATGCATGTAAACCTTATTGCAGAACCGTTCTTTGCTCCTGCAAATTGCCATAACACCTGCCCCGCAGAAATGCCGGTAGTTGGCATAATAGAAAATGAAGTACCTGCATTGGTAGAATAATATATGCCCTGGTTAGTACCTATATAAATAGTATCGCCGGTAAAGAATGCACCGCCCATTATCAGCCCTACAGACATACTTGAAGCAGTACCAACCGTGCTAAATGTTGTTCCGCCATCATTAGAAAAAACTATCTTGCCGTAATATGCCATCAATAATTGTAATGGCTTATTGTAATTAGCCTTCATGGAATAAATAGAATAGTTGCCGGACACATCAGCAACATTGAAGCCGGGAAGCTTTACCCATGTAACACCACCGTCGGTTGTCTTTACCGGATAGCCCTGGTTTCCATCATTGAAATTACTGTATGCTACAGATGCATTGTTCGTATATTCATACGTAGAAATATTTAAACTTTGTAAACTGGTGAATGGCAACTGTGAATAACTCTGTCCATAATCAGTAGAATGGAACATCTGACTCATATCACATGCAACGTAAAAATCATTGTCATTTCCCGGATTGATACGGGGAAAAAACAAAGCACCACCTCCTCCTATGCCTTTTGCCATGAAACCAGGAGGTTGTGCATTCCCATGTACGACCATTAAAACGAACACTACAGTTAACAATGTGTATCTTTTTAGCATAAAGGGAGGTTTACTTGTTAATAATATTGTTTAATTTTATTCAACAGAATTCATATCTTAACGATTTGTCAGTGAGTTGTGAGCCGGGCGTATAGAATTATTATTACAATATACAATATTTATGATAAAAAAAATATTTTTTGCCTGCTGTACATTAATTCTTGTTTCCACAAGTATATATGCTGCCGGCTATGGTGCCTGCTCCCATAAAAAAGACAAAAAAGCAGCAAAAACAACGCTGGCTGATCCCGGAGAAGATGAATATGATTTGAAGTATCTTAAGTTCAACCTTCATGTCACTGATACTTCTGTATACCTGTGGGGCGATGTGACCACCACAGCACAGGTGGTTGCATCATCAATGACCAACTATGTTTTTGAGCTGGATACGCTCATGGTCGTAGACTCTGCACTTGTAAACGGAACCTTATACCCTGTAACCAATACAAGTAATGTAAGAACGATAACTCTTTCTACTCCATTGCCTGCGGGATCATCTTTCACTGCACAGATATTTTATCATGGTGTTCCGCCTCCGGGTGGCGGCTTCTTTAATGGCCTTACACATTCCATATCCGGCGCCGGTACTCATATGCTATACACCGTGAGCGACCCATGGGTAGCTATGGTGTGGTGGCCAACTAAACAGTCGGTAAATGACCAGATAGACTCTGTAGACATGTTTATTACCGTGCCGCAGGATGTGGTGGATGGCAGCAATGGCGTGCTGGTGGATGTAGATAAAGTATCAAACCCAGGCTTCTGGACCTATCACTGGCAAACACACTATCCAATTGATTACTACCTGATCTCTATAGCTGTTGCAAAGTTCGGGGAGTATAAATCATACATGCACTTTACCGGTAGTCCAGATTCGATGCTAATACAGAATTTCTTTATTGACACCACTTCATTTAACCCTGCTTACAAAGCCAATTTCGATAGTCTTGACCAGTTCATTAATTATTTCTCTTCTGTGTATGGACGTTATCCATTCTGGAAGGAGAAATATGGCGTATGTTTCACTACCCTCCCCGGCGGCATGGAGCACCAGACCATGACCACTATAGGTGTACCCTACACATATATTATTGCACATGAACTGGCCCATCAATGGTGGGGAGACCATGTCACTTACAGAACGTGGGGCGACGTATGGCTGAGCGAGGGTTTTGCAACTTTTTCAGAACAGTTATTCCTTAGCCATTTCTGGGGAGAACCGGCTGCTAAAGCCCACAGATTGGCCTACCTTAATAATATCTTCAGTGCACCATGCGGGCAGTTGCACGTATCTGATACTTCAGGATCAAATACCCTGTTTGACGGAGCTACTGTCTACGCAAAAGGACAGGGCGTAGTAACTATGCTACGCTATATTGCACCAACAGACAGCCAGTTCTTCCAGGTACTGCAGAACTACCAGCAAACCTACAGTTTTGGTAATGCAAGTACAGCAGACCTGAAAGCTATAGCAGAATCGGTATATGGTTTTAACCTGGGCACTTTTTTCAACCAATGGATCTATGGCCGTGGTTTCCCTCAATACAGAATGACATGGAACCAATCAGGAAGTACTGTATTTGTAAGGCTACAGCAAACGACATCCTGTCCTGATTCCACCGCTCATTTTAGCACACCATTGGAGCTTCAGTTACACGCTACTACCGGAGATACTATAATCAAGGTTTATAATACACTTGACAATGAAGTGTTCAGCTTTAACTGGGATCAATCTATATCAACTGTTTACCTGAACCCTGATGCATATACGATATGCAAGCTATTAGGCACCGTAAAACAAGATACGACTCTCGGCTTCGGCAACATATTGCCGTACCCTATCAATATTTATCCAAACCCTACTAAAAATTTCTGGCACATAGATCAAATACCTGCTCACACTGCTCTTACCCTTACGGATATGAAGGGAAATGTAGTATGGAGAGGAACGAGTAACAACAGCACAGCATGTGTACCCGGTACCAATCTGCCTGCAGGCAATTATGTACTGAACCTGGAGGGTGCCAGTTTTAAAGAAAGTGTAAAATTGGTGCACTGGTAAATGAGATTACTGATCACTACTATATTGATCCTGTCTATGACGATCTCTGCAGGTGCACAGAAATACGTGTTTTACCTGCATGGGCGGATAGTAGAAGAAATGGGGGCGAATGCTGTAGAGACCACACAGGGTTTTGGCGCATACGAGTATGAGCATATCCTCAGAGCTTTCCGAAAAGAAAATTTCACAGTTATCAGCGAAGTACGTGCAAAAAATACAGACCCAAAAGCCTATGCACACAAAGTAGGAAAGCAAATAGACAGCTTGTTGAAAACTGGCGTACAGCCCGGAAACATAACAGTTGTAGGTGCATCTAAAGGGTCAACAATTGCCATGTATGCATCTACTTTTCTAAAAAACAAAAACGTGAACTTCGTCTTCATGGCGGGTTGTTTTGATGACGTAGCTACCAGTATGCCCGATATTAATTTTTGCGGCAATATTCTGTCGATCTACGAAGAGAGTGATGCGATAGGTCGTTCCTGCGCATCGCTGAAAAACAAAGCAGTTAACGGCATACCTCATTACCAGGAAATAGAACTGCATACAGGACTTAAACATGGCTTCCTGTACAAACCCTTGAAAGAATGGGTAACTCCTGCCGTTAAGTGGGCAAACGGGAATTACCAGTAGAACTCTACGAAACTATTTACCGACAGTCATTTCGCTGTACAACATTTTGATAAGGCCATCAGCAAGGCCTATTTTAGGTACATATATTTCGTCAGCAAGCGCCCAGCGCATAATGGAAATAAAGACCTGCAGGGCCGGGACAATCACATCAGCTCGGTCATCCCTGAACTGGTACAGGTGCTTACGTTCTGCTAGAGAAGTATAACTTAGCTCTTTATGGTAATCCTTCAGCAGATCGAGCGTTAGCGGCTTACCTTCTTTACGTTTTGAAATGGAGAATATCTTGTTGATATTGCCACCGGTACCTATCGCTTCTAATGGCTGATAGTTACGGGCATGGGTCTTTATATACCACTTCATGTGCTCCCACTGCTCATCGGTCACCTTATTGTGCAGCAGGCGTATGGTACCTATATTGAATGACTCTTTGAAAATGGTATGGTTCTGGGAGAAAAGCGTGACCTCCGTACTGCCACCGCCTACATCTATGTACAGGTAAGATTTGTTATCATTCATCTTCTCCGCAATATGCGTTTCGTATATGATGTTCGCTTCTTCCTGCCCGGTTATGATATTTATTTTCAGACCTGTTTCTACAAATATTTCTTTCAGCAGCTCTGCCCCATTGGTAGCATCCCTCATAGCTGACGTTGCACATGCCTTATAAGCCTCTACCTCATAGATATTCATGAGTAGCTTGTAGGCTTTAAGTGTTTCAATCAGTTTTTCTTTTTTGGCATCGGATACGTGCCCTTTATCAAACACATCAAAGCCCAGGCGCAGGGGTATGCGCAACAGCGTAAGCTTAGTGAAATCGACAGTACCATCCTTATACGGCGACACTTCAGAGATCAGTAAACGGGCAGCATTAGAACCAATATCAATTGCTGCAAGTATCAACGATGGTAGTGTTTGTTACGCAAATATTTATAAATAGCTTCCTGCGAGCGCACTTCGGGTTCATCTTCCTCTCTTTGCACATAATTGTTACTTTGATCGTTATCTAAGATACGACCTTTCACATTCTCCGCAAGCTGAATATCTAAAATATCCGTCAACTCCTGTTGAATACTTTTATCATATATAGGACATGCTACTTCCACACGGTGGTCCAGGTTTCTTACCATCCAGTCTGCGGAAGATATATATACTACAGGCTCTTTACTATTATTGAATACGAACACACGGGCATGTTCGAGGTAATCGTCTATGATACTAATGGCGCTAAGACGTTCCTTAAATGCTTTCTGTTCCGTATAGGCGCAGCAGATGCCACGTATGATCATTTTTACATCTACTCCTGCTTTAGCAGCCGCATATAATTTTTCTATCAGCACTACATCTACAATGCTGTTCAGCTTTATGATAGCAGATGCCGGCTTCTTCTTCCTGGCTATTTTTATTTCCTTGTCTATCCACGACAGCATCACTTTTCTCATACTCACTGGAGACACAGCCAATGTTTTACAATTTCTAAGGTTGGCCGCTTTCTTTACAGGGTTCTCCAGGTAATCAAAAACACGGTTGATGTCTGCAATAATGGCCCTGTTAGTAGTAAGCAGGCAATGGTCTCCATAATAACGGGCTGTATTCTCATTCAGGTTGCCGGTAGACACAAAACCATACTGTTTTGTCTTATTGAATTCCCTTTTCTTGATAACACATATCTTGGCATGCACCTTCATATCATGCAGGCCTAGTATCACTTTCACGCCCTCCTCCTCCAGTTGTGCTTTCCAGCGAATGTTTGCTTCTTCATCAAAGCGGGCGCGAAGTTCCAGCACCACTGTTACCTCTTTACCATTACGCACCGCATTGATCAGCGCATTGATAATTTTAGAATTTTTCGCCACTCGATAGCAGGTGATACGTATGCTTTGTACGAACGGATCAATGGCCGCCTCACGCAGCATATCTATAATAGAGTCGAAAGAATGATAAGGCAGGTGCAGCATCACATCCTTCTTTTCTATTACATCCATAATACGGCATGGTTGCTGTAGCAGAGGATGTATGAATGGTTGTTGCCTAGGTTTAATGTCATGAAATATTGACGCCGGGAAGTCAATGAAATCTTTAAAATTATGTATCCTACCTCCTGCTATCAGGTTATCTTTTTTACTAAGCCCCAGGCGCTTGGTCAGGTAATTGAGTAGGGCCGGGTCTATGTTACGGTCATATACAAAACGCGTCGCGCGGCCATGCTTGCGGTTCTTCAGGCCTTTTTCCAACTGTGTAATGATACTGGTATTCACATCATTATCTATCTCCAGTTCCGCATCCCTTGTTACTTTTATGATGTATCCCAAAAACCTGTCGAAACCAAAAGGAGCGAAGAGACTTGGCAGGTTATACCTGATAATATCTTCCAGCAATATCACATCTGTATGTCCTTCCGTACCCGGCATGATCACAAAACGGGGCAATACTTTTGTAGGTATCTCTATAAGTGCATAACGCTGCACCATAGATTCTTTTGTACTACCCAGCATGCACGCCAGATATATAGACTTATCACGCAGCAGAGGAATGTGCGGTATCGTCTCTATCATTAGCGGTATGATCTGTGTCCTTACTTTTTCTTCAAAGAACCTGGATACAAACTCCTTCTGCTGTTTAGATAGTTGTTTTTCGTTCTTGATAAATATTTTCTTCTTTTCCAGTTCGGTGATAATGTCGGAAAAGGTCATGTCAAATTCTGCCTGCTGGGTAATTACGGTCTGTTGTATTTTTCTGAGTATCTTATCAGGATTTGCCTCAAGGTGCATTTTGGCAGCTTTCCCCAGCAACACCATTTTATTCAGTGCAGCCACTCGTACCCGGAAAAACTCGTCCAGGTTATTAGAAAAAATACCAAGAAAACGGAGCCGGTCATGCAAATGATTGGTGGGATCATTAGCTTCTTGCAAGACGCGTGCATTAAATGCCAGCCAACTAATATCCCGGATTATAGTTTGTTTAGTTATTTTAACCATATATTATTGTCAGAAAAATCCTCAATTGAATTCATCTTACTGTTCGTAAAATTACTTCAAAATGGGTGGGTTGGTAATTGTTCACAATTTCTTAATACTGCAGTAAATATTCATTCAAAATTAATGCCAGACGCAGATAAATATTTTAGTATATGAATTTTACTAACTTTATTGCCTAACTGTACGGCAGTCATTGAATGATGAATATGCGGAATTGGTTTGATATTCCATTTAGTTAATAATTTATATTTATTTTTATTTATCACAAATACTTCCCTCTTTTTTAACAAATTATTTTTATCTTTATTAGCTTTTATACTGCTATCAATAATTTACAATTTCAATCTATGAAATTTGTTACCCGTATCACCCTATTACTGTTCTTTTTCTGTGCTTTCGCATTCACAGCCGGGGCAGTGACTGCCAGTTTCAGGGCCGACGTTTCTTCAGGTTGTGCTCCGCTTGTTGTGCATTTCACAAATACTTCTACGGGCGCTACATCTTATTACTGGGATCTGGGCAACGGTACTACTTCTACGTTGAAAGATCCATCTGGAACATACCTGACCGCAGGTACCTATACTGTAAAACTCGTCTCTACAAGCGGGGGAACATCGGTGACCTATACAATGACAATAACAGTGTACCCCCTGCCAGTAATATCTTTTTTTGCTGATGACACATCTGTATGCCCAGGCACAAAGGTCACATTTACAAGTACGACAATAGGCGGCGTACCGGGACCAATGACGTATTCATGGAACTTCGGCGATGGCTTCCTGGGTACAGGTACGCCTGTCACTCACGTCTACAATACTGCGGGTTATTACAATGTCACACTAACAGTGACCAATTCAACGGGGTGCATAAATACACTTACCGTACCTGCATACATGCATGTATTTAATCCACCCATTCCAAATTTTGCGGTAACAGCATCACATCTTTGCTCAGCGCCGGGAACTGCTTTTTTCACCAATTTATCGTCCGGCACACCTGCACTTAGCTATAAATGGTCATTCGGCGATGGAGGGACTTCTATCACAACAAGCCCATCCCATACCTATGCAAGCGTTGGCAGCTATCCCGTGAAATTAGTGGCTAAAGACGGTAATGGCTGCATTGATAGTATCACTGTACCTGGCTTTATTACGATAAGCAATCTAATAGCTTCATTTACCTCTGTAAGCTCTACATGCCTTTACTCTTCTGTTAAATTCACAAATACTACTACAGGCTACACCTCCTGCAGCTGGGACTTTGGTGATGGGGCAACATCGGTAGTTCCATCTCCTACTCACGCATACACAGTTGCCGGTCCCTATAGTGTACGACTAATAGTAGACGATGGTTATTGCGTAGATACAGTGATACACTCAATTATGGTGAATGCAGGGCCTGTAGTCAGCATCACCCGAAACCCTCCGAGGCCATGTCCGCCACCTGTAGCTATAACGCTTGCAAATGGTGGACCAAGTAGCGCTACGATCAAATGGATATTCGGCGATGGAACACCGATGGGTTCGGGCTCATCCATTACTCATACCTATACAAACAGGGGTGTCGATACCATAAAAATGATCGCAACAGACCCGTCCACCGGGTGCACAGATACTACAATTCGCATAGACACTTTTTATGATGCCAGGCTGGCTATTGTTGACACACCCAAAAAAGGCTGCAGGCCGCTGAAAGTGAATTTTAGTGCAAGTGTCCTTACTACGGCACCAGACACATTATCCCCTCCACATTTGTATCCATGGCCAATTACCAGCTATACCTGGGATTTTGGTGATGGTTCTCCTACAGTAACAATACCAGCACCAGGAACACCCCCACCACATACATATACCTCGGTAGGTATATGGACAGTACGTGTAACAGCACTCACCAGCAATGGATGTATAATTACAGACTCGGTAAAAGTAATGGCCGGCGATGCACCTACTGTAACCGGCTCTGCCGCGCCCACACACATCTGCTGGGGAAAGTATATTAAGATACCAATAAAGGTAACTTCAGGTATGGCTGACGAATATTTCTGGGCATTCTCGGCACCTATAAGCAGCACGCTGGAAGAAACCGCAGATAGCCTTATCATGTATTTCCCGTTACCGGGTACATTTACTGTAACTGTATCTGCATCCTATCATGGGTGTATGAGTGTGCCATATCCAATACCTGTCACGATGATCGTGGATTCACCAATGGCAAGAATGTCGAAAACATTCGCATGCTACCCAAGAAATACGGTAAACTTTTTTGATAACTCGTTAGGTGATGATACACACCTGTGGATATTTGGTGATGGTACTACATCTCCTTTAGCAAACCCGGTACATAGTTACCCCACCCTGGGGATATATACGGTCCAGTTGGCCACTTACAATATACGAAGCGGGTGCAGGGACACCGCCACCGAAATAATAGACCTGCGACCGCCGATCTTTGATTTTGTGGCGGACAGGGTAGCTGTTTGCCGCGATGAGATCATACATGTTACACCGATCATAGTGCGGGATACACCACGAAGTTATGACTGGTACCTGAATGGTACGCATATATTTGACACCTTCCACGTCAATCCGCGGACTTATGTATTCACAGATACTTTCTTTGTTACAGGCCTGTACACACTTAGCCTGGTCATTAAAGATCACCTTGGTTGCGACGATACACTTACAAAAACAAACTACCTGATAGTTGCAAAACCTATAGCTAAGATCTTAGTAACTCCGCCTTCGGGATGCAGATCATTACTGGTTACATTTAAAGACGTTAGCACGGATGTAACGGGTGTAACATTAACTAATTTTGACTGGACATTTGGCGACGGAGGCACCGCCTCGGTAACCACTCCGACCACTACACATGTTTACACCCTAAATGGCAGCTATTCGGTAGACGAGATCGTAACCGATAACATAGGCTGCAAAGACACTACGCATTTCTCACCAATAGTCGTCTCGCGACCGCTCGCAGCATTTCATGCAAGCAATGAGACCCCTTGCGCCTGGGATAGCACCTATTTTGTAAATAACAGCCTTGATTTTGTAAGCTCTGTATGGGATTTCGGAGATGGTAGCCCTACAGTATCTACTATGAATACCTGGCATACCTATAAAGCGCCGGGCAAATACACAGTACGACTGGTGGTTACTGACGCAAATGGTTGTAAAGACACTGCAACCTATATAGATTATATAAAGATCACCAAACCTTCGGCATCTTTCCACATGAGTGATTCTTTTGCGGTTTGTCCTCCGCTCACAGTTGTATTTTACAACACCAGCGGCGGCGGCGCAATAGCTTACAGCTGGGACTTTGGCGATGGCAATACTTCTGCTATATTATACCCGAGCGATATGTATACAAAGACCGGGAACTACGTGGTAACACTCGTTGCCATAGATGGAAACGGATGCCCTGACACGGCTATTGGAAACGTTAGTATTTTCGGCTATGCCGGTGCATTTACCTACACCCCGCTTAAAGGGTGCTCACCTCTGAACGTACATTTCAAATCGAAATTCAGTAATGTGGCAAGTATTATTTTCGACTTTGCCGATGGTGTAACAAGCACGCCATCCACCATAGATAGCGCAGACCATGTATACACAGCTCCCGGTGAGTATATACCTAAGCTGATACTTAGTGACAACACCGGATGCCAGAATTCAAGCATGGGCCTGGATACGATCAAGGTAAATAAAACAGATGCTGCGTTTACTACTGAGCCTACCCCTGTTTGCGAAAGAGGAACTTTCAATTATAAGGAAACCTCACACAGCTACTTCGCTACAACGGTTGTAGCATGGCTCTGGACATTCAACAATACAGATACCAGCACACTGATGTCGCCGACCAACTCTTATAGTCTTGCAGGCACTTATCCTACCTCGCTTCGTGTTACAGATAGCTGGGGTTGTATAGATTCTGCCACTCAGTTAGTTGTAGTTATGCCGCCACCGGTAATAATAGCAAGTCGCGATACGATCGTGTGCATTGGCGATGGTGCTACTATGACAGGATACGGTGGGGTAAGCTACATATGGTCTCCTGCAGCTACATTAAACTGTACCAACTGTAATCCGGCAATAGGCTCACCTAAAGTGGTTACGACCTACACAGTAACCGGTACCGATAAATTCGGATGTACAAATATTGATACGGTAACAGTACGACTGAAAACAAAAACTATAAGCGTAGGCCGTGGCGATACAACAGTATGTTTCGGGGTTGTTGTGCCTCTGTCCGATTCCGGTGCAACTAAATTTACCTGGGTACCTGCGGCAGGCCTTAGTGACCCGACAAGCAGCAACCCACTGGCATCGCCGGACACTACAACAAATTACATGGTCATAGCTCAGCTGGGCAGTTGCATACCGGACACCAACTACGTGCTCGTAACCATACATCCCGTGCCTGAAGTAGATGCAGGGCCTGACCAGACAATGGTTGCAGGTATGTCGGCAGACATCAGGGCATCAGGATCTAATATATACAGCATCAGTTGGGGTGGCGATAGCACGCTCAGCTGCAATACGTGCCTGACACCTAAAGCAACTCCGTTCCAGACCACAAAGTATGTGATACATGTAACATCTTCATTTGGTTGTCCTAATACGGATACCCTTGTCATACACATATACTGCGACAAGAGCCAGATATTTGTACCAAATGCATTTACACCAAACGGAGATGGAGAAAATGATGTCTTCTATCCACGAGGCAGAGGTATATCTAAAGTTAAATCATTCCGTGTGTATAACAGGTGGGGACAGCTGATGTTTGAACGTTCTAACATACAGCTCAATGATGCGACCAATGGATGGGACGGTTCTTATATGGGCGATATGCCAAGACCGGACGTATTTGTGTATGTAGTAGAAGCGATATGTGATGCCGGTGACGCAGTGAATCTGAAAGGCGATGTAACCATTATCAGGTAATACTGGTAACCAGACTCTATAATTATTTGCTATGAAACCGATAACCCGGATCTTTCTGTTATTACTTATATTATGTGCTTCTTCAACGATGGTGAAGGCTGTTACGGCAGGCTTTACAGTTGATAATAGTGCTGGCTGTGCACCATTGGTAGTAAATTTCACGAATACATCTACAGGTGCCACCAGCTTTTTCTGGGACCTGGGTAATGGCACCACATCTACGCTTAAAAATGTTTCAGGCTCCTACACGGCCATTGGTACTTATACCGCAAAGTTAACAGCAACAAACGGAGGCACCTCAGTGACGTATTCAATGACGATCACTGTTTATCCACCACCCATAGTTTCATTTTATGCAAACGATACTTCTGTTTGCCCGGGTACAGCGGTGACCTTCTACAGCACAAGCACTACCGGGGGGTCCCCCGGCCCAATGACCTACATCTGGAACTTTGGAGACGGTACCATAAGCACATTACCAACCCCTACACACGCATATACCTCACCAGGATTTTATAAGGTGACGTTATCTGTAGCTACATCAATGGGTTGTATGAACAGCCTTGCTATAAATTCATACATGCATGTGTTCAACCCACCGGTAGCAAGTTTTACCGGATCTCCTACTAAATTTTGTACTGCACCGGCTACGGTTACTTTTAAAAACTTCTCTACCGGCCCTCCGTCATTGTCTTATGCATGGGCATTTGGTGATGGAGGAAGTTCATCATCGCCGGCTCCAACGCATACTTATGCATTAACCGGCAGCTTCAGCGTAACCCTTATTGTTACCGATGGCAATGGCTGCCAGGGTACCAGTATAATGCCGGCATATGTGAACATTGGCCACGTTACTGCGGGATTTACAATGCCTGCAACAGCTTGTGCAGGCAGCAATGTAGGGTTTACTAATACCACAACCCCTACGCCCAGCACTAATAAATGGAGCTTTGGCGATGGAGGTACGTCTACACTTTATGCTGTTAACCATACTTACACGGCACCCGGCACTTATACTGTAAAGCTTGTCGCATCTGACGGTACCTGCCCATATTCCGTAACTCATACGATCACCATCAATCCTTTACCTACTGCAATTATAGGGCAGTCCTCGCCTCAGCCATGTCCACCTCCCACAAACATGACGTTTACGGGAACAGTGTCTCCCGGCACTACGGTGTCATGGAAGTTTGGTGATGGCACTACCGGATCAGGCAACCCGGTATCGCATGTATACACAAAAGCAGGTATTGATACAATAACTATGACCGTTACGAATCCTATCACCGGATGCGTAAGCACCTCATACGTAATAGATACCTTTTTCGACATGACCTTTGATATGCTCGCATCACCATTGCGGGGCTGCAATCCACTGACGGTCAACTTTGATATTACGGCTATGACCACGCAACCTAATCCTTCATTGCCGGCACATCCATACCCATACCCATTTACCTCCTATTCATGGAATTTTGGTGATGGATCACTACTCTCATCCGTACCAAAACCATCACACACATACACTGCAGCCGGAATATACAAAGCAACTGTAACTGTAGTGTCCAAAAATGGTTGTGTGTTTATGGACACAGTAACAATTACGGTCAGCGATCCCCCGGTAATTACTGCATCAGCTACCCCTACGCATATCTGCTATGGCAATAGCGTACACATTCCCATAACCGTACTTTCCGGCCTGGCCGACACGTTTATATGGACCTTCAGCGGAGGAATAAGTCCTGTTATCAAAAAAACAGGATCGCTGGATATTAAATTCCCACTGCCTGGTATTTATACATGTACGGTCACCGCCTCGTATCGCGGCTGTTTCGGTGCACCGTACGTCATACCTATTTCCATAATAGTAGATTCGCCTATAGCCGTAATGAAATGGGCCGGAGCATGTTCCCCACGCAATACCATCAACTTCTTTGATAACTCATTAGGAGATGATACGCACTTATGGATATTTGGAGATGGTACTACGTCCACATTAAAAAACCCAACACATGCTTACCCTTACCTTGGCACGTTTACTGTTGTTCTGGCAACTTATAATATAAAAAGCGGGTGCAGGGATACTACTACCGACATAATAGATCTATCTCCGACAGTTTTCGATTTTACCGTAGATCACCCTACCATATGCAGGGATGATGTCGTAAACCTGACACCTTTCGTTATAGTGGGCGCTGCAAAAGCATACACCTGGTACCTCAATGGTGTCTCATATGGCCCGGGCGATCCTATCACACATGTACTAAGTGCATCATTACATGGTACCGGCATATATGATGTGCGGCTGGTCATATCTGACCAGCTGAATTGCCTGGATACCTTAACAAAAACAAGTTACATACAGGTTGCCAAACCGGTTGCCCATATAACATTGTCTCCCACAAAAGGATGCGCCCCTCTCCCTGTTCTGTTTACCGATGCAAGCACTGACATACCGGGAGCCACACTTAATCATTTTGATTGGACATTTGGCGACGGTGGGTCCGCATCTTTAACTGTCCCTACTGCTTCACATACTTATATCACCGGCGGCACCATTACAGTCACAGAAATTGTGACCGATAACTTCGGGTGTAAAGACACAACCAAAACCACAATAGTAGTGACCAGGCCTAATATATCTTTTTCTGCCAGCACATTATTTCCCTGCCTGAATATCCCGGCTGTGTTTACTAATCACACACCATTGGTCGCAACAGCTTTATGGGACTTTGGCGACGGTACCACTTCCACATTGATATCGCCATCACATATTTATACAGCGACAGGCACATACACTGTGAAATTACACATTGTAGACATGGGCGGATGCATAGCCGACACAACAGCTGTCAGCTGCATGCATGTAGCCAAACCTACAGCTGATTTTAACATGACAGACTCCTTCTCCATTTGTCCTCCTATTACTGTTACGTTCTTCAATACAAGTAGTGGTGTCGGCGCATTAGGCTACGATTGGTTCTTTGGCGACGGCAATTCTTCCACATTATATTCCCCAAGCAATCTTTATCTGAAGCCCGGGCACGATACTGTAACATTAACTGTTACAGACGCTAACGGATGTACGGACACCAAGACCAGGTACATGGACATTTTTGGCTATGCGGGAGCATTTAGCTATGGCCCACTCACAGGGTGTGCACCATGGCTGGTAAATTTTAAGTCTACACTATCAAATGTCCCAAACATCATCTGGGACTTTGCCGATGGCATTATTGCTAAAGCTTCCAATAAAGATACGATTAGCCATGTATACGAGTTCCCCGGCGCATATGTTCCCAAACTCATCTTAAGTGATAATACCGGTTGCGAAAATTCCAGCGTAGGAATAGATACAATAAAAGTTGATGCGGTATCAATGGGCTTTACTACTGTACCATCTCCTGTGTGCGAAAATGTACAGGTGTATCTTAAGGATACTTCCTTTAGTTATTTTTCTACGGTAAATTCATGGATGTGGGTATTGTCAGATGGCGCTACCAGCACACTGCGATCTCCAACCTTCCTATACACGAAAGCCGGCACTTACGAAATCTCGCTCAGGGTATCTGACGGCTGGGGCTGCGCTGATTCCGGTAAACAACAGATCATCGTATACCCACCGCCTGTCATCACTACAAGTCCTGATAGTATTATATGCCTTACAGATGCTGCAACACTCACGGGGTATGGAGGTGCAACATATACGTGGGAGGCACCATCTACGCTTAGCTGCACTGCATGTAATCCTACATTTGCATCGCCGCTTGTGGTGACTACCTACACCGTTACAGGAACAGATATACACGGCTGTAAAAATACAAATACTGTAACTGTGCGCCTGAAAACAAAAACAGTGAGTACCGGCCATGGCGATACCGCGGTTTGCTATGGCGTGGTTGTACCATTGTGGGATTCAGGAGCCAACAAATTTAACTGGATACCAGCTGAAGGGCTTAATGACCATACAAGCGGCAGACCTATAGCATCGCCTGAGCGGACTACAAACTATATGTGCATTGCGCAATTGGCGAGTTGTATACCAGACACGAATTTTGTGCTGGTGACTGTTTACCCGGGGCCAATGGTAGATGCAGGGCCTGACCAAACGATCGTTGCCGGTATGTCGGCAGATCTGAGAGCCGCCGGTACCGATATAGCTTCTATTAGCTGGGGGCATGACAGTACGCTCAGCTGTGATGGCTGTATGACACCAAGGGCCATACCTTTCCAGACAACAGCTTACGTTATCCATGTAAAATCATCATTCGGCTGCCCCAATACGGATACAGTGGTGATCCATCTTTATTGCGACAAAGGGCAGGTATTCGTACCAAACACATTTACCCCTAATGGCGATGGTGAAAACGATGTTTTCTATCCACGGGGAAGAGGTATATCGATCGTAAAGTCATTCCGTATCTACAATAGGTGGGGACAATTATTGTTCGAACGGTCGAACATCCAGTTAAATGATGCGACCAATGCATGGGACGGTTCTTATATGAACGATATGCCAAGGCCTGATGTATATGTTTACGTTGTGGAAGCGGTATGTAATGCAGGCACCCCGATAAATATCAAAGGAGACGTTACCATCATCAGGTGATGATCATAAAGCTAAATGGAAAAGTCGCAGATTTTGAATCCTGCGGCTTTTCCATTTTACAGTATTGTTTACAAACTCTTGATCCGGTTAATAATGGACGTAGTTGAATAACCGGTAACAAATGGAATGATCTCTACTTTACCACCGGTACTTTGTACGAAATCGGCACCTATTATTTTATCTATAGTATAATCCCCGCCTTTCACCAGCACATCCGGCTGTAGCAACTTTATCAGTTCTTCAGGTGTATCTTCATCAAACAGGCATACAGCATCTACACAAAGCAGTGATGCTACCTGGAAAGCTCTGTCCTGTTCATTGGTCACAGGTCGGTCCGGCCCTTTAAGCCGTTGCACGGAACTATCTGTATTCAGTCCCAGTATCAGTATGCTGCCCAGATCTGCAGCTTTTGCCAGCAGGTCCAGGTGGCCATGGTGCAGTATATCAAAACATCCGTTGGTAAATACGATCTTTTTGCCACTGGCCCGCCATACGTTGCATTGACGTACGAGGTCTTCGCTGTTATAAATTCTCTGTTGTATCCAATGCAGCTTTTGCATCTCTTTTGCGGTTGTATGGATGAATGTATAAAAGTGAAAATACACCAAGTATAATGATCAGTACCGTTTGCACCGCCCATGCTATCCAGCCGAATGCCTGTGCAGGCACATCAGGGATTTTATAGGCTGCCAGTATCTGTGCGACAAGCAATGTATACAACCCTATACCTCCCGGGGTAATAATAAGCCCTACACTGCCGTACACTAAAACGACGAGTGATGTAAGTGGCCCTAAGTGATGCGTATCCGGCAGGCATTTCAGGCCTATGTATATCTGCAGTACATACATCAGCCACATAAGTACCGTCAGCCCCATGAACTGCCATCTCTTCTTCATGTGGATAATGGAAAATATACCGTGGCTCATTTCTTTCATTATCGTACCCGCCTTATTATGTTTGTTCCTGCGGTACACCACCACCAAAACGACTATGATAGCAATAATAACAAACAATATAGTTAGCAGTACATTTCCATGCCGCTCTATCTTGCCGGAGAGTTCATGCATCTTTTCACTAACGTAGTCGTTGATCACATGCATTTGCAGGAGAAAGGTGGCTATTGTAATAACAAGCAGGCAAATGATATCAAAAGCGCGTTCTGCAACTATGGTACCTATCATTTTGTGGGCAGGCATCTTTTCATATTTTGCCAGCACAGTGCATTTTGCCACCTCGCCTGCACGCGGCAATGCCAGGTTGGCTACATACCCGATCATCACGGCGAAAAAAGTGTTGGCAACTGTGGGACGCATGTCCATGGTTTCCAACAGGTAGCGCCAGCGCAATGCACGAAAAAAGTGGGAAAAGAAGCCAACAATACAGATCGGGATGAGGAACCATGCATTAATACTTTCTATTGCATTGATCAGCTCAGCTGTTTCTTTGTCACTCAGCTGGTGCAGCATGTGGTAAATGATCCATATGCCCAAACCAAGAAAGACCAGGTACTGTAATATTGTAATGATGGCTTTCTTCATAGGCTATAAAGATACTAATGGAAAACGACAAAACACCCCACATAAATGTGCGGAAATTATTTTATCTGTTCCTTAACTTACAGTGTATTATCTTCTTTTGGGAAGATGATGAAAGGCTTGTGTTTTTTGGCTGCCTCAAAATCCATACTGGCATATGAAACAATAATCACAGTATCTCCGACAGATATTTTACGTGCTGCAGGGCCATTCATACAGATCATACCCGAGCCTCTTGTACCCTTTATAATATAAGTATCCAGGCGGGAGCCATTGTCAATACTTAACACACTTACTTTCTCATTTTCTATCATATTGGCTGCATCCATCAGATCTTCATCTATAGTGATACTGCCTATATAATTAAGGTTAGCTTCGGTGATCTTTACCCTATGTATTTTAGACTTTAATACTTCTATCTGCATAGCGGCGCAAAGGTAAGTCGTTTAGTTGATTTCTTGATTATGGCATCATTCTTAAAAATAATATCAGCTAAATTTCTGTACTTACCATCTTGCTTTGCTCCCTTGCAGGAATGTTAAATAAGGTTAAACGGAGTAATATGTTGATCTTTGCATATTACATTTGTAATGTATGACGGGAATTAAAAAAACTAAACTACAACGTATAAAATGGTTGCTGCTTATCAGCCAGGTAGTGCTGCTGCTGTTTACTGCGCAATGGATGGTCAGCCAGTATAATGATCAGCAGGCGCAGCTGAAAAAGAACCTTGTCAAATTATTCACCGACGTACAGCGAAATATTGCTGACTCACTGGTGCTCGCACATATAGAACCTGCATTCATCAACAAGGCTGCTGCAATCAAAGAACCCGGACAGTGCTGTGAAACCGACTCTGATGCATATACAAATGTGGCTTTATCATCTCAAGGCATTCACCGCTTATTAAGTGGTACTCCTATTTCAAAAGCAGACGAAAAAAGGTTATTCAACCTGGATACGACCATTTTTAATGAAATGTTTATCAGCGAGATGAAACATAATGGCTGGAACTTCCAGTCGGAATGGATCAATAGTACTGATAGCAATAGTAAAGGACAAAGGGCAATATTCATTCAGAGCAATTTCTTTACTAATGCAAATGGTATAGTAATAGATAATTACAACTGGTACCTGCTCGGGAAGCTATTACCCCAATTATGTTTTGTGCTGATATTGCTGGTACTCACGGGGGCCGCGTCATGGATCACCTACAGAAGCCTGCAGGCACAAATAAAGCTTAGCCAGCTGAAAGATGACTTCATCAGCAATATGTCTCATGAGTTGAAAACACCAATAGCCACAGTGAAAGTAGCGCTCGAAGCACTGAACAACTATAATGTAATAGATAATCCTAAAGTAAACAGGGAATACCTGGGCATGGCCACTGCAGAGATGGACAGGCTGGAACTACTGGCTACAAGGGTACTGAACACATCGCTGCTGGAAACCGGCAAAATGTACCTGCAAAAGGAAAGCTACGACCTTAAAAAACTAGTAGACGAAGTAGTGCAGAATATGCAGCTGCGCCTGCAACAACATAATGCAACGATCTCTTTCCGTTCATCGGGCAATAATTTCCTGATACCTGTAGATAAACTGCATACCCAGGGCGTACTGGTGAACCTGCTGGACAATAGTCTAAAATATGGCGTATCTCCTGTTCATATACAAATAGACCTCACAGAAAGTAACGGTGCCGTAAAGCTCACTCTCTGTGATAATGGCCCCGGCATACCGGAGGAATACCGCGAAAAAGTATTTGAAAAATTCTTCAGGGTGCCTACAGGCAACAGGCATAATACAAAAGGATATGGGCTGGGCCTTAGTTATGCAGCACAAGTAATGCGCCAACACAATGGAAGCATTAATGTAAATAATGTTGCCGAAGGCGGATGTATGTTCACACTTACTTTTTAGATAACACAATAGATCCATTATCAAGAAGGGAACTGTTTATAGCCCCTCTTTAAGTATTAATGCCGTATGAAAAAAAAGGTGCTGTATATAGAAGATGAATCTTACCTGGCGCGCATAGTGAAAGACACACTTGAGCTGAAAGGTTATGAAGTACTACATAAAAAAGATGGTATTCATCTTGCGGATGCGATCAGCAGCTTTTCACCTGATATCTGCCTGCTTGACGTGATGCTGCCACATATAGATGGTTTTACGCTTGCCAATCATATCCGAAACATAAACACTAACCTGCCTATCATATTCCTTACAGCACGTACACAAACAGACGACCTGGTAAAAGGCTTTTCTTCCGGCGGTACCGACTACCTGAAAAAACCGTTCAGCATGGAAGAACTGATAGTGCGGATAGATAACCAGCTAAAAATAATGAACAGGGATGCCTCTGCCCTACAGTCATTACCGGATGAAGTGGTACTGAAACAATTCAGGTTCTATCCCGGTCGTTTTGAGTTACATACACCATCTGGAATTGTGAAGTTATCCAATCGTGAATCACAGATATTGGGTATGCTGTGCGCACATACCAATAACACGGTAGACCGCAGGGCATTACTGAACATGGTATGGGGTGATGATTCCTTTTTCAATTCCCGCAACCTGGACGTATACATCAGGAAGCTTAGAGGGTATTTTTCAGGGGCAGAGGGAATAGAGATCGTCACCTTAAAAGGCAAGGGTTATCACTTCGTAGTGAGTTAGTTACATGCTTTTAGCAACTTTATTGCCATCTATCCCTTAATACATAATAATATATTAAATTCAGAGAGCAAGTATTTTCAATTCATACCATAATTCATTGGAAATAATTTGGATACTTCACGTCTTTAATTAAATTTGTGTCATATTACTCACTAAAAACAGAAATTGTGGCGTACGAAAACAAAAACTTTGGAGATAATCGTGGCGAGAACCGTGGCGAGAACCGTAATGAAAGTTTATTCAGCAAACGCATAAAAGCAGGTAAAAGAAGGACTTACTTTTTTGATGTTCGCTCAACACGTGGGAATGATTACTTCATCACCATCACAGAAAGCAAAAAGCGTTTTGATGATAACGGATATGACAGGCATAAGATGTTCCTGTACAAAGAAGATTTTAACAAGTTCCTGGCCGGTCTTACAGATACCATTAATTATGTAAAGACAGACCTGATGCCTGATTTTGATTTTGACGCGTTCAATCACGACCAGGAAAATGAGGATGGCTCCCCTATGTCGTCTGTAGAAGGCGAAGCTGCTGAGGTAAGTGAAACTACTGAAGTGTCTGAGCCAATTACTATGTCTGCAGTATCTGAAGTAGCTGGCATCAATGACAATTCCAGTGTAGATGACTGGAAGATGTAATCCAGAAAAACACCAACATATGTAAAGCCCCTTTACGATCAACGTAAAGGGGCTTTCTTTTTTGTAATGAACTTATTTACCGGATAACTTTAGCTTGCTGTATCGTGCCAAAGCGATGGCCCTTGAATATAGCATGGCAGAAAATGAAAGAGTGATTTCAGGGACCGGTGTATTCTTTTCAGGTATGTGAGCTATTACATCAAGGTACCTGTCAAGACATACCTGCATGGTAAATTCCATTTCGGCCAGCTTCCTTGAAGCTACAGCCCGTTTATCTTTAGGTACTGCAGCTATGTCATTGATCTTGGCTATAGCATCAGCTATATCACCTACTTCAAATACCCTGTAACAGTCGCTGGCCAAAGCATGATGCTCATAATCTTCTATGCCACTTACCCTTGTACCCACCACACTGCAACCTGCAGCAAGCGCTTCCATCATCGCTATTGGGGTACCTTCAAAATCAGAAGTGAGTATCAGTATATCTGACACCGCCAAATGGCGGGCAACTTCCTGCTGCGACAACCATCCCCAAAAGGTAACACGGTCTGACAGCCCTGCATCTTTAAGCCCTTGCTCAAGAGTAGTTCGTGCTGTTGCCCCATCCCCTATAATATCTAAATGAAATTTAGTATTATTCTTTGCCAGTTCCACTGCTATTTTTAGCAGGTCACCTGTTCTTTTCTGGTAATTACTGATGCGCCCTACATATACAAGGCGTAGTGTATCATTGCTATTATAGTTGCTTGGGTGTGTAGTTGCCAATGCGATGCCACACGGTATGGTATATAAATGCTTCGGAGAAAATGCAGGCACTAGTTCCTTTACTATTCTGCTCACCCGTTTAGACACACAGACAAGTATATCTATACGGCTATGATATTTTGCCGCAAGATTGTAATAATGCTTTTCATCGGCATGCAGTACTCCTACTACAGGATATGACCCATAGAGTGCTGTTGCTGCATCCCATGTGGGTGCGCTATCAGAAAGGATAACGGGAGTACCTGCAGGCAATCGGGCCAACAGTTTCTTATATACATAGGCACGGTATTCATCCGTACCAAATTCAAATTCATATCCTGCACTACTTTTTATGACATTTACCTTATTACCATCTTTAGCCAAAAGCTGCAGCATGGTCTCCTTTCCTTTCGCTGAAAAAAACTCCTTTACCGGTTCTACCGTGATGAAGTAAATTGTATGCCCTTTTGAGGCCAGCGTTATTGCAGCGTCTGCCATCCACCTGGTTACCCCACCCCTGTGGTAGGGATGGCACAAAAATGCTATTCTTCTTTTTTCTGTCATTATTTATCGCTTTCAAAATTATAACTAAAACAACATAAAAACGGCTATAGTAGCGCAAAAGCAGCTAATACACACAAAATCCTGCACTATGGGGATGATTAGTTGTAAAAATGTTTTTTAAGAATGCAATAACTGTCCCATATTTGCAGTCAGATAAATGGGAAAATGGCCAACACTGATATTATTACACCGGATACTGTAGTCGTGAGAAACGATAAAAAATTTATTACCAGCCCTATCGGTGATGAAATTGTCATGATGAGTATTGAAAGCGGCAACTATATTGGTATCAATGAAGTAGCCAGTACTATATGGAAGAAACTTGAAACACCCCTAACAGTAAAAGACCTCGTTACCTACCTTTTGGCTTCCTACGATATAGGAGAGAAAGAGTGTGAAGAGAAGACAATCGCACACTTAGATGACATGCTGAAGAAAAACATGATCAGCATTGTTCCGTAGGTTAATGATTAACAATCAACTCTTTGGCCATTAATAAACACAAATAAAAATTCGGAAATTTCTATTGAAATTCCCGAATTAATGCTATTAATATGTAGTTAAACTAGTATAGTATATTTATGCAGTAGCTTAGCTTAAAGTACCAGCAGGGCCACCATCATCTCCAGGATTAGTACTACCAAGAGTATTCTCGTTAATAGAAAGAACAGTGATTTTTGGATCAGACCATGACTTTTTTATAACTGTGATAGCTTCTTTTCTTGCTTTTTCCATGTTGGTAATATTATGAAGATTGATTTCAAGTGTAAAATTACAAAAAAAATTGTAAAAACCAAACCTGTTCAAAGACTTGCAAACATATATTTTTTTAAAATTTCTATTCCGAAAATATATATTTGTTATCCTTTAGCAATTGCAGGAAAACACATGCAATAACGCCTTGGATGATCCTGATACCCGCTATTTCATGTGGTTTCGTCACGCCGGCAATAGGCTTCAGTCCATCAATATTGCTTACGATTTTGTTTTTATCTATGTATTTTGATACAAAAGTATCGCTATCGGAGTGAATAATTTTATTAACAAATTGTTTATTTTTTAAGATTCGGTTTATGTAATCAGGAGAATAGGCAAGTTTATCTTTGCGCCATTGTATCTCTTTCGGCAATATCCCTTCCATAGCCCGCCTTACCAGGCTCCTCTTTACGCCACCTACCACAAATTGCTTTACAGGGACATTCAGCATGAATTCGTTGATCTTTCTGTCAAAAAGGGGTAATTCGCACCTCATACCAAACCGTTCATTGCGGTTGGCAAACTTACCCATAGTGCGGCTTACGTATCCGGATGCTATATAACCGGCCATAAATAAGCTATTATCTATTGTATCACTAAAATCAAGCTGGCCTTTGTACCCATTTACGAATGTATCTTCCAAGGGAGTATAATGCAGCCAGTTTACCCTTTTCCTGTGTTTGATGGAACTAAACAGCTTAAAAGCCCCGGTATGTGCAATTACTTCTTTTTTGAGTATTCGAAGGAACGGACGCTTTTCATTGCTGCTAAATTGTTGCAGTAATTCAATAGCGTCTGTTAATTTCAGATCGCTTACCATTTGATAAATGGCTGTGGACCCGGGATGAGATACCAGGAAATCACCGCCATACCCGGAAAAGAAGGTCCTTATATTTTTTGCCTGTGCAGCCTCACATATTGCCCTATCCATGTAGAAAAAAGCATTAGGAAAAGTTTCTTCTATATCAGATGCAAGTTCCAGACCACTGAAAGGCCCGATATCATTAGCTGCTACATATACCTGTTCCAGGTTGCTGATATGGTCACCCACTATCTTTATGTACTTACGCTCATCCAGTTCTATACCGGAATGGCCAGCTGGCAACACAGACGAAAACGCATATAACGGTTTGTTTCTTTTTTTAAGGATACTACCTGCTATACAGGCTATTGATGAAGAATCCAGCCCCCCGCTTAAACTTATACCCACCGGCAGGTCTGTATTCATTCTGTTTTCAACGGCCTGTATCATCAGTTCGCAAAGGCATTCAGCCCAGTCGGCATCTTTTTTGAAATTATAGGTTCCTGTTTTTTCAGGTTTCCAATATTGTTGCTTTCGCAGTCCTTTGCTGTCGATAGTCAATTTATTGCCGCCGCATAAGGCAAACACTTCATTATTATAAGTCCCTGATTGATCAGACTGGAGAAAAAAGTATTCTATCAGCGATTCGGGATTGAATACATTGGGTGTTTTTTTAACACTGAGCACTCCCTTCATTTCACTCGCAAAAACGAACATTTCAGGGCTATCATAGTAAAACAGTGATCTGCTCCCCATATGATCTGTTACCGCATGTAATACGTGCTGCTCCTTATCCCATATCACAAATGCATACTCCCCATCCAAATGGTTCTGGAAATCATTGCCCCACTTTTTATAAGCAGCAAGTATAAGCAGGCTATCGGGATAAGTACTTCTTTGCTCCTTCTCAATATTCAGGTTGCTAAACAGTTCATCCCTGTTATGAAGGCTTGCATCAGCAGCTATTACAAGGTTTCCGTCTTCATAAGGTTGTCTTTCGTGTCGTTGCTCCGGAGATACAATAAACTGGTGATGGCCAATAAATCCTTGTTGCCACTTCCATATGGCCCTACCATCAATAGCCCTGTGTTTCAGTGCGTGCTGCATTGAAACAATATCTGCCATCATTGACACAGGATATTTTTTATATATTATACCAAAAATGGCACTCATAATAGCTCTTTAACTACCAAACCAGCTAACTACAGTATACTTTGTTACATCAGGCCCTCCGGTAACTACTATTTTATCCACGGTAAGCCATGCATGCGCCTTCAGTTCATCTGCAGCATCTTTAAACACACCCAAAAATAAAAGGCTTTTAATGCTCCTCAACCGCAACATGATCTTTGCTGCGATAGCCTGTTCAAAACATTTTGTGCGCCATGGTGAGTAACGGCCTGCGCGCAAAATACAGATACCGATATTCTGCACAATGCCTGTAGGCTGTTCATTATCATCTATCGATTTGTCACTCATTAATTTACCTAGCATTGGCGCTATCCGTTTAAAAGGCAACACGACCAGTATCATTCTGGCAATAGCAAGAAAGATCCAGGCTTCCATAAACAGCAGGTATTCTTTGAGTGCTCTTTTAGCCATTAGCTTATCCTTTTTTCTTCGCTCTTATGGAACAACCGCCCCAGTTCATCTGCCGACAGAGCAACTATTACACACAGCACAGGCATTGCAAGGTAAAACATTCGCTCCATGGAGCCGGACAAAAGCATCTGTAATACCACTGATAGCATGAACCAAATAAGGTACCGGTCTAGCGATCGCAAAATAAATTTACCCTGCGTAGGACTAATGAAAAAGACAAGCAACGGCGCTGCTATCCAAAACCCGGTATTCATTAATATCTTGAAAAACGTGGACAAACTCAGCAATTTGGGCAGGTTACGCACCAGGTTTGGCACATGGCTCATATCAGCTTTCAGCCCTCCCATTACAGATACCGGAGCATAAACGTCATATATATAACGGTAGGCAAATACCAATACCCCAGACGCTAAAAAGTACAATAACAGTTTCTTCTTGTCTATATGGCTAAAGAAAAATATCAGCGGAGCTATGAATATAAAAGACTCCTTGGAAAATGGTCCCAGGAAAACGGCCCATAAAAGCATTGTGGTATTTTTTTCTTTCAAGCCGCACAAAGTCATGGCTATTACCACACAGAACAGCGAATCTACTAATGGATAAGCCGCCATGTATATAGTATAGCGGCAGGTAAGCATAGCCAGTGTACCGATCACCGCAGATGCCCTGCTGACACCAAAAGCTTTGCAATAACGGTATATGAGTACACCATAAAAGGCGGTCAGCAATGTATTTACCAGAAAAAAGCTGAAGGCCAATGAATAATCGTTAGCGAAATAAGATGGGCTGAACTTTGCGATCAAAGGACCGAATAATGCATTAATAGCAGCAGCAGCAAAGGGAATTATTACCCTGTATCGCCTTACCGCGCTTTGAGCAAGATCAAAATGCGCAAGGCCCATGTATGTCTGGCAGTCAGGAAAATGAAGCAGGTTATGCTCAAAAAGGATAGCTATTGCAGGGCCGGTAATAACGGCCAGGCAAAACAGGAACACCAGTAAATATTCATTTGATACAATATTCCTTAATACCCGCACTATTCCGGTTTTTTTTATAAACGGTAAGTTACTTATTGTCTTTGCAAAAGTATCTATGTTTTGGATAATACCTCTTAATATCAGAACAATGATTCCAGGGTACCTGCAAGGTCCTCAATATTGCAGTTCACAGGCCTTATTACTTCATATACTGTAGTGCTACTGGTCAAAAGGGACATAATTCTAAAATGCAGCACCTTTAGTTCCGGATCGGCAATAAGATACTTCCGGTAGGTTTGTTTTTCCAGTTCACCGAAAGCCTCTATACCGCTTAGTGTACGATATGCCACCTTATCTACCGCTTCACTTTTCTTTAAAATGAATATCCTACCTATTATAAACGGCTCTTTAAGAAATGTATCGTAAAAAAAGTAGCCGTATTTATCCAGGTCATTGTTCACTTTAAAGGTCTTATCGCGGTAGGCATCCTGCCTAAGTTTGGAAACAGCGTCATCCCATAGTTTCAGCATAGGGTATGAAGCTACACCAAGTACATGCTTATCATTTTCCGGATCAGCCTTCAGTATACATATATCATCCGTAAATATTCGATAGCCTTTAGAAACGAGGTACGCAAGTGAGGTAGACTTACCCGCACCGGAATCCCCGGTGAACAAAATAAGCCTGTCATCCTTTACTATTCCGGATGCATGTAAGGGCATCACTTTTCGCTGCAGCAATACTACGGCCATCACAGTAGCCAGTAAAAATATCCTTATCTCCCGGCCATGCCTGCCTTCAAAAGGCTCTATTATCACATCTTTGCCTGCCGTTAC
>JAOQAP010000049.1 GCA_025963465.1 Flavipsychrobacter sp.
GGGATGTCGCTTAAATTCTTTTTGCCTGTCGAATAGATAACGGTAGGTGCTTAGCGTCCTGCTGCGATGGGTGCCCAGGCTTTCTGCTATATTGATCATCTTAGGGTTAAAGTCGCCGATCCATTGCATTTCATATTCATCATAGCTGGCCATAGGTTGTATCACTTTTGCGCCTTCTACTATTATATACGCATCCACACCCTTGCCCTGGAATTCAGGAATGATACCAAATACCAGCCCAACAAAGCGGTTGCACTTACCAAACTGCTGCAACAGGAAGAAGCGGATCTTTTCTATTAGTCCGAATTTGCCATTCATGTGCTTGAAGAACTGGTTAAGGTCAGGCAGGTTTACCCACATGGCTACCGGCTCTTCTTTATAGTATACAAACCAGGTTATGCTTTCGTCCATCACAGGTTTCATGGTTGCGAACATTTTCACTACCTGTTTTTCCTCCAGCGATTTGCCGCCACCGTGCCCTGCCCATGCTTTATTGTATATGTAAGTAAAGTCTTTTGCGAATTTTGCCAGCTGGCTTTTTTTTATGTGCACTGCCTTGTAATTCGGGTCTTTTGCTATGGCTGCATGGCGCTGGTAAAACTTGTCGTCCAGTTTCTGGCTTACATGCATGCCGAAGCATATCTGGTTGAAATAGGTTTTAAAACCATAGTTTTCCATAAGTTGCTGGTAATATGGCGGATTATAATTCATGCCATACAGCGGTGAGTAAAATCCATCTACTACAAGCCCCCACCATTTTTCCCGTTCTCCGAAATTGATAGGGCCATCCATGGCTTCCATGCCACGTTCCTGTAGCCATTTTTTGCAATGGTCAAACATGAAGTTAGCTGAAGCCTGGTCGTTGATGCATTCAAAAAAGCCCACACCGCCTGTTGGCTGCTCCTGTTTGTATTGCCTGTTTACGAATGCTGCTATGCGGCCCGTGGCTTTTCCTGCATCGTCCATCAGTATCCAGCGGGTGCATTCGCCGCGTTTAAAGAATTTGTTTTTTGCAGGGTCAAATACTTCTTCAATATCCTTATCCAGCGGACGGATCCAGTTTGGGTCGTTTTTATAAATATCTATGGCTACCTGTAGAAATGCTTTTTTGTCTGCTTCTGTTTTTACCTCATGCATGCGCATAGTACCACCAATGCTTTTTTGAAGTAGCTAAGGTAGGTTAATAAGTTAAATGGTTGACAGTCCTGGTTAAAATGGGCATTGCTCTATTTGTAATGTTTTGGGTACTAACTTGGTTTTGGGTATTTTCGCATGCTTATAGCCAGGGGGAAAGAGTAAAAAAGAGTAAAGGAAATATTTGTAAAATATGAATGCACTAATACAGGAGATGGTCAGTAATCCGCTGGCAACATTGCTCATCATTGGTAACCTGATACTTATAGAGAGCCTGTTATCGGTCGATAATGCTGCTGTACTGGCTACCATGGTAATGGACCTGCCTGTACAGCAAAGAAAAAAAGCGCTTAAATACGGGATATTAGGTGCCTACTTGTTTAGGGGTATTTGCTTATTTTTAGCATCGTTCCTTGTGAAAATATGGTGGCTGAAAGCACTTGGCGGCGTATATCTTATCTATCTTGTACTGGACTGGAGTGCGAAAAAAAGAATGAAGAAAATGGGCAAGGCCGGGCTTCATAAAGATGATAGCTGGTTGTATAGGAAGACAGTAGGGCGTCTCGGCGATTTCTGGGCAGTGGTCATATCTGTAGAGATCATGGACCTTGCGTTTTCTATGGACAATGTATTTGCGGCTGTTGCATTTTCTCATAATATATTGATCATTTTGTGCGGCGTGTTCATTGGCATTCTTGCCATGCGGTTTGTAGCACAGGGTTTTGTAAAGCTTATGGAACGTTATCCTTTCCTGGAGGGTAGTGCGTATCTCGTAATTGGGGTACTTGGTATAAAGCTCGTATTATCTCTTTATGAACATTTTGCCCCGGAATCTGAAACAAGCAAAATGCTGGGTAGTCATGAGGTGGATTGGCTTACATCTATCATAACGATCTCCATATTCTTTGTGCCAATGCTGACAAGTATTTTATTTAATGTTCCTAAAAAAGAAAAACAATAATTTATAATTTAATAACTTATAAGTGTTATCTCATAGCACTTTACGTATGGATTAAAAATATTGGTTGTTATTTTCTTTAGAATTATTCAATGAGTTATATTTGACAATAATTTTATAATTCTTGTAATAAAGTATGCGAACAATCTTAGTAGCAGGTGCAGGGAAGTCGTCAATTTATCTCATTAATTATTTACTAACTCATGCTCAGAGCAATAAGTGGAAAGTGATCGTTGCCGATGGCGATGAACACGCCATTGCTGACAAAATAAAAGGGCATCCGTTTGCTGAAGCTGCAGTAATTGATATTACAAAAGAGGCCGATCGTGTGCCGCTTGTAAAGCGTGCTGACATAGTGCTGTCACTGATGCCGCCGCAGTTGCATATTTACCTCGCAAAAGATTGCCTGCAGTACAAAAAAAACCTGATCACATCTTCATACATCTCTGATGAGATGAAAGCGATGGACAAAGAAGTAAAGGCTGCCGGCCTTATGTTCATGTGCGAAATGGGTCTTGACCCAGGCATAGATCACATGACCGCTAACAAGATCATACACAGCATACAGCGTGTGTCCGGCATCATTACCAGCTTTAAGTCTTACTGCGGCGGACTTATAGCTCCCGAAAGCGATAATAATCCATGGCATTATAAATTTACGTGGAACCCTAAGAATGTGATCACGGCAGGCTTTGGCGGCGCTAAATACCTGAGTAATGGCAGGCATCTGGAAGTGCCTTACGAAAAGATGTTTGAGAATAATAAGAAGGTAAAAGTAGAAGACCTTACGACACTTGCTTATTATCCTAACAGGGACTCACTGCGTTACCTGGATATTTATGAGGTACCGGAGATCAAAACTTTTTTACGGGCAACACTTCGTCACCCTGACTTCTGTTTGGGTTGGGATGCGTTGATATCATTAGGCCTTACTGATCAGAACGATTCGTTTAATGGCGATGGTAATACATATGCATCATGGTTGAAGCATAAGATATCATACACAGGCAATGATAACCTGCTACAGGCTGTAGCTAATAAGCTGGGTGCAAAGGATGGTGACAAAGTGATGGGGTTGCTGAAATGGCTGGGACTCTTCGACGAGATCGCATTAAAAGCAGGTATGCATTCATCGGCCGATATATTACTGGACCTGTTGCTGCAGAAATGGAGCATGGCGCCAACAGATAAGGATATGGTGGTAATGCAGCATGACATAGAATACCTGCATAAAGACAAAATAATAAAACTTACCAGCGCTATGGTGCTGAAAGGGGAGAGCATGGAGCTGTCTGCAATGGCTAAGACCGTGGGGCTACCTATAGGTGTACTGGCAAGGATGGTACTGAATAAAAAGATAGTACCACCTGCAGGTGTGGTGTTGCCTAATATGGCATCAGTATACAGGCCAGTGCTTACTGAGCTTGCCCATCACGGTATTATATTCAGCGAAGTGATTGAATAGTAAACTGAGATTTGACAACTTTGTATAAAGTTGTCAAATCCGGAAAGAATATTATTTTAAGTAGCGCTTGATCTCTCTTTCTACGTCTCTTGACTTAATGCTTTCACGTTTATCGTGGGTTTTCTTTCCTTTACCCAGGCCTATTTCCATTTTTGCATAGCCGTTCTCATTAATGAACATGCTGAGAGGAACTATGGTGAACCCTTTTTCTTTTACTTTATTCTGCCACTTTACCAGCTCTTTTTTGGTAAGCAGTATTTTGCGGTCATGCACAGGGGCATGGCCTGCATACCCAGCATTTACATACTCTGCTATATGCAGGCTTTTTATCCATAGCTCTCCGCTATCGCTGAAAAAACAGTAACTGTCATTAAAACTGACCTTGCCGTTGCGCACAGATTTTATTTCGGAACCGGTAAGCACTATGCCTACCTTCAGCCGGTCTTCTATGGCATACTCAAATGTGGCGGGCCGGTTCTTTATGTATACGTTATCGGACAAAGTGTGTAATGGAATTTGTAATTTGGAATTTGTGATTTGGATTGTTTTGTAATTGGGGATTTGTGCTGAATGTTTGCAAAAACAATAATCCAAATTCCCAATTACAAATCCTTAATTCCTTAAGATGCTGCTTGTCCTTTCATGAACCATTCCAGCGACTGGCCCAGCTTGTGCTTGAGCGCTTTACGGTCTATGATGAAATCGAGGAAACCATGCTCCAGCAAAAACTCTGAACGCTGGAAGCCCGGCGGCAGATCTTTCTTAATAGTCTCTTTTATCACACGTGGGCCTGCAAAGCATATAAGTGCATTAGGCTCAGCAATATTTATATCGCCCAGCATTGCGTACGATGCGGTAACACCACCCGTTGTCGGGTCTGTCATTAATGATATATATGGTAGCTGCGCTTTTGCAAGGCGTGTAAGCTTTGCAGCTGTCTTAGACATCTGCATCAGTGAGAATGCACTTTCCATCATACGGGCACCGCCGGACTTGGAAATGACCATCAGCGGCATCTTATTAGCAATACAGAAATCAATAGCCCGGCTTATTTTTTCACCCACCACAGAACCCATTGAACCGCCGATGAAGTTGAAATTCATACAGGCTACCACAAAATCCATATTGTTCAGCTTACCCACGCCTACGGTCATTGCATCCTTCAGCCCGGTACTTTTCTGAGCTTCTATCAGGCGTGCACCGTATGGCTTCATATCTACAAAGCCAAGATGGTCCTTAGGAACAATATTTTCGAATAGCAGATCGTACTGGCTATTATCAAATAGTATCTCGAAATATTCAGCAGAGTTGATACGGTTGTGATAATTGCACTGGTGACAAATAAAGAGATTGTCATGCAATTCTTTTACTGTTGTTGTGGCTTTACACTGCGGGCATTTATGCCACAGGCCATCAGGGGTTTCTTTCTTTTCTTCAGTAGTAGTAAGTATACCCTTCTTATTACGACGAAACCAGGTTGACGACATAGTAAAAATAATTTTATAACGGACGACAAAGATAAGGTAAAAATGATGCTGTAGTAACTAAGCAGGCAACATAGTTACTGACATGAAAATATTTGCAATGCTAAATGTGTTGCATTGCAATAATAGTGAATGGAGTCAATTAATTAATTGAAGTGCCAATGATAACAGCGGCTATTACAGATACCAGTATACCCGTGCCTATACCAAAACCTTCCCATGTTTTACCCTTCTTTATTTTAAAGGCTTTGTTTTCGTAAGCGGTACGATATGCACGATTGTCCATCAGCCGCTCATCAGGAAAATTAAGCCTTTCATACCTGGGACGTGTAGAAGAGATAACTACAGCCGAAATAGCGCCGTAAAACGGGTAAAGTGCAGACAATGCAGCGCCCAGTTCTGCATTGTTGGCTTTATAATACATTTTTGCATCAGCAGCACCCCGTTCCGCAAGTGTGCTGTTGTTTTCATTATTGTCTTCAGGTGCACTATCAAATTCATCCTTCGTACCATTATCATAATTGATGACAGATACATCCGACTTTAGTATAGTATGCAGCGGACCATTTAGATTGTCCTGGAGGGTGTAGTCTATTTCATGCTCCCGTACTGCTGAAACCTTAGCTCTTATTTTATCCCCGTTCCTGCGGGTAATAATATCCTGGCACAGAGCCATATGGCCAATGCACAGCGTTAGTAATAATAGGGCGAATGTTTTCATGTTGGCTTTTGCTTATTGTATAATGAATTATTTAACAGCAAGTTTTATGCCAGATTATTCGCTTTAGTAGAGTACTAAAACCATGAAAAGAAATATTGCTATTCCAAAAAAGAGAAATAACCCAACCCCGAGACCAAATCCGTTAATTGTCTTATGCTTTTTTATTTGTTTAGCTTTTTTAATATATCCAGTGCTATACTCCGGTTGCTTCATCAATAATGAATCAGGGAAATTCAAATTATGATAGGCCGGTGGGGTAGCGTAAATAAATGCCATAGGGATAAGTCCATAGAGTGTGAAAATGCCTGAAGCTATTGCTCCGATCCTGGCCGGTTTATACTTTTTGTAATATTTTTTTGCGTCCGCAGCGCCTTTTTGAGCGAGACCGGTATCGCTGACGCGTTTACGTGTTTTTCTACCCCGGTCAGCTTTTTCAGATACGTTGGTCGTATCAGTTTTATCCGGGATGAAATTTACAAAAACAGAGGTGTCTGTTTCTTTTGGATTACCCCCTTCTTGTTCTGCGTGGTTTATCCATATTTCATTAATGAGGGTACTATCCCCGGTGTTGATAATAGATTGACATATGCCGGTATTACAAAAGCAAATACCGATCAATAAAAATGCGGATAGTTTCACAGGTTAGGTTTGTGTCGGTCTGTCTTATGTATAACAACATCTATGCCGAAAAAATCAATTTTTCATACTTAGTGCCTGGCGCAGATCAGCAGACAGTAGCTCGCTTACCTCCGGCCTGCCATGAAATGCTGCAGGAGTATTCTGGAACAGGGCTATCCGCCATTCACCATTGTCCTTTACCGCTATAGTAGATTGTATGGCATTTACCGCCGGGTTAATGTCCTGCTCACCATGAGGTACCATACCTACTACAGAACGTACCATAGCGACATTATCGCCAAGCATGCGTACTTCCTTAACAATAGCCACATACGATGCCGTAGGAAAATTGTCAAATATTTCAACCAATACATCGTATATCTCTTTCTGGCTGTTCAGCTGGCTGCCATCAAAACCTACCAGGCTGCCATTCGCAGCGAAAACGCCTGACATACCCGCTGCGCTGCGTTTGTTCCACTGCTCCAGTAAGTGCATATACAATGCTATTACTTCATTCTCCTGTGTTACCTTGTCTTCCATACTTTCCTTTATTGTCAGTTGCAAAAATCAGTAATTTTTTCAGAAGAAGGGCATCTGCCTGCGTTTTTCAGTCAATTTTTATGCTTTTCAAAAAAACATAGCCGGTAAAATTATCCTGTATTAGCTTTATGTTTTTATGCCTCTTCTTCCGGGATCCGACAATATTGCGGGAAACACAAAACTTGCAGGCCTAGACCATCTGCGGGCACTGGCTATTACGTTGGTGCTACTGTTTCATTATCGGTTATTTCCGCATCCTGCATGGCTTGATACTGTGGCTAAGTTCGGCTGGACGGGCGTTGATCTTTTCTTTGTCCTT
>JAOQAP010000011.1 GCA_025963465.1 Flavipsychrobacter sp.
AGTCCGTCTATTATCTTGGCTATATGTGCATTAAATTCCCTGCTTATATCTTCCAACGAAATCTCGGTGTCTTCAACGGTGTCATGCAACAGTGCGCATATTGCAGATGTAACTCCAAGCCCGATCTCTTCAACTACTATTCTTGCTACAGCGATGGGATGTAGTATATATGGTTCACCAGATTTGCGGCGCATATCCTTATGTGCCTCTACAGACATTTCAAACGCATGCCGCAACATGGCCTTATCACCCTTTTTCAGGCTTTCTTTTAGCGCACGCAGTAATGCCCTGTATTCCCTCAGGATCAGTTTTTTTTCTTCTTCTTCGTTCTTATTATATGGTTCTACCTGTGGAATCACTTGCATACTGTACTTTCCTTGTTTACTAAATTTACGAAGAAATTGGTGTAAATACTATATAGATCGCCAATAGAGATATAAAGAGAATGGATAGACAGACTACTCCAATAGTTGTCCTACCATTTCTTTCAGCAGTTCTTTATCACCGGCTGTATTTTTAATACCAACGGCCATGGTGCTATACTTACCAAGCAACAGCAGGCAGCGCTCCACACGGTGCAGCGGCCAATGCTGCGATGCGGCCATAATATCCTTTATCCGGTATGGCGACATGCCCAGAGCAACGGCGGCATCTTTGTCTGACTTCCCTCTTACAAAGTTTGCCTGGTATAGCCTGTTGAAGTGTGTATAGAAAGATCCGATCAGCAGGGGCATTGGTGCCGACTTAGGATTGGCGAGGAAGTACGTGAGCATGCGGTACAGCTTATCTCTGTCGCCACTGGTAAGTGCTTCAGGGAACTCGAATACATTGTACTCCCTGCTGATGCCGATATACTTTTGTATGAGCTGCATGGTCAGCTCTTTATCATTCGGCACGTTTATCCTTACCTTCTCTATTTCGTTAACTATCTTTTGCAGGTCATTACCCAGGTAGGTAGCCAAAACCTGAGCTTCCCGGTCGCCAATGCTGAAGTTCATTTCCCTGCCCTGGTTCTGTATCCATTGTGGTATCTGCTCATCGCGTATCTTGTCAGAAGTATAATGGATGCCTTTTTCCTTGGCATACTTTACCAGTTTGGTTTTGCCATCTGCTTTTTTGAAGCGATGCTCTATCAGGAAGATGGTAGTAGGTGACGGCTTCTGTATATAGTTAGAGAGTTCGTTCAGTCCTTTTAGTTGCGCAGCATCTTTCAGTATCACTACCTGCTTTTCTGCAAACATAGGGAAGCGTCTGCATGCATTTACCACATCGGCCCACTCAGAATCTTTGCCATAAAGCGTGATCAGGTTAAAGTCACGTTCCGCAGGAGTAAGTATTTCCGTTTCAAAATAAGAGGTAATGATATCGAGATAAAAAGGTTCTTCACCATCGATAAGATATACCGGTGCGAATTGCTTTAACTGAATGGCCTGGAAGATTTTCTTTAATTCTGCGTTCAATGTATTGATTTGAAAAAGGATCGCTTAAATAGTAGGGTAAAATTAAGCGAAAATTAGGTCTTCCCTTTAAGGTTTCTTATCAATCTGTAACATATACCGGCTCTATATCTATGCCGTTTATCCCTTTCAGCCGCAGGAACACTTTAGCGCTGGTATATACATCCTGCAGGCAATATTTGCCTATTCGGGCCAGGTCCTTGTCTTTCCAGTATACATCTGCAACCATACTGCCGTCTATATCTGTTTTAGGAGAAGGAATACCCAATACTGTGGCAAGAAGAGAAAGAGAGGTGAAATTTTTATGATCACCAAACTTCCACATGTCCATAGTGTCTATATGAGTGACTTCCCAAGGTTTTTTGCCAGCCACCTGCATACAATCAGGCAGGGTTATGCCATTGATCACCATTCTGCGGCATATAAAGGGGATATCAAATTCTTTTATATTGTGACCGCAAAAACGTATGTCTTTATAATGTTTTGTGAAGCGGCTGATTACTTCACAAAATTCATTTAACAATATTTTTTCATCATCATTTATGAGGGATTTTAGCCTCATTTTCCATGCCGTTTCTGTTTGCGACAGGCTGCCAAAACCTATACACACAATTTTAGCAAATTCTGAAAAAATACCTGCCCGCTCGTCGAAAATAGTTGCCGGGTCTGTGTTTCCTTCAATTGTGCTTTTTATGAATTTGGCTTTTCTTGTCCATTCGGCCTGCATCGCATCGCTCATGAGATTGTACTCAGGCTTTGTTGGCACGGTTTCTATGTCTATAAACAATATTTCTTTCAAATCTTCCATAACCAACAGTTGTACATTACATTTGTACAAATTTAATTTTAAACTAAATTTAAACAAAACGTTTATGAGTCAATTCAATCAGTCAAATCCACAACAATCGATGCCAAACGGGCCAGCTAAAAAGAATAACTCTATTATCTACCTGGTAATTATATTCGTACTGGTTGCCGCCTGCGTGTACTTGTTTGTAAGCAAGAACCAGATGGCTACAGATAATGATATGGCATCTAAAATGATGCAACATCAAATAGATTCTGTTCAAACTGACCGTGCTTCACTTCAAACTGATTTCAACGCAGCATCAGCAAAGATAGACCAACTTGTCTCTCAAAATACTAAGCTGGATAGCGCACTGCAGGGGGATAAAGCCGCAATGGCAAAAATGCAGGCACAGATCAGGACGATACTGAGCAATAAAAATGCTACACAGGCCGAGCTGAAGAAAGCGCGTGAAATGATCAATGAGCTTACAGGCAAGACAAAAGACTACGAGACACGTATAGCTGAACTCGAAAAAGAAAATACAGAGCTTACTGGAAAGAACCAGACACTGACTAAACAGGTAGATTCCACATCTACAGTAGCAGCTGGCCTGAAGAAGGTGGCATCTGTGCTTCACGCATCTAACCTGCGTATGGAGCCGATACACAAAAAGCACAACGGCAAAGAAAAGGAAACTACAAAAGCAAAAAGGGTAGATGTGCTTCGAATCAAGTTTGACATAGACCAGAACCGTATTACAGAAAGCGGTAGCAAGCAGATGTATGTACGTATCATTGCACCTGATGGTAAAGTGCTCAGCAGTGCCTCTAATGCATCTGGTATGATGGATAACAGCAATGGTGGCCAGTTGCAGTATTCTGTAATGAAAAGCATAGCTCTTACCCAGAATGAAATGGTAAAAGATGTAACTGTAGACTGGAACCAGGATGGTGACTATCCGAAAGGCGCATATACCATAGAAATATACAATGAAGGCTACAAAGTAGGTAGCGGCAATGTAACATTGAAATAATAAAGTAATAATGATTACGATAGGGGTATTGCACTGGCTGCGATACCCCTATTTGCATAAATACCCTTGTTTTCAGTAATTTAGCTGTTGGGTAAGCAATAATGCCCCTTGCATCTCTTAACAATTCCGTAATGTGGGGTTCTTTTTGGCTTAACATTGGGTTGCTAATTTTGTTTACGATTTAGTGATATTATGGAAGTATTCCCAGGTAAGATATTAGTAGTAGACGATGAACCGGATATTGTAGAGTTCATCAGTTATAACCTCAAAAGCAAGGGCTACCTGGTAGCTGCTGCCCGCGATGGCGTTGAAGCCATCCGCAAGGCAAAAGACTTCAGGCCAGACCTTATATTGCTTGATATCATGATGCCTAATAAAGACGGTATTGAGACGATCAAGGAATTGAGGACGATGCATGAGTTTGACGATACGGTCATTATATTCCTCACTGCCCTGCATGATGAGAAGTATGAAATAGAAGGTCTTAAGATCGGGGCTGACGACTACATCTCCAAGCCCATAAAGCCTGAGCTGCTGGCTACCCGTATTGGCTCTGCCCTGCGCCGTTTCCGTAAGGATGACGAACAGGAACAGAAACAAACCTTTGGTGAGCTGGAGATCAACAAAACCAAATTCACTGTTTCTTTCAAAGGTGAGGAAATATTGCTGGCCAAAAAGGAATTTGAGCTGCTGTCGCTGCTCGCCTCAAAGCCTGGCCGTGTGTTCCTGCGCAACGAGATACTGCAGCGTGTATGGGGTACCGATGTAATAGTAGGCGACCGTACAATAGATGTACATATCCGTAAAATACGCCAGAAAGCAGGTATTGACCTCATCACCACGGTAAAAGGCGTAGGCTATAAGTTCGAGATGGCGTAGTTTGTCAAAGGTAAACTGGTGAAAAGGTTAACTCTTGTAGTTGAGCCTTTGCCTTTATTCAAACTTTTTGCCGTGCACATTTAGCTTTTGCATTAACTTAGTCCCAATGTCTGTACTGGATACCAAAAATCTGTCCCCGAGCAGGTTGTCATTTGTTATGGCGCTGATATTGGCGTCTGCAAATGCTTTGCTTAGCCTTTTGCTGCGCCAGGATTGGTATATCCCCATAATTGTATTTGCGGTCACATTCACGATCGTGTACCTGATGTATTATTATACATTGCAGCGTTTCATCTACCGCAAGATCAAGATCATTTATAAATTCATTTACCAGACCAAGGCCACTAAGAAGGAAGAATTCTTTTATGATAAGATATTGCCCCAAAAGTCTATAGAAGAGGTGAGTGAAGATGTGCAACGCTGGGCCATGCAACGTAAAGATGAAATAGAAATGCTGCAGGCCAACGAGCAGTTTCGCAGGGAATTTCTGATGAACCTGGCACATGAACTACGCACACCTATTTTCTCTGTACAGGGATATGTGGATACCTTATTGGGGGGCGCCCTGCACGATGAGGCGGTAAATGTAAAGTTCCTGACCAATGCTTCTAAAAGTATAGACCGACTGGTACGCCTGGTAGATGACCTTGACGAAATATCGAAACTGGAATCAGGCAAGATACCGCTGATAGAAGAGGCCTTTGTGATACAGGAGTTGATAAAGGATGTGTATGAAGAGCTGTCGCTGAAAGCTAAGGATAGGGATATACAGATGACCATCAAAAAAGGCACTGAGCGCCCTACCCTGGTAAATGCGGACAAGCAGAAGATAAAGCAGGTACTTGTGAACCTGGTAGAGAATGCCATAAAGTATGGTAACGATAAAGGCAGCATAATAGCCGGCTGTTATGAGATGGACGATAAGCATGTATACATAGAGATATCTGACGATGGGCCGGGTATTGCAGAGGAACACCTGCTACGTATATTTGAGCGTTTCTATCGTGCAGACAGGAGCCGTGCAAGGGCCATAGGCGGAACCGGCCTTGGGCTTGCAATAGTAAAACACATAGTAGAGGCACACGGGCAAACCGTAAATGTGCGCAGTAAGCTAGGCGTAGGCTCATCCTTTGGTTTTACACTGGATAGGGCAGATGTGTAAAATCTGTTGTCATCAAATCCTAATAATCTCTCTTTTTACGGTAAGCAACAACGTTTTCTGGCATGCTTTTGTTGATAGAAATCCAGGCATAATAGGTGTCGTAAATTGGCTGTAAATTGTCGTAAGCACACCTGTTCAGTTTCCTTTTTTACTATCATCTTTGTCAAAGCAAAATTGAACGATGGAGCAGATACCATATAAAAACGGGCGAACCGAAAAGCCAGAAGAGTAGGAACACAAAAAAAATAGTTTATGTCAGACAACAAAGTTTCATTGCACAGAGTCATTAAGGCTTCACCTGAGAAAATTTACCGTGCTTTCACAGAAGCTGTAGCGATCGCGTCATGGTTGCCACCCTATGGCTTTCTTTGTACAGTTCACGACATGAAAGTGAGCGTAGGTGGAACCTTTAAAATGTCGTTTCACAATTTTACTACCGGGCACAGCCACTCATTTGGTGGAAAATATGTGGAACTTAAACCAAACGAGCTTCTGAAATACGTGGAACAATTTGAAGACCCTAATCTGCCGGGTACAATGACCACTACTGTCTGGCTTCAAAAAACATCTGTAGGTACAGACTTAAAAGTGCTGCAGGAAGGAATACCTTCGGCAATACCAGCTGAAATGTGTTATTTGGGTTGGCAGGAATCACTGGAGAAATTGATCAAGCTGGTAGAACCTAACATTCAAGACGTCTGATGAGCTTCAGTCCGCGGAAGTAGCGATAGTATCAGGAACAAACTGGGATCCGTGCAAATGTTTATCTACATTTTGCAGATCCCTTTTTCTTTTTTGTAAGAGATCTCGTGGTCCGCTACCGTTATTTTGTAGTAGTAGGTTATCCCTGTATTCAACCTTGCAATAACCGGGGTGCCATCTTTTAGTACTGGTTTTACCTTAGGGGCCAGGGTCATTGCCCGCTCCAGGTAGTCTGCGTTTAGTGGGTGTACTACACCGTCTGTATCTTTATATAAAAGGCTGAGGGGCTCGTAATAAACTATTCGTCCTTGCTCGTCAACAATGATGTCGCGGAGGTTTAGCTTAAATGTACCATTATTGTATGACTGAAGGGTAGTATCGTTTTTAATATAGCTGAGTATAAATTTTTCGAGCAGCAACGCGATACGGTCATTGAATGGCGCTTCTATTAATTCGTCTATCTCCCATATCTTTTTGCCATTCATCCTGATTGGTTCGGGAGGGAATGATACTGTTTTATATATCTCGCTGCCGGTAAGAGGATCGGTCATTACCAGGGTATCTGTCTTGTCTGATGGATGGGTTTCGAATGTATTGCCATTAAATATTACATCCAGTGTTTTTGCTGCATTGGTATTTTGTGCTACGCAATAGCAGGAAAGACCGCATATGGCAATTGTAATGAGACAACTCTTAAGATGGAATATTTCGAGCATGCTCAGTGAGTATTTTGATGATCTAAGTTAAGATTTTTTTATTGTATCGCTAAATTTGTTATTTCTACAAAGACGAATGCAAATTTGAAGGATGAAACATCGTTTTATGGTATATTATTAGATTAATCTTTAACGATTGCAGTAATGACAATTGACCCTAATACCTTAACTTCGCAGCCTTAAAATCATATATAAAATCCAATGAATCCGCAGAAGATAACAATGGGCCAGGATGGCCAGTTACAAGTACCGGACTACCCGGTTATCCCGTTTATAGAAGGTGATGGTATAGGCCCTGATGTGTGGAGCGCAAGTAAAATGGTTTTGGACGCTGCCGTTGCTGAAGCATATGGCGGTAAGAGGAAGATAGAATGGAAGGAAATACTGGCAGGCGAAAAAGCATTTAACCAAACCGGTGAATGGTTGCCTGCAGAAACACTGAATATGGCCAGGGAATACCTGGTAAGTATAAAAGGTCCATTGACTACGCCGGTAGGCGGCGGCATACGCTCACTGAATGTAGCTATGCGCCAGGAGCTGGACTTGTATGTGTGCCTTCGCCCGGTGAAGTGGTATACAGGTGTGCCATCGCCGGTAGTGCACCCCGAAAATGTGAACATGACCATATTCCGTGAGAATACGGAGGATATATATGCGGGTATAGAGTTTGCGGCAGGTAGTGATGAGGCTAAGAAGCTGTACAAGTTCCTGAACGAAGAACTGGGTGGAGCTAAGAAAGTACGTTTCCCTGAAACATCTGCATATGGTATAAAACCTGTGAGCAAAGAGGGTAGCGAGCGCCTGGTAAGGGCTGCAATCAAGTATGCTCTGGAGCAGAACAAGCCATCTGTGACTATAGTGCATAAGGGCAATATAATGAAGTACACCGAAGGTGGCTTTAAGCAGTGGGGCTATGAGGTGGCTGAACGTGAGTTTGGCGACAAAGTATATACATGGGGCCAGTGGGATAAGGCAAAGAAAACTGAAGGTGAAGACGCAGCTAATGCAAAATTGAAAAAAGCAGAAGCCGAAGGCAAGCTGATCATCAATGATGTAATAGCGGATAACTTCCTGCAACAGTTATTGCTGGCGCCACAAGACTACTCTGTAGTGGCTACGCTTAATCTGAACGGTGATTACATAAGTGATGCGGCTGCAGCGGCTGTGGGTGGTATAGGTATCGCACCGGGTGCGAATATTAATTACCTAACAGGACACGCGGTCTTCGAGGCTACACACGGAACAGCTCCAAAGTTTGCCAATACGAATACTATGAACCCGTCATCACTGTTGCTGAGTGGTGTAATGATGCTGGAATATATGGGCTGGCACGAAGCTGCTGCACGTATTGAGGCCTCTCTGGCCGCTACGATACTAAGCAAACGTGTGACGGTAGACTTTTATAATCTGATGACAGGTGCTACTTTGCTGAAAACAAACGAATTTGCTGAAGAATTGATAAAAAATTTAAAATAGTAATATATTTGTGTGCTGCTAAATATTTCTGAATGGCTTTTGATATTGCGGCATACATAGACCATACGATACTAAAGCCGGATACAACACCGGCTAATGTAGATAAAGTATGTGAGGAAGCCGCAACGCAGCATTTTGCAGCGGTGTGTATTCCTGTAAGATATGTTGCACGGGCAAAAAAGATTTTGCAGGAGAGGGGAGTGAAGGTGGCTACGGTAGTTGCATTTCCTGACGGAACAGGTTCACCAGGGGAAAAAAGAGCAGAGATCATGCACGCGCTGGCCGAGGGTGCTGACGAGATAGATATGGTGATAGACATAGCAGCACTAAAGCAGGGTGATGTACAACACCTGGAAGCAGAGATAGTAGCTTGCCTGGAGCCTGTGAAGGCGCAGCACAAGGTGATAAAAGTAATAGTGGAAAGTGGCATACTGACCGATGAGGAACTACTGGCGTGTTGTGAAGTATATAGCAAATATCCGATAGACTATATGAAAACTTCGACGGGTTTTGCGAAAACAGGAGCAACAGTGCATGCAGTAGAACTGATGAGAGCTAACCTGCCTGCAAGTATCAGTATCAAAGCATCGGGTGGCATTCGTGATTATACATTTGCCAAAGAACTTATAGATGCCGGTGCTACAAGGTTGGGAACCTCGGCAGGAATGCAGTTGATGAATGAGGCTAAGAGTGATCAAATAGATAATTAAACCGTTCAGTTGTTATTTTGAAGAGGTTGTACTACATATTGTTCATTACAGTTGCAATACTGTTTGCGCCGGGTATCCGGGCGCAGGAAGATCATGGTGATGTGGTAGTACATTCAGATCCCCGGCTCGGGCTGCTTTTGAAAAAAGAACGTACAATTGCTAAGGCAGCTATAGAAAGAACCCGTACGAAAATAAGTGCTGATAAGCCAATAGCAAGAGCGGTGATACCTGTAATGGGTACCCCGACAGCCAGCACTGCAGTGGGCATAGTACATGAAAAGCCTGTAGAGGTTGCCCCGTCAAAACCATTGCCAAGATATATAACGCCGCCACATGGCAAGGTGATCTATTCAGGGAAAGGTTTTCGTGTGCAGATATATAATGGTCCTGACAGGAATAAAGCGATGGACATAAAGATGCAATTTATGCGTAATAATCCTGCCATGCGCACTTATCTTACGTACACATCGCCATGTTTTCGTGTCAAGGTGGGTAACTACCGTCATCGCAGCGATGCAGAAGGCATGTACCGAGAAGCAAGAAGCACCTACCAGCCGTGTATGATAGTCCCTGACATCATTACGATCAATACTTACTAGAGCATATGGCAGATACACTACTGACGCAGATACAGGAAAAAGCAAAACAATATTTTCCGGAAGTACAGGCCGTACGCCGTCATATTCATGCCAATCCGGAGCTTTCGTTTGAAGAGCACCAGACGGCTGCTTTTGTATCAGATAAACTGACATCACTAGGGATACGACATGAGCGTATGGCGCGTACTGGCATAGTGGCATTAATCGAGGGCAGGAACCCCGATAAACGCTGCGTAGCACTTAGAGCTGACCTAGACGCGTTGCCAATACTGGAAGCAAATACAACAGATTACCGTTCGCGGAACAATGGTGTGATGCATGCATGTGGCCATGATGTACATACCAGTTGCCTGCTGGGTGCGGCACATATACTCCATGATCTTCGTAATGAATGGGAAGGTACAGTGAAACTGATCTTTCAGCCGGGTGAAGAGAAAGACCCGGGAGGTGCCAGTATCATGATAAAAGAAGGCGCCCTGGAAAATCCTAAGCCTGATGCAATATTTGCGCTGCATGTATATCCTCACTTGCCAAGTGGCACAGTGGGTTTCAGGGCGGGGCAGTATATGGCCAGTGCTGATGAAATATATATCACCATAACAGGCAAGGGTGGGCATGCAGCATTGCCGCACCAGACCATTGATCCTATATCTATAGCCGCGCTGGTGATAACAGGTCTGCAGCAGGTCATATCCCGCAAAGGCAACCCGCTAACACCGTCGGTACTTACGTTCGGGAAGATACAAGGCGGCTTTGCAACTAATGTAATACCTGATAAAGTAGAGCTACTGGGTACATTCCGTACTATGAACGAGGAATGGCGGTATGAGGCGCATAAGTGGATAAAAGATTTTACAGAACAAACATGTGCGGCCTATGGCGCTACTGCAAAGGTGGAAATACCTTCGGGCTATCCGTCATTGTTTAACGATCCTGTACTGACTGGACAGGCACAAGACTGGGCAACAGACTTTCTTGGAGCAGCTAACGTGCATGAGCTGGATATGCGTATGGCGGCAGAGGATTTTAGTTTCTATACTCGCCATGTGCCAGGATGCTTCTTTCGTATTGGTACCAGTAAAGATGGGAAAGAATTTACTGCTCCGGTGCACAATTCCCGTTTTGATATAGATGAGGAAGCTATGCAAACAGGAATGGGAATGATGGCCTGGTGTGCGCTGAATGCCCTGAAAAGATAGGTGAAAAAATAAATTGGTTTACCCCGTTATTTTTTTATTTTTGGATAATGATGAACAGGACAGCAGGTATATTGTTTCTTTCCTTAATGATGACAGGTCTTCATCTGTCTGGTCAGCAGAAAGTAAGTGGTAAACAGGCTGCAAAAGCACCCGCAAAGGCATTTGTTCCACCTGTGTACATCGGTGAATCGGACTATAAGGGCGGGCCCATACAGCCTTCAAGGTTTTCTACTTTATTGAGACAAGGCCTCACCTCATACGATTCCCTGGGAAATCATTATAAAATTGTTGGCTTTGACTTTAGCTACGCTGAACGGAAAGTTTATGAAGATTCTGTGGGAACGCTTATGAAGATCACGGACTTCATGTCGGAGCACTACATGGGCAATATGATAGGCGCTGATCTTGGTACAGATGCTGACACGTCATCTGATAAGGAAGTAATACTTAGCTTATATCAGCGCGTGAAGCCCGGAGATACTGTTTATTTTGATCACATAATGCTGAACAAGATCGGAAGTAATCCACTTTTTAATGTGCCCGATAGTGTCGCAATAGCAGGAAAAGGTATCAAGTGCATTATTGTTAAATAGATAGTTCCTCCCTTTTAGTTAAGCAGCAGCAGGTTCACGCTACGTTGTAGTATGTTGAAGGCTATTTCGGCCATCAGATTCTCTTTATCCAGAGTTGGGTTTACTTCTGCGATCTCGAAGCAGCATATTTTGTGATGCTGCATAAAAGACGCAACAAGGTCTTCGGCCTCACGTTCCTTCAGCCCGTTGCTTACGGGTGTTCCTGTGCCACGCGATATAGAACTATCAAGGCTATCCACATCAAATGAAACATAGATGTCATCGCACTGGGAGAGATGAAGGAATGTCTGGCGAACCACATTTTCCACACCCTTCTTGCGTAACTCTGCAACCGGTATCACTTTTACGTTGCCTTTTTTTATGATCGCTTCTTCTTCTTTTTCAAAGTCGCGAAGAGCAATAAAGACAATATCTTCTGGTAAGATCTTTGGCTCTATTTTGCCTATTGCCTTCAATTTTTTCCAGTATTCAAGTGTTTTATCGTCAAGGTTATGTACTTGGTTTTCCTGGTTATCGTCTGCAAGAGAAATGCTCAACGGCATTCCATGCATATTGCCTGATGGGGTGGTGAATGGAGAGTGAAGGTCTGCATGGGCATCTATCCATACAACACCCAAACGGCGTTTTGGCTTAGCTATTTTAAGGCCTGCTATAGTGGCGCCTGCAGTACTATGATCGCCTGCAAGTACCAGCGGGAACAATCCTGATTTTACGGTTTCTGCTACTACGGCTGATACCCGCTCATACATGGTGTGAATTCCCTGTATACGCTTTGCGTAAGGTGATGCGATAGGCTCATACAAAAGCCTGTTCTCATTCTCTACCGCTTCTGACGGAAAGTTGACGAACAGATTGCTCATGAAATCGAGCGCCGCTATCCTTATGGCATCGATGCCGAGGCTGGCGCCACGTGTGCCTGCTCCTATTTCTGATCTAACTTCTATGATCTTGATATTACGCATAGACCTCAAAGATATAATAATTGGGCTAAATGAGATTGGAAAGCACAATTTAGAATGGGTAGCCGATAGTAACTACCGGTATCACATTGTCTTTACGCCATGCAGAATTGTAGAAGTCAAGCTTATCAAATACCCATCCGCCGTTCTGGTGTACATAAGGCTTTTTAACTGGTACTCCGATGTCGAGACGGACAGTGAGGAAGGAAGCTATATCAAAACGGAGACCAATACCCATGTCGGCAGCAAGAGTCTGACCAAATGTTTTCAGCCGGAACTCCCCTCCGGGGTAGCTTGAATCTGCTTTTGCAAGCCATATATTGCCCATGTCGGCAAAGAATGCACCATTCATCTTTACAGCGCCAGCAAACAAAGGTGCGATCGGGAAGCGATATTCCCCGTTAAATTCCAGCTTTATGTCGCCTGTCCTGTCTATCTGGTTTATTTTTACGCTGTCATTAAAATAGCTGCCCGGGCCTAATGTGCGTATAGGCCATCCTCTCAGACTATAGGGGCCGCCGGCAAAATACTGTTTGATATATGGCAGGGTAGGAGATTTATCGTAAGGAACACCAACGCCGCCATAAAAGTGCAGTGCAAACACCGAACGTGGGAATGTGAAGTAATGGCGTGCATCGAAATCGAATTTTGCATATTGCGCAAACTGTAAATTATACAGGTCATTCAAGGCAAACCCCAACTCATTTACAGCACCTAATAGTGCGCCTGCTTCTTCAAGGCCCAGCTTCAGGAATGAGTAGTTGATCCCGTGCTTTTTAATACTGTTGTCGTAAGTAAACGAGATATTCTGTCCTTCTATAAAATTGGGCTTATAGCTGTTTTTCAAATAAGCATTTGTACTCAATACTTTTTTGAATGAGTCGGTCTCTACAGGTAAACGGATGATGTTGATGAACGCGGGAGCGAATGTCCACGTTATAGACTGGTTCTGATGCCAGCTATAAGCGAAGTTAGCACTGGTATTGACAAGCGTAAAGTAATTTACACGATCCAGTACATTCTCACCACCACCAATGATGGTGTGAGGAAGGTTGCTGTTATCAAATAATGAGGAGGCTACAGGTGCCAGAAATTTTGGAAAATCAAGGCTTGCATTGATACCATAAAATTTAGTGAGCAGGTCGAAGTGGTCCAGTATTTTAGTTCCTTTATTTTCATTGTATACCCACTCCAGCCCACCGCTTACACCTATGGTAAGCAGGTTGGCGCCATGTGCAAAGTTTTTATCCCTGAAGTTTGCACCAACAGAGGTGCCAAGAGAATATGTAGAACCTTTAGAAGTTTCGACGTTAAAATTCAGATCATGTTTCTTACTCTGGGTAAGGTATATATTGTAATCAATGGTGCCCCTGTTCTTACGATTTTCCCTAGCATCGATACGAACATACTGAAATATGCCCAGTTCGTTCAACTTTGTGTAGGTCTTGTCATAATCGGCCTGGGAATATACATTGCCGGGAGCTATGTATATATGCTCATACAGCACTTTAGCGTGAACGTACTCATGGTGATATTTAAAGTTGATACTATCTATCGTTCTTTTGATCATTGTGGAATCTTTCAGGTCTTCCGCATCTTCAAAATCAGGATATACATTTACAGATGCTATTGTAAATTGTTTGTAGGCAGCCGTATCGTCGGCCAGGCGGATGATCGTGTTGATATCAATTGTCGGCGTTGTTTTGTGCTTTGCTAATTTTATAAAATTGATCGCACTTTCAAACGGACTTTCAATATTCCGGAACAATGTCTTATCAAAAGTATCTATGGTAAACGTGACGTTTTCCTGTGTGAATTTGTAGTAGCCATTATTTCTCATTACTGATGTTATCCTGCTGCGCTCATCCTCCAGCATGCTGTAGGTGAATTGCTTCTCTTTTTGTAATACTGACACATCTTTTGTGGCTTGCAACAGGAATAGTATATTACTATCGTTCACATCGTAATTTATCTTGTTGATGAGATAATTGTTTCCTGCAGAGATGTCGTACTTTACAACTGCTTTTTTATATGAGTAAATGACAGTGTCCTGAATACTGGCATAAAAGTATCCCTGGTTGAACAGGTAATTCTTCATGTTTTGTATAGAGCGTGGGATAAGAGTAGTGTCTAGAATTGCAGGACGCTCAACCGATTTGGGCAACAACGAATCATGTTTATGTCTTTTTTCGTAACGATGATTGTAGTGCCACAATTTAAAAGGTGTCTTAAACGGCAGGATGTCTACCGCATCAGAGTTTGGTTTTTGAATAATTATCTTACTGAGGTTGTCTTTACGCTCGCCTTTGTTAGGGATCGGTTTGTCAGATTTTAGTGTTACTTTATTTTTTACAAGTAAATGTTCGTCTTTCTTGAGGTACTTAGTGGTATTACAGCTAAGCGATAAGCATATAAGCCCCGCGAGAAGAGTGTATAAAATCCGTTTGTGATGGCTGTAAATGCTATTGCTCATGTACCGTTCTTCGACAACCACAATTATTGTAGTTTTGCAGTATATGCTATCGAAAGCGCAAAATAAATACATTCGGTCGTTAACACAGCAAAAATTCCGTGAAGAGTACGGTGTATTTATTGCTGAAGGGGAAAAAATAGCTAATGAGTGGTTGTCAGCAGGGCAGGGTATAAAAATTATCGTAGCTACGGAAGAATGGGCTTCTGCCAACAAATATTTAATATCGAAACATGGCAAAGCGGAATTATGTGTTGTAAAAGACTTTGAGCTTGCAACATTGTCGCAGTTACAAACGCCTAATAGCGTACTGCTTGTAATAGAAAGGCCCATTGAGCAGGAAATACCAGATGCAAATGAATGGTACCTGGCCCTGGATGGTATACAAGACCCCGGCAACATGGGTACCCTTATAAGAATAGCTGATTGGTTCGGAATAAAGAATGTGATCTGCTCGTCAGGTTGTGTAGATGTGTATAATCCGAAGGTAGTGCAAAGCGCCATGGGTGGGCACTTGCGTGTGAACATTTACGAAGAAGGGTTCTTATCATTTCTTACAGCTACAAAGTTGCCCAAAATAGCGGCTACCCTGGATGGAGAAAATATATACAGCATTAAGAGAATAGATGCAGGTATACTTATTATAGGCAATGAATCGAAAGGGGTGAGCGCACAGGTAAGTGCAATGGCGACCCAAAAAGTAATGATACCAAGAAAAGGTGGTGCAGAGTCGCTTAATGCAGGGGTATCTGCTGGAATATTGTGTGCTTTGTTGCTGCCATGTTAAACCTTTAATATAATAACACAGTCTAAAGCCTGCGGCACAACAATTGCTGTATTAAAAAATTAATAAATGCGGTCTATGAAAAAGCTATTTTTTCTTCTGGTAATCATAATTTTTGTGAGTTTTACAAAGTCTATGGCGCAATCCATGCTCAAGGTAAGGCTGAAAGACAATACCCAACAGATAAGTGTGGCTGTGGATAACCGCTTCTTTAACAAGAGAGGCACTTCTATAACTGTGGGTGACCTGCCTTATGGAAGCCATAACCTGAAAATATATAGTGTTGTTTATAACCGCAGGGGCAAAGGCCGGGAAGAGCTTGTATATGAAGGTAATGTGAAAACATACAATGGTATGATATCAACATTTATTTTTGATACTGAAACCGGTAGCAATAGTATGCAGGAAATGGAGATGAGTGCATATAAAGCGGAACATCCTATACCAGGGGCTGGGCAATATGATACCCGCAGTAACAATTACGATACCAGGAATAATAATGATCAAAATAACCAGGACAATAGTGTTGCTGATAATAGTGTAAACTCCTCATTGCCGGTAGCATCGCCGATGGCAACGGGTACGCTAACCGATGATAAAACAACAACGCTAAAAAAGAAAGTAGCTGAGAAAACGACAGACACGCAGAAAATGGGACTGTTGAAAGATGAGCTGAAAAAGGAACAAATAACAACAGCACAGGTAGCTGATATTATGGACTGGTTGGCGTTTGAAGCAAGCAAAGTGGACTTTGCCAAGTGGGCTTATGATATAACCGTAGATAAAGAATATTACACAGACCTCGAAAATAAGTTTACGTATAAAAACTCGCAGGATGATCTTGATAAATTCATTAAAAGCAAGTAATCAATCACCCGAAAAAATCTAAAGGGGCTTCCCCTCATTATCTGTGACTATTCTTTTAAACGGTTCGTTTGACAGCCTGAAATAATAATTAAAGAACGAGCCTGTACAGATCGCAATGATTGTGCCTATAAGGGCTCCAGACGTAACATCGAGTGGAAAATGGACTCCTACATATACCTGCGAGAAAGAAACCAATACGGCCCAAAGTATTGCCACAGGCCATACCCAGCGGAAAACCTTACCTAGTGTAATAGCACTGAATACGCCAAGGGCAAAGTGATTTGCAGCATGCGATGACGGGAAGCTATAGCCGCTTCCACAAGGTACAATGACATGAATTATGTTAGATAGCATCGGATCATTACATGGACGCAGACGATGGAAAATTGGCTTTAATAAATGGGCACTTATCTGGTCGGAAAAAATGAATGATACAATAAATAACAGGCACCATATCAAACCATTTTTCCTGAATCTGGCAGGCATGAACAGCGCAAGGAAAAGGTATAACGGCACCCAAAACCATTGATTGCGCAGGAACGGTACTACACAATCCAAAAATGAATTATGCCATTGAGTGTTTACATAATACCAAATGGTGTGGTCCCAGCGAAGCAGCAGATCGTGTAAGTCTTTAAGCATTTTTCTTTTTGAAGATCATGATCAACCTGGGTGAATCGATAGGGTGGTATGGACGTAATTGATAGTCGCCGAAAGTATTTACCAAAGACATGTCTGTAGACTTGAACATCTTTATAAAATCAGCGAGTGAGAAAGCCGCAACACTTTCGGTATAGCGCCTTTCCTGCTTTGCTGCATCAAGAAAGCTGATTTCTTTTATGATGTGTTTTCTTTCTATCTTTCTTTTGATATTGAACGTATGCGTGTCACGCGTAATCACTTCTTCCGGTACAAAATTTGCCAGCACATATTCAGGGTTCAGGTAGTCGATGACCAGTATCCCATCCTTTTTCAGTGCAGCAGCAAAAGACCTGGCTGCAAGTGCGTGATCCCGATCATGAGTAAAATATCCGAAGCTGGTAAAGAAATTGAATGCGTAATCAAAGTAATTGATATAAAATGGCAAGCGCATATCCTGTACAAAAAAACGAAGGTTATTGCTTTCAAACGTATTTGCGGTTTCAATACTTTCATTAGAGAGGTCAATACCGGTAACATCAAAGCCGTGCTCTGCAAGCTGCCTCGCGAAACGACCCTCACCGCAAGCTATGTCCAGCATGGTGCTTTGGGGGCGTGGTTTCAAATAGCCCAACAGGTTCTCGACAAATTCCTGTGCTTCAAATTCATCTCTGTTCTGATACAGGATCTTATAAAACTGCGAGCCAAACCAATTTTCGTACCAATCCATTTGTTTTCTGAGCGGTTAGTTATGTATCACTAGTTGTGAGGATACAAAAATAGCAGATAGTTTAGTAAAGACAGTTATTTCCTCGTTTATGTTGTTCTGCAAACATTTTACCATTGTTCACTGTTACAAAAATACGGTATATTTGCCGCCCAATTTATTATATGAATTTTAGGCGCATATTTGTTTTTTATCGTATTCCTATAGCTATTGGTTTAATAGCGCTGGGTTTTCTTGCAGGGTTTAAAGTGACATGGTGGATTGCCTGGATCCCGTTCTTAGTGGCTATACTTATGGTGGTGGCAGAATTCCTTATTGGCCCTATGACCCTGATACAGGGCTATATGGAGGCAGGTGACATGGAAGGCGCACAAAAGCTGCTGACAAGGGTAAAATATCCTAACATGCTGTATAAGCCGATCCGTTCTTCTTTCTACATGCTGCAGGCAAATTTTTCTACAATGGGCGATGACCTTGATAAGGCTGAGAGCCAGCTTAGAAAGGGGCTTGAAACAGGTACAGAAAAAGAATATGAAGGAACAGCATACCTGCAATTGGGGGCTATAGCTCAGAAGCAAGGTAAAACAAAAGAAGCCTATGAACACCTTCGGAAAGCAGTGAAAATTGGCCTTCCTGATAAAGATAATGAAGCAACGGCCTATCTGCAGCTTTCAGGTATTTGCATACAACGCAGGGATTTTCGTAATGCCAAGATCTATTTTAATAAGGCAAAAGCCTGCAAACCAACTAATGCACAGGTGGTAGATCAGCTAAAGGAAATGGCTAAATACATTGCGAGGGTTCCGGGATAGGATGTTTTTTGAAAATAAATTTATTTAATGCATCGGTGTTCCGATGCATTATTTTTTCTGAGTATAGTTAATTCAGTAGTTAATACATTGATTTTTGTCATCCTTTGTGACTTAAATATTTGGCTTCGGGGATATATTGTGGAAAAGTATATTTTCTTAAAAAATTACTAACGTAATATTTGTTCCCTAACCATTTTTTAGTATGTTTACCCTCAATTCTGACAATTTTATTCTTTATTTAAGATTTAGCACATGAGAAAACTGTTATTATCACCGCTTAATGCATTGTTTGCAGGGAATGATTTCCGTGCGAAAACAACGAAAATATTGTTTGCAACTCTTCTGTTTTGCGCAATAGGCTTTAAAGGTTTTGCTGTTGTTGGAGTAACACAGGGAACCGGTGGAACGGGTATTTGTCCGAGTACCGCTACTACAGGCGGCTCTCCTTCTTATACCAGCATTAGCGGCATAGTGATAGGGGAAGGTGTAAGCGGTGATTTCGCTGTAGGTACTACAACGATAACGTTAACTGCGCCAGGTGGCTGGCAGTTCAATACAGCAGCGCCTCCTTCATTTACAACTCCTCCCGGAGATATAGCAAGTGTATCGTCGTCTTATTCAGGCGGAAATTTAGTTTTTGTTGTTACTGTTACAGGTACTGCAACAACAGACCAGATCACGATCAATAATCTGCAGGTTGAGCCAACAAGCACATCTGCATCTCCCGGCTATATCTATGCATCCAGCATTTCCCCTGCACTTTCCGGTGTAGCTACCGGTAGCTCAGGAACTGACTTTGCAAATGTATCTATCAATACACCGGCTACACCTACTGTGAGTATAGCTGCGTCACCATTAGGTATAGTATGCTCAGGTACAAATGTTACATTCACTCCTACCTATGCAAATGCAGGAACATCACCTACTTTCCAGTGGTTAGTGAATGGTAGTATTGTTGCTTCTGGCCCTACTTATTCTACTACCACATTAAGCAATGGTGATAATGTGTCTACAGTAATGTCTCCGGCTGGTGGCTTAACTTGTATATTTCCGGCGACAGTAACATCAAACACAGTTACAGCTACAGTAAGCACACCTCCCACTGCAACATTAGTAAGTGGTGGTGGTACATTCTGCGGCAGTACAACTATTACAGCATCAGGTGGTACAGGTGGTACTATCTATTTTCAGGGTACAACATCCGGCGGTACTTCTACAGCTACTCCTTCTACATCTCAGTTGATCGCTACATCAGGTACTTATTATTTCAGGGCTCAGTCTGGCGGCGGCTGCTGGGGTGCTGAAGGAAGTGTAACCGTAGTTATTAATCCAATACCAACAGCAGTAACAGTGTTAGGTGGTACAACTACATGCGGTGGTACACAAACGATCACAGCATCTAACGGTGGTAGCGGAACTATTTATTTCCAGGGTACTACTTCAGGAGGTACTTCTACTGCGACACCATCAACTTCTCAAATTGTATCAACATCAGGTACTTACTATTTCAGGGCACAGTCCGGTGCAGGATGCTGGAGTGCAGAAGGCAGCACAGTTGTCACTATTAACACACCTGCAACTGCCAACGCAGGTAGCCCACAATCTGTGTGCGCGGGTAGCGCAATTACATTGGCAGGTAGCATAGGTGGCGGTGCAACCTCATCTACATGGAGTGCTCCAACAGGTAGCTTCTCTAATACAGCTTCTCTGACATCTACTTATACTCCAAGTTTACCAAATGGTACAGAAACACTGACATTAACAACAAATGACCCTGATGGTGCAGGACCTTGTCCTGCAGTTAACAGCACAGTAATAATAACAATTAACGCTACACCAACACCAGTATCTGTATTTCCTGTATCAGGCAGCACATTCTGCGGCAGCCAGGGTATATCTGCATTTGGTGGTACAGGTGGTACTATGTACTATCAGGGTTTAACATCAGGCGGTACATCTACAGCAACACCATCTACTTTCCAGACAGTGACTGCAACAGGTACTTATTTCTTCAGAGCACAGTCTGTATCAGGCTGCTGGAGTGTTGAAGGTGGTTCGCTGATCAACATCAATCCTCCTGCAACAGTAAACGCAGGTACTCCTCAAACAGCATGCTCAGGCAGCACAATAACACTTGCAGGCACTATAGGTGGCAGTGCAAGTTCTGCAACATGGAGCGCACCAAGCGGTACTTTCTCTAATGTAAACTCATTAGGATCTACTTACACGCCAAGCATAACAAGCGGTAACGTAACACTGACATTAACAACTAATGACCCTGATGGTGCAGGCCCTTGCGGTACTGCTGTCAGCACAGTTGTAATCACTGTGAACACTGCAGCTACAGTAAATGCAGGCTTCCCGCAGACAGTATGCAGCAATGGTTTCATAACACTGGCCGGTTCAATAGGCGGTGGTGCAAGTTCTTCGTTCTGGACAGCACCGAGCGGTTCATTCGGCGCTCCGTCATCTACTACATCTACATACACTCCAAGCATATCAAGCGGTTCAGAAACACTGACACTGACTACCAATGACCCTGATGGTGCCGGCCCTTGCCCTGCAGTATTCAGCACAGTACTTATTTCTGTTAATCCTGCTGCAACTTCTAATGCAGGAACTCCACAGACTTTATGCGCAGGTAATACAATAACACTTAACGGACTGATGGGCGGCAGCGCAACAACAGCAGTATGGAGCGCACCAAGCGGCACATTCTCTGATGTTAACTCTCCTGCATCTACTTATACTCCAACAATATTAAGCGGTACAGTTACTCTTACATTAACTACTAATGACCCGGATGGTGCAGGACCTTGTACCTCGGCTGCAAGCACGGTGTTGATCACTGTTAATGCAAATCCGACAGCATACACAGTAACAGGTGGTGGTGCTTATTGCGCAGGCGGTGCAGGTGTACCGGTAGGTCTGAATAATTCAGCAGGTGGTATCAACTACCAACTGATGAGGGCTCCTTCAACATCAGTTGGCGGTTCAGTAGCAGGTATAGGTACTGCTATAACTTTTGGTAACCAGACAGTGGCAGGTACTTATTCTGTAATAGGTACAAATGCAATTACATCTTGTACTACAACAATGACAGGTACAGTAGGTGTAACAGTAAATCCTTTACCAACACAATATGCAGTGACAGGCGGTGGCCAGTATTGCGCAGGTGGTGCAGGAGTAGCCGTTGGTTTATTTAATTCACAAACAGGATTTAGCTACGAACTATATATAGGTGGTGTACCTACAGGTACTGTAGTAATAGGTACAGGAAGCGGTATAACATTTGGTTTACAGACAACAGCCGGTAACTACACAGTAGTTGCAACCAATACACTTACATCATGTACAAACATAATGACAGGATCTGTTAATGTAGTAGTTAACCCACTTCCTATAGCAGAAACTGTATCCGGTGGTGGTAACTACTGCGCTGGTGGTGCAGGGCTTCATATATTCTTAACACCATCTCAGGTTGGTGTTAATTACCAATTATTCAATGGTGCATCAGCAGTCGGCGGCCTGGTAGCAGGTACAGGTGCAGCTCTTGACTTCGGTGCTCAGACAGCTGCGGGTACTTACACAGTTGTAGGAACAGATGCAATAACAGGCTGCGTAAATAACATGACAAGCAGTGCAACAATAGTTATTGATCCATTACCAATAATAGAAACAGTAACAGGTGGTGGTCATTATTGCGCAGGTGGTGTTGGCCTTCATGTAGGTCTTACTCCATCAGAATCAGCTATCAATTATGATCTTTATGATAACGGAGTATATGTAACTTCATTGACAGGCACAGGAAGTGATCTTGATTTTGGTTTCCAGACAGGTGCAGGTGCTTATTCTGTGATAGCTACCAACCTGACGACTATGTGTACAAGCAATATGACATCTACTGTTACAATAGTAATTGATCCGCTTCCTTTGGTCCAGACGATCAGCGTAGGTGGTGCTTATTGCGCAGGTGGTGCAGGTGTTGATCTTACTTTAAGCGGTTCTGAAACAGGTGTTAACTACGAAATATATTTTAATGGTACACCAACTGGTACAATAATAGCAGGTACAGGTTCTATCCTGGATCTTGGTTTCCAGACTGCAGCAGGTAACTATACTGTGGTTGCAACAAATGCAACTACAGGTTGTACAGAAAATATGAGCGGTACTGCAGTTGTAACTGTCAACCCATTGCCTAATGCTTACACTGTAAGCACAGGTGGCAGCTATTGCACAGGTGGTGCAGGCATTGATGTTACATTAACTCCTTCTGATAACACAGTAGGATATCAGTTATACAATAATGGTGTTCCTGTTGGCGGCCTGATGACAGGTAATGGCAGTGTACTTGATTTCGGTTTCCAGACAGCTGCTGGTACTTATACAATAGTTGGTACTGATCTGACTACTTTCTGTACAAATAACATGAGCGGTAGCTCTGTGATCGTTGTTAACCCTCTGCCTACTGTATATAATGTGAGCGGTGGCGGTGCGTACTGCGCAGGTGGTGCAGGTGTACCGGTTGTATTGAGCAGTTCTGATGTAGGTACTAACTACCAGACATTCATTAATGGTGTAGGTGCAGGTACTGATGCAGGTACAGGTAGCTCAATTACAAATATGCAAACTGCTGCAGGTCTTTATACAATAGTTGCAACAGACGGCAACGGTTGTGTATCTAATATGAGCGGCAGCGCTACAGTTATAGTTAATCCATTGCCGGCAGCAATAGCAGGCCCAACCAATGTATGTGAAGGTTCAACAATAACACTGAGCGATGCTACACCAGGCGGTGCATGGAGCAGCAGCAATACATCAGTAGCTACTATTGATCCTGTTACAGGCCTTGTAAACGGTATTGCTGCTGGTACAACAAGCATTGCATACACACTTACACTTACCGGTTGCCAGGTAACTTCGTCTACTACAGTTAATCCATTACCGGTAGTTGCTCCTATATCAGGTGCACCTACGGTTTGTTCCGGCAGCACAACTACTTTCACAAGTACAACACCGGGCGGTACATGGAGCAGCAGCAGCATTGCAATAGCATCTGTAGATCCATTCGGTAATGTAACAGGTGGAATACCAGGTACAGCGATGATAACTTACACTGTTACTAGTCCGTTTGGTTGTGTAACAAGTGTTGAATCAGCGATCATTTCATTGGCTGTTCCGGTTGTAGCACCTATAGTTGGTACTGTTACTAATATCTGCGCAGGTCTTACATTGAGCCTGACTGAAGTAACAACAGGTGGTATGTGGAGCAGCAGTAACAACTTCGTAGCAAGTGTAGATATGTTTGGTGTTGTAACAGGTGTAGGATTTGGTAGTGCTTATATCTCTTACTCTGTAACTAACAGCAATGGCTGTACGATATCTTCAACATATGGTGTGAGCATAGGCAATATGATGGATCCAAGCGCAATACTGCCTGCATCAGGTTCCGCAACGCTTTGCCATGGTAATCCTGTTAATTTATCGGTTACATCTACAAGCTCAACATTGACTTATGAGTGGTCATTAAATGGTACACCTATACCAGGCGCTACTGATGCGGCATACGTTGCAACACTTGCCGGTACATATACCGCAACTATAGGCAATGGCACATGTTTCG